>NZ_JBVHXY010000048.1:9169-33311 GCF_055569215.1 Kitasatospora sp. NPDC029312 | reverse complement strand
GGCTTGGGGGTCGATCTTCCCCACCGACCCCCCCCCCCCCGCCGCCCAGCACCGTTCCCCCCCCCCCCCCCCGCCCCGGTAGGCGGCCAGCAACTCGGCGCCGGCGGCGGCGATCCCGGAACCGGCCGCGGCGAGGTGGGTGTAGACCTCCGGCTGCTGGGTGCGCAGGCGGTCGGCCAGCCCGGACAGGGTGATCAGGGTGGTGGCGCTGGTCTCCTGCGCCTTCTCGCCGAGGGCGGTGGCGAACCGGCGCACCTCGTCCACCAGCGGGCCCAGCTCGGGCCCGAACGGGTGGGCCTGCCCGTCGCCCGCCCCTGGGCGGTCGGCCCCGGGCTCGGTGCGGTCGGCCCCGGGCTCGGTGCGGTCGTCGGTGCTGGTCATCGCGGGCGCCTCCTCAGCCGTGGCCGCACCGCGCGGCCCCGGGGCCCGACGCTACCGGACCGGCGGTGGGCCCCGGAAAAGCCCGGGGCGGGCCCGAGGGCCCGTCAGCCCTGGGGCCAGAGCGAAGGATCGGGTGCGAAGCGCACCGAGAGCACACCCTCGTGCAGCCCCGCCCCGGCCACCGTGCAGCGGCGCAGCGCGGAGGGCAGGGCGAGCACCCGCCGATGGGCGCCCAGGCCGACCACCAGGTCGTCGCCCCGGCGGACGAGGTCCAGTTCGGCGCGGTCGGCGCCGGGCAGACCGAGGTGCCAGACCAGCAGGCCGTCCTCGGCGAGCCGGTCCTCGACCGTCCAGGGCTCGGGCGCGAGCCGCTCCGGGCCGGGCCCGTCCCCGTAGAGGTGCTCGGCGACCGCCTCCAGGGTGGCCTCCGGCTGCCCGGAGACCAGCACCGGGGCGTCGGTGACGGCGGTCAGCCGGTCCAGTTCCTCCTGGCGGCGGCGGGCCAGCGCGGCCAGCCAGGGATCGGGTGAGGTGAGCGCGGCCGGCGGCAGCGCCCCGTGCACCACGACGGCGTCCGGCCGGTGACCGGACAGCGCGAGGCCGGCCCGGATCCGGCGCAGTTCCTCGTACGGGTGGCCGTCGGCCGGAACGACCAGGCGCACGCTGGTGCCGGGGTCACCGATCGCGGCGCGGGACTCGGCGAGCGCCGCGGCGGCCTTGGTGCGGCTCTCGTACAGCCACTCGGCGGGCATCGGGACTCCGGCCAGCCCGGCCAGCAGCGGGCGCAGCGCCCGGGCGGCCTGCCGCTGCTCGGGGACCAGCCGGTCCAGGTAGCGGGACAGCTGCTCGGGCAGGGCGAGGGTGGCGATCAGCTCGGCGGGCGGCGGGGCGAGCACCACCAGGACGTCGTGGTCGGCGGCGGGCAGGGCGCGCAGCAGGGCGAGCCGGGCGATGCCGGGGAGGGCGGTGAGCTCCTCCGGGTCGAGCTGTTCGGCGCCGAGCAGGTCGAGGGCGGGCTTGAGCCGGCCGGTCAGCTCGCCGACGGCGTAGCGGAAGGCGGCCTGCTCGTCGATCCGGGAGACGGTCAGGCCCGGGGCGTAGCCGAGCGGTTCGGGTTCCAGTCGGGTGGCGAGGACGGAGTCCAGGGTGCGGTGCGGGTCGTCGGCGGCCAGCAGCCAGGTTCGGTGGCCGCGCCGGGCGGCGTGCAGGGCGGTGGCGGCGGCCACGGTGGGCGCGCCGGCGTCGCCGCTGACCAGGATGGTGCGTGTCGCCGTCATCGCCTCAGCCCCGATCCGCCGCCGTCAGCCTTCGACGCGCTTCTTCAGTCCGGCCAGGGCGCGGTCGATGATGACCTTCTCGGCCTTGCGCTTGATCATGCCGAGCATCGGGATCTTGACGTCCACGGCGAGCTGGTAGGTGACCTCGGTGCGGTCGCCGGCCAGCGGGGCGAGGGTGTAGGAGCCGTCCAGCGAGCGGAGCATCTGGCTGCGGACGAGCGTCCAGCCGACCTCGCGGTCGTCGTCCCAGGTGTAGGCGAGGACGTGCTCGTCGCGGATCGCGCCGGCGTCCAGCAGCAGCCGGACCTGGGCGGCGCGGCCGTCCTCGCCGGTCTCCAGGACCTCGACCTCCTTGACCTCACCGGTCCAGGCCGGGTAGGCGGCGAAGTCGGCGATCACGGCCATGACCGTGGCCGGGGTCGCGTCGATGGTGATGCTCGACCTGGTGTGCTCCGCCATGGAATGGCCCTCCGCCTCGTCCCTCTGCCTGCCGGTGCGGATCGACGCGCGCTCGACCCGGGGTCCGCCCGGAGCAGGCTATCGCGACCGGCGATCGACTCGGCCGCGCGGGCACCGGCGGCGGGCGGTGAGAGCCGGGCGGCGGGCATGCTACCGACCGGTCACCAGGACGCTGCCGTAGGGTGCCAGTCGAACGACCCGGTCACCACCTGGTCCGACCCGGCCGGGTGTGACACTTCGAACACCGGGGCCGACCCCTCTGGTCGAAGCTGCCTACCGGGCAGTAACGTCCTGCCGTCCCGCAGCGTCGCGAACGAGGAGCAGTCTTGCTCGACTTCAGCCTTCCGGCCCTCTACCAGGTACCGAGCGGCGGTAACCTCTCCGACCCTGTGCACCGGAACGCCGAGGAGCACCCGGACGTCGCGGTGCTCAGCCGGAAGGTGGACGGCCACTGGCAGGAGTTGACCGCGGTCCAGTTCCTGGCCGAGGTGCACGCCGCCGCGAAGGGGCTGATCGCCTCGGGCATCGAGCCGGGTGACCGGGTGGGCATCATGTCCCGCACCCGCTACGAGTGGACGCTGCTGGACTTCGCGATCTGGACGGCCGGCGCGATCACCGTGCCGGTGTACGAGACCTCCTCCGCCGAGCAGGTCGAGTGGATCCTCGGCGACTCCGGCGCGGTCGCCGTCCTCGCCGAGACCGACCAGCACCGCAAGGTGGTCGAGGAGGTCCGCGACCGGCTGCCGGGCCTGAACCACCTCTGGCAGATCGAGGACGGCGCGATCGCCGCGCTGGCCCTAGCCGGCCAGGACGTCCCGGACGCGACGGTGCAGCAGCGCCGCTCGATCGCCGGCCCCGACTCGATCGCCACCATCGTCTACACCTCGGGCACCACCGGCCGCCCGAAGGGCTGCCAGCTGACGCACGGCAACTTCCTCGCCGAGTGCGGCAACGTGGTCGAGCGCCTGGCCCCGCTGTTCCGCACCGGCGACAGCTCCGTCCTGCTCTTCCTGCCGCTGGCCCACGTGCTCGGCCGGATCGCCGAGATCGCCCCCGCGATGGCCCCGATCAAGCTGGGCCACGTCTCCGACATCAAGGACGTCACCGCCGAGCTGGCCGCGTTCCGGCCGAGCCTGATCCTGGGCGTCCCCAGAGTGTTCGAGAAGGTCTACAACACCGCCCGCGCCAAGGCCCAGGCCGACGGCAAGGGCAAGATCTTCGACAAGGCCGCCGAGACCGCGATCGCCTACAGCCGGGCGCTGGACGCGGGCGGCGCGGGCCTGGTGCTGCGGATCAAGCACGCGGTCTTCGACAAGCTCGTCTACAGCAAGCTGCGCGCCGCCCTCGGCGGCCGGGCCACCCACGCCATCTCCGGCGGCGCCCCGCTCGGTGAGCGGCTGGGCCACTTCTACCGGGGCATCGGCTTCACCGTCCTGGAGGGCTACGGCCTGACGGAGACCTGCGCGGCCACCGCCTTCAACCCGTGGGACAAGCCGAAGATCGGGACGGTCGGCCAGCCCGTCCCCGGCGCCTCCGTCCGCATCGCCGAGGACGGCGAGGTCTTCTTCAAGGGCCCGCACGTGTTCACCGGCTACTGGAACAACCCCCAGGCCACCGCCGACACCCTCAGGGACGGCTGGATCGCCACCGGCGACATCGGCTCGCTGGACTCCGAGGGCTACCTGACCATCACCGGCCGCAAGAAGGAGATCATCGTCACCGCGGGCGGCAAGAACGTCGCCCCGGCCGTGATCGAGGACCGGATCCGGGCCCACGCCCTGGTCGGCGAGGTCATGGTGGTCGGCGACCGCAAGCCCTTCGTCGCCTGCCTGATCACCGTCGACCCGGACTTCTTCCCCAAGTGGAAGGAGCTCAACGGCAAGCCGGCCACCGCCACCGTCGCCGAGCTCGCCGACGACCCGGACCTGCTCGCGGCCCTGCAGTCGGCGGTGGACGACGGCAACGCGGCCGTCTCGCACGCCGAGGCGGTCAAGAAGTTCCGCCTGCTAGACACCGAGTTCTCCGAGGAGAGCGGCCACCTGACGCCCTCGCTCAAGCTCAAGCGCAACGTCGTGCTGAAGGACTTCGCGGCCGAGATCGAGGCGCTGTACCAGAAGTAGCCACGCCGGGTCGCCGGCGCACGAGCGGGCCCCGCCTCCTGTTGGAGGCGGGGCCCGCTCACGTCACCGGCCCGCGCCGGGCCGCCCTGAACCACCCCGGACCGCCCTGAACCACCCTGGACCGCGCCAGACCGTGCCGGACCGTGCTAGGCCGCCAGCAGCGAGGTCAGCCGCCCGGCCAGCAGGTCCCAGCGCCAGGAGCGCTCCACCCAGCGCCGCCCGGCCTCGCCCATCCGCCGCCGCAGCTCCTCGTCCCGCAGCAGCCGGACGATCCGCTCCGCGGCCGCCGTGGCCGAGCCGCCCGGCACCACGTACCCGGTCTCGCCCTCCAGCACGGCGTCCGGGGCGCCGCCGGAGTCCCCCGCGACCACCGGCAGGCCGGTCGCCGAGGCCTCCAGGTAGACGATCCCGAGGCCCTCCACGTCCAGCCCGCCCCGCCTGGTTCGGCAGGGCATCGCGAAGACGTCCCCGGCCCCGTAGTGGGCGGGGAGGTCCTCCCACGGCACCGAGCCGGTGAACCGCACCGAGGCCCGTACGCCCCGGGCGTCCGCGAGCTTCTCCAGGTCCGCCCGGTACGGGCCGCCGCCGACGATCAGCAGCACCGCGTCCGGCACGTCCTCCAGGATCTGCGGCATCGCCTCGATCAGGGTGTCCTGGCCCTTGCGCGGCACCAGCCGGGAGACGCAGACCACCACCGGCCGGTCCGCCAGCCCCAGGCGGCGGCGGACCTCCGCACCGCCGGAGCCGGGGTTGAAGGTCTTCTCGTCCACGCCCGGCGGCAGCTGCACCATCCGCGCCGCCGCCTGCGGGCCGACGGCGGCGGCGATCCGCGAGCGGGTGTACTCGCCCAGGTAGGTGAGCACGTCGGTGCCGGCTCCGATCCGCCCCAACAGCTGCCGGGAGACCGGCAGCTGGGCCCAGGCGGCCTCGTGCCCGTGGGTCATGCCCAGCAGCCGCCCCGCCCCGACCCGGCGCAGCGCGGGCGCCATCAGCCCGAGCGGGGCGGCGGCGCCGAACCAGACCGAGTCGCACTTCTCGGCGCGCAGGATCTCGGCGGCCCGCCGGGTGACCCGGGGTGTGGGAACCATCACCTTCGTGCGGTCCCGGATCACCGGGAACGGCTGCTCGGCGTCGAAGCGCCGCACCTCACTGCCGTCCCGCCAGGTGGAGGCGTACACCACGATGCTTCCGGCGGGCTGACGGACGGCCATGTTGTGCACGAACGCCTGGATGCCCCCCGGACGGGGCGGGAAGTCATTGGTGACGATCAAGGTTCTGTGCATCTGGCCACGGCTCGCTCGGTCGGGGGGTGCTCGGTGTACCGCTGAGTGATCCGTACGATAGGTCAACACCATGACCCGCCGGGAACGGAACCGCTCACGGCAACCGTTTGACCCCCGGGTCAGTCCTAGTACCTAGGCCGCAGAGGATCGCGGCCCGGGCGTCCGTCAGTACGACGCCTCCGGTGAGGACGTCCGAGACGAACGAGGGAGCGCAGTGGAATTGGCCCCGGCCACCGAGCCCGGTTCTGCACGCGGCCGACTCGGCCGCCCGCTCGGGGCGCTCGCCGCCCTCGGGGCGACCTGGGTGGCCACCCGCACCGTGCTGGTGCTGCTGATGACCGGCGTGCTGAAGGCGCCCGGCGGGGACGTCACCGCCGACGTCTGGATGATCTACCACGCCTGGTACGGGGTGCTGCAGACCGGCACGTTCCCGTTCGACGACGTGACCTGGCAGTACCCGCCGGGCGCCGCCCTGGTGATCCTGCTGCCGGGGCTGCTGCCCTGGTCGTACCTGGTCTCCTTCTGGGTGATCTGCGGGATCGCGGACGCCGCCGCGGCCGCGCTGCTGGTCCGTACCGGCCTGCGCCGGGGCCGGGCGCTGACCGGCGCCTGGATGTGGGTGGTCGGCGTCCCGCTGCTCGGCCCGATGATCTACAACCGCTTCGACATCCTGGTCACCGCGCTCACGCTGGCCGGTCTGCTGGCGCTGATCCGCCGTCCGGCGGTCGGCGGGCTGCTGCTGGGCCTGGGCGGCATCGTCAAGATCTGGCCGCTGCTGAGTCTGATCGGCACCCCCTCGGGCCGTCGCACCCGCCGCTCCTGGACGCTGGCCGCGGCCACCGCCGTCTCGGTGGGCTTCCTGCTCGCGGCCGGCATGAACGGCGCCTTCGACTTCCTGACCTTCCAGGCGGACCGCGGCATCGAGGTCGAGTCGGTCGGCGCGCTGCCGCTGCACTTCGCCCGGATCGCCGGGGGCTGGGACGGCAGGGTCACCATGAACTACGGCTCCCCCGAGATGCTCGGGCCGTGGGTCGGCGTGATCAGCAAGGTGATGCTGGCCGGCACCGTGCTGGGCTTCCTCTGGCTGCTGCTGTGGCGCTTCACCGCCCGCCGCCGCAACGCGGCCACCATGTACGACGCCGCGCTGTGCGCGCTGCTGGTCTTCGTGGTGACGAGCCGGGTGATCAGCCCCCAGTACCTGGTCTGGCTGATCGGCGTCGCCGCGGTCTGCCTGACGGTGCGCGGCACCAGCCAGCGGCCGGTCGCCCTGCTGATCCTGATCGCCTGTCCGCTGACGCTGGTCGAGTTCCCGACCATGTTCACCCAGATCCTCGCCAGCGACCCCTGGGCGATCGCCGTCCTGACGCTGCGCAACCTGCTGCTGCTGACCGCCGCCGTGCTCTCCGGCATCCGGCTCTGGCGCTCCACCCGCGCCGCGGTGGCCCTGCCGCCCACGGTGGTGATGGACGAGGCCCCGGCGCTGCCGCCCGCGTCCGCCTACCCGGTCCGCCCGGGCATCGCGTACGAGCAGGACCTGCTGGACGGCATCGACCAGCCGAACACCCCGGCCGGCCGCTGAAGGGACGTCCGGGGACCGTCCGCCAGGGGTTCGGCCCCGCCAGGGGTTCGGTCAGCCCTTCAAGGCCGCGACCTCGGCCAGCCAGAGCGCGGTGAACTGGGCCGAGCCGACGCCCAGCCCGGCGCGCAGCAGCCGGTCGATCCGCTGATCCCGGTCCTCGCCCCGCCCGTCGTCCGCCCCGACCGCCCGGTAGAGGGCGACCAGCCGCTCGGGCCCCCAGCGGCGGGCGATCAGCTCGCAGGCGAGCCAGGACTGCTCGTAGGCCTGGGCGATGCCGGTGGCCCCGGCGGTGAAGTCCCGGTCGGCCGGCAGCGCGGTGGGCGGCTTGCCGGCCGCGACGTCCCGGGCCAGCTCGGGGGCGATCTGCCGGGGGCTGCGGCCGGAGTCCCGGTAGGCGGTCCAGTCGGCGACGCCCTCGGAGAGCCACAGCGGGGTCCAGGCCCGGGTGTCGGCCCTGGTCGCGACGTGGGTGGCCTCGTGGGTGACCACCACCTGCCGGCCGAACTCACTGAGCCGCCCGAAGGCCTCGGGGTTGATCACCACCCGGTCCGCCGGGGTGTGCCGGGGCGCACCGGGGGCGGCCACGGTGACCGCCGCCATGCCCGTCCAGTCCGCCGGGTCGCCCTCCAGCAGCCGGGCGAACTGGGCCTCGGCGGCGGGCAGTTCCAGCAGCAGCCGGCCCGGCCAGGCACCGCCCCAGACCGCGCTGACGGCCGGCACCGCGCGGTCCCCCACCGCGACCAGCCCGGTCGGGTCTGGTCCGCCGGCCACACCGAGCACCAGGCAGTGCGCGCCGGGGGCGGTGCGGACCTCTCCGAGGTCCCAGAGCGCCGGGGGCCCGCCCACGGCTTCCTCCCGCTCGACCCGCCAGCCGCCCGCGGAGCGGACCAGCGCGATCCGGCGCGGGTACACCACGGGGTACTCGTCGTACCCGGCGATCCGCACCGCCAGCTCGGCGGCGGCGGTCAGCCGGTCCGGTCCGTCGGCCGGGGAGAGCACCAGGTTGCGGTAGACCGCCTCGGCTCCCGCGAGCCCGGACCGGGCGGGCAGCGAGGCCGCCCGGTCGGTCAGCAGACCGGCCACCTCGGCCCGCCGGTCCGCCACCCGCCCGGCTGGTGCCGCCGGCGCGGCCGGGGGCAGCGACAGCTGGGCCAGCCCGCCGGCCGCCAGCAGCAGCGCCCCGCGCCGGGACAGGACGCAGTGGGCCGGGCGTATCGGAGGGTGGTCGTCCGGGCCGGAGGGCGTCGTGCTCAGAGCCGTACCACCCCGGAGACCGGCATCGTGGTGACGCTCTCGTACCGCACCTTGGCGCCGGGGTACGGGGCGTGCACCATCACCCCGCCGCCGGCGTACATCCCGACGTGGTGCATGTCCCGGTAGAAGATCACCAGGTCTCCCGGTCGCGCTTCGGAGAGGCTGATCCGCTGCCCGGCGTACGCCTGGGCCTGCGAGGTGCGCGGCAGGGTCACTCCGGCCTGCCGCCAGCTGTAGTACATCAGACCGGAGCAGTCGAAGGCACGGGGCCCGGTGGATCCGTAGACATACGGTGAGCCGATCATCCGCACCGCGGCGGCCAGCGCCGCCGCCCCGCGCTCGGAGGCCGGCGGGGTGGTGCCGAGGTCCAGCCGGTCGGCGCCGCGGGTGGCGCGCTGCTCGGCGTCCTCGGCGTCCTGGACGACCATCCGGGCCCGCTCGGCGGCGCCGAGGCTGTTAAGCAGCTTCTGCGCCTTGGCCAGTCGCTGCTGGATCTGCTGCTTGTTCTCGGCCAGCGAGCGCCGGGCCTGGTCGAGTTCGGCGAGCTTGCCCGCGGTCTCGCTGCGGCGCTGGTCGAGTCGGCGCTGACGGGTGACCAGCTCGTGCAGGGTCTCCTGCTGCCGCTCGGCGGCCTGGCCGAGGGTGCGGGCGCGGGCGAGGTAGGACTCCGGGTCGCTGGAGAGCATCAGTTGGGCGGTCTGGCTCATCCCGCCGCCGCGGTACTCGGCCCCGGCCACGGTCGCGAGGCCGCCGCGCAGCTCGTTGAGCTGGTCCTGGGCAGTGGCGAGCTCCCCCTGGAGAACCGTGGTCTCGCTCTGCAGCCGCTTCTGGGCCTCCTGCGCGGCGTTGTACCTCTCGGACGCCTGCTCGGCTTCGTCGTACAGCTGCTCGACCTGCGCCTTGACGTCCTTGCGGTCCGGCGCGTCCGGCGCGCCGGGAGCGGCCTGGGCGCTGCCGGCGGCCGCCACGCCCAGGGCCGTGGTGGCGGCCGCGGTCAACACCAGGGCACGGGCGAGCAGTTGGGAACGGCGGTGCACGGACATGGCGGCGGCGGCTCCGATCCTGCGGCGCGGCCCCGCGGCCGCACCCCGGTGGGCGGCCGTCGAGCGGGAGTCCGGTGGCAGACGTTAGCGAGTCCGGGCAAGCGAGTCCAAACCCCTCCGGACCCGAATATTCGACCCCTAATCGGACATCAGCCCGAGCCGCCGGTAAAGCCGCAGGCCCGGCCCTCCACGTGGGAGGACCGGGCCCAGGGAGGCCTTCGTACGGATCAGACCCGCACGATGGAGGCCAGCGGCATGTTGGAGACCGCTTCGTAGCGGACCGACGCGCCCGGCTTCGGCGCGTGCAGCACCTGGCCGTTGCCCGCGTAGATGCCGACGTGGTGGGCGTCGCTGTAGAAGATCAGCAGGTCGCCGGGCTGGGCCTGGGAGATGTCCGAGCCGATCCGGGTACCGGCACCGGCCTGCTCCTGGGAGGTGCGCGGCAGCGACACGCCGACCTGGTTGAACGCCCAGACCATCAGACCGGAGCAGTCGAAGGAGCTCGGGCCGGTGGCGCCCCAGACGTACGGGCTGCCGACCTTGGAGGCGGCGGCGGACAGCGCGGCGGCACCGTGCGAGCTACCGGGGGCCACCGGCTTGACGACCGGCGAGGACGAGGAGCCCCCGGAGCCGATGTCGCTGCGGCCGCTGTCGCGCGAGGCGCGGTCGGCGGCGGCCTGCTGCTGGGCGGCCTTCGCGGCGGCGTCGGCCTGGGCCTTGGCGTCGGCGGCGGCCTTCTCCTCGGCCTGGCGGATCGCCTGGCGCTCCTGCTCGGTCAGGGTGTTGAGCAGGTCCTGCGCGGCCTTCAGCTTGTTCTGGACCTCGTCCTTGGAGGCCTTCAGCTGCTGGGTGGTGGACTCCAGCTCGGTGAGCTTGCCCTGGGCCTCGCTGCGGTCCTGGTCGAGCTTGCGCTGCTGCTCCTGCAGTTCCTTCAGCTGGTTCTTCTGGGTGTCACCGGCCTGGTTCAGCGCACCGGCCTGGTTGAGGAAGTTGTCCGGGCTGGAGGACAGCATCAGCTGGACGGTCGGGGATATGCCGCCGTTGCGGTACTGCTCCCCGGCGATCTCGGCGAGGCCGCCCTGCAGGTCGGTCACCTGGGACTGCTGCCGGGCCACCTGGTCCTGCAGACCGGAGACCTGCTTCTCCAGCGCCTGCTGCTTCTCCTGCGCGGCGTTGTACTTCTCGGTCGCCTGCTCGGCCTGCTCGTTGAGCTGGTCGACCTGCTCCTTGACCTGGTCCTTGGTCGGCTGCGGGTCGGCGTGCGCGCCGGACTGCGCGGAGAGGGCGACGGCTGCCGCGGCGACACCGGTCAGGATCGAGACCCGGGCACGGCTGGCGGGCTTGGGACGGCGATGGGACGCCACGAAGGCGGACTCCTTCTTCCTACATCCGCCTACCGGGTGAGCTGACGGGTTCGGGCCGGAAGCATGCCCTACGACGCCTCACGGCCGTTCCAACGGCCGACCTGGCGCCGATTCACCCCGGAGGAACGTGGTTCCCCGGCTCCGCTCCACAGCGCCCGGACTGCTGGGCTCCCCTGTCGGACAGTCGCGTCGACCTGTCCCGCTGCTTCACGAACTCGGCGGTAACCACCGCCGCCACCCAGGCTGGGTGATCGACAGTGCGGTGGTTCGGGGCACGACCCTAGTAACTGAACCGTGATCCGTTCAAATCCTTGTCAGAAAAAAGACGGAAGATTACCCATGTTCATTTGTGAAAATGACCGTTGGTGATCGCCGCCGCACGGAAAGCTGATCAAACCTCAAACGAGGGAGCGAAGGACGGGTGAACCCGAAGCGCCACCCCGGTCGGAGGGTGGCGCGGATCACAGGGCCGGAACGCGGCCCGTCGGGCGTGTCGGCTCGTCAGACCCGGCGGATCGTGTTGATCGGCATCGCGTCGGCCTTCATCACCTTGACCACGTCACCCGTGTGCGGCGCGTGGACCACCATGCCGTTGCCGATGTACATCCCGACGTGGTGCCGGTCGCTGCCGTAGATCACCAGGTCGCCCGGCTGGGCCTGGTCCAGCGAGGGCACCCGGGTGCCGACGTTGCCCTGCTCCTGCGAGGTGCGCGGCAGCGAGACGCCGGCCTGGGCGTACGACCAGACCATCAGGCCCGAGCAGTCGAAGGTGCTCGGCCCGGTGGAGCCCCAGACGTACGGCGAACCCTGCTTGCTCATCGCCTTGGCGACGGCCACGGCCGCGTAGCCGCTGGCCGGCGGCAGGCTGCTGAGGTCGACCCGGGTGCTGCCGCGCGAGGCGCGGTCGTCCTGCTGCTGCTGGGCCTTCAGCGCGGCGCGGTCGGCGGCGCTGAGCGAGTTCAGCAGGTCCTGGGCGGCCTTCAGCTTCTGGTTGACGTCCGCCTTGGCCTGGTTGAGGTCCTTGGTGGTGGAGTCCAGCGAGGCCAGCACCGCGGCGGCCTCGGCCTTCTCTTGGTCCAGCCGGCGCTGCTGGTCGAGCAGGCCCTTGAGCGCCTCGGTCTGGCTGGCGCTGGCCTGCTGCACGCTGGAGGCCTTCTCCAGGTATCCGGACGGGTCGGAGGACAGCATCAGCTGGACGGACGGGTCGATGCCGCCGGTGCGGTACTGCTCGCCCGCCACCTCGGCCAGGCCCGTCTGCAACTGGGTCATCTGCTCCTGGCTGCGGGCCACCTGGTCCTGCAGCTGATCGGCCTGCTTGCGGAGCTGGTCGGCCCGCTCCTTGGCGCCGTTGTACTTCTCCGCCGCCTGCTCCTGCTCCTCCTGGAGCTGGTCGATCTGCGCCTTGACGTCAGCCTTGTTCGGCTGCGGCGCGGCGTGCGCGGCGACCTGGGCGGAGAGGGCGACCGCGGTCGCAGCGGCAGCGGTCAGCACGGAGACCCGCGCGCGGCTCGGCTGCTTGGGACGGCGGTGGGAGGCCAAGGGAGCGGCTCCTTCTTCCATAGGACTCACCCGATCAGGTGAGATTCCGGAAAATAGGTTTGACGCCTGACCCTAGTGAAGATCTATCCGTTTTGCCACTCCCCCGAAGGCGTGAACTCCGGTTCCCACGCTGACTTCACGGGATCCGCACACCCTGGCAAAACGGGCATTGACCAGGCGTCACAGTGGCCGGGCCGCCGGGCCTCCGGTCAGGGCCGGGCCAGGCGGTTCAGCAGCAGGACCGAAGCCACCGGTCGCGCGCCCGCCTGCCGCACGCCCTCCGCGACCTCCCGGTCGGTGGACACCACCACCACCGGACGGCCCTGCGGCTCGGCCCGCACCAGACGACGGATCAACTCGTCCGCGGTCTCCCCGGTCCGGCTGAACCGTACCCGAACCCCGCGCGGCGGCGCCATGATCACCGGAACGTCCAGGTCCTGCCCGTCGAACACACAGGTGACCTCCGCCTGGGTGCGCTGGGCCAGCATCGCCAGCCCGCCCAGCAGCCGGATCCGCTGCTGCTCCAGCGGCAGCGCCGGATAGCCGGTCTTGGTCACGTTGTAGCCGTCCACCACCAGGTGCACCTGCGGGATCGCCAGCAGCTGGTCCAACAGCGCCGGATCGTCCTCGGCCAGGCCGCGCCGGGCCACGTCGTGCGGCGAGGCCGCTCCCGGCACCACCGCCTCCACCAGGTCCGCCGGGCGGATCTGGGAGACCGGCAGCGCCAGCTCCCGCTGCAGCCCCTGCGCCGACTGCAGCACGGTGTCCAGCAGCAGCCGCAGCCGCATGTCCTCGACGCTGCGCCCCTCGCGGGCCGAACGGCGGCCCTGCTCGGCGGCGTTCTCCAGCTCGGACACCCGGTGCCGCAGCCGCCGCGCCTCGCTCTCGGCCGCGCTGCGCTCGGCCGCGGCCTGCGCCCTCGCGGCCTCCAGCTCCCCGGTCACCCGGCGGGTCTCGGCCTGCGCCCGGCGGGTGTCGCTCTCCAGCGAACGCACCCTCTTGCGCAGCGACTCGACCTCCCGCCGGACGCCCTCGAACTCCGCGCGCTGCCGCTCCAGGTCGGCCCGCGCGGTCGCCCGCACCTCGGCCAGCTCCGCCTGCAGCTTCTCCACCAGCCGGCCGGCCTCCGCCGCCGCGTCCTCGGCACCGGCCCGCTCGGCCTCCTCACCGGCCTCGGTGACCAGCCGGCTCCAGCCGGCCGACCGCACCAGGTAGGCGGCGGCGGCGACGTCCATCGGATCGGCGGCGCCGGGGACGGTGCCCGACTCCAGCGCCTTCACCAGGTCCGGCTGGCCCAGCCGCAGCCGCTCCGCTATCCGCACCCGGAAGGCGGGCTCCGACTCCAGCGCCGCGGCCAGGGCGGTGGCCGCGTACTTGGCCCGTCGCGCGGGGGTGAACTTGACGTACTGACGCAGGCTCTGCGGCAGCTCCGCGGGCGGCAGCCCGCCCAGCGCGTCGGAGGCCAGGCCGACCACGCGCCGGCGCACGCCCTCGGGCAGCGGCCGGTCCAGCTTCTCGACGGGCCGCTCCGGAGCGGCCTCGGCGCCGCCGGCGGCCCCGCCGGACTCGTCGGTGTCCGGCGAAGCCGGATCGGGGGAGGCCGCCTCGGGAGAAGCCGCCTCCGGGAAGGCGCTGTCCGATGCAGCGGCCTCCGGGGCAGCAGCCACCGGGGCAGCGGCATCCGGCAGGGGCGCCTCGGACGGGACCGCGCCGGCGCCCTGCCCCGGTGCCGGCGCAGCGGGCTGAAGCCCCTGCGCGTCCGCGGGCTCCTTCGCTGCGTCCACCACGTCCTCGGCTCCGATCCTGGTCCAGCGGGGGCGGCCGCGGCCGCCCCTGTCGTCACGCTCCGTGCGTCTTGTTCTGTATTGTCCCGTGCGGCGGACGGGCGCGTCGCGCGCCGCCCACCGCACAGGCGGGAATCAGCCCTGCTCGGCAGCGGCCTCCGCACCCTCGGCGCCCGGACGGGTCACCAGCTCGACCTGGTCCACCGCGTTGCACCAGCGGCAGCGCACCGACTCGATCGTCTCGCTGAGCACCTCGGTCTCCTCGACGGCGGAGTCGCCGGCCAGGTCGAAGTGCAGGAACTCGGTCACCCTTGCGGTGCGGGTCACGTCGAAGCGGGTGAGGTTGCCGCACAGGGTGCAGCGCCAGCGCGTCTCGGCGGTCAGGGCGGGGGCGGTCATCGGGGATCCTCTCGGCTGGTCCCTGGGCGGGCTAGGCGCTCCCCCCGGAGCCCGGCATCGGCGGCGGGAGGCGGGAATGCCCGCTCCCAGCCTATTGCCTGGGGCAACCGCCAAGACCACCGGTCGCCGAACACGAGGGCTAGTCCACCTGCCGTAAACCGCCGTGTCACCTGCGCCGTCCCAAGGGATGCTTGGCCGCATGGCGCTCGCGGCCACCGACCACACCGACGCGCGGGACGGCCGCCCGACGGTGCCCGCCCCGGCGGTCACCTATGCCCTGATCGCGGTCAACACCCTGGTCTTCCTGCTCGGTCCGGCCGCCGGGTTCAACCCGCTGTACGGCCGGGGCCAGGCGCGGGTCTGCGCCGAGCAGAGGTACGAGCAGCGCTGGGGCGCCGTCCCGGCCGAACTGCTGGCCGGGCGCCCGCTGACCGCCGAACAGCTCGCCGAGGCCCCCGACCCCGTCCCCGGCTGCCCGGCCTCCCCCACCCCCGGCAAGCACCCCGCGGTGTCCGCCCTCACCGGGCTCTTCCTGCACGCCGGCTGGCTACACCTGCTGGGCAACCTCCTCTTCCTCTACGTCTTCGGGCCCACCGTCGAGCGCCGGGTCGGCCGGGCCAGGTTCCTCCTCTTCTACCTGGCGGCCGGCAGCCTGGCCTCGTACGGCTTCGCACTCGCCGAGGCCCACTCGCCGGACTCCACCCGGGTGCTGATCGGCGCCTCGGGCGCGATCTCCGCCGTGCTCGGCGCCTACCTGCGCTTCCACCCCCGCGCCCGGGTGACCACCCTGGTTCCGCTGCTCCTCTTCCTTCCGCTGCGCTTCCCGGCCTGGCTGGTGCTCGGCCTCTGGTTCGCCCTGCAGTGGTGGTCGGTGCACTCGGCCGGGCCCGGGGTGGCCTACCTGGTGCACGTGATCGGCTTCTCGGCGGGCTTCCTCTTCGCCTGCACCGTCGTCCGCCACCCCCCGAGACGCTCCGGCTGAGGCCCGATACCCTGGCCGCACCCCACGAAGGAGCCCGAACAGTGATCACCGCCATCGTCCTGATCAAGACCAGCGTCGACCGCATCCCGGAGATCGCCGAGGCCATCGCGGCCATCGAGGGCGTCAGCGAGGTCTACTCGGTGACGGGCGGCTACGACCTGGTGGCGATGGTGCGGGTGCGCCGCCACGACGACCTGGCCGAGGTCATCCCGGGCCGGCTCAACAAGGTCCCGGGCGTGGCCCACACCGAGACCCAGATCGCCTTCCGCACCTACTCCCAGCACGACCTGGAAGCGGCCTTCGCCCTCGGCCTGGACGAGTAGACCAGCAGACGAGCAGACCAGCAGACGAGCAGACGGGTAGCCCCTCGCTCAGGCCTCGCGGCGGCCCCGGTCCACCTCCACGGTGGCGACACAACGGCCGCCCTCGTTGCGGTAGTTCCAGGCCGCGCCGTCCGTGACGAGCTCGCGGACGGCGGTCAGGAAGCGCTCGACGTGCTCGTCCGGCGTCCCGGCGCCGAAGCTCACCCGGATCGCGTTCAGGCTGCGCTCGCCGGGGAGCGAGGGCTCGGGCGCCCCGCACTCGGAGGGCGCCACCTCCTCGTCCCCGAGCAGGGTCCGCACCAGAGGGTGGGCGCAGAACAGCCCGTCGCGCACCCCGATGCCGTACTCGGCGGACAGCGCGGCCGAGAAGTGCGAGCTGTTCCAGCCCTGGACGATGAAGGACAGCACGCCCACCCGGGCCGAATCCGGACCGAACAGGCTCAGCACCTTGACCTGCGGGATCTCCGCCAGCCCGGCCGTCAGCCGCTCGACCAGCAGCCGCTCCCGGGCCTCCAGCGCGTCGAAACCGGCCTCGGTCAGCGCCCGACAGGCCGAGGCGATCGCGTAGGCGCCGATGACGTTCGGCGAGCCGGCCTCGTGCCGGGCCGGGCCGGTGTGCCACTGGACGGCCACCGAGCCGTCCGCCTCCCGCGCCACCGTCCGGGTCGCCCCGCCGCCGGCCAGGTACGGCTCGGCCGCGTCCAGCCAGTCCGAGCGCCCGGCCAGCACCCCGGCACCGAACGGCGCGTACAGCTTGTGGCCGGAGAAGGCGATCCAGTCGACGTCCAGCTCGCGGACCGAGACCCGGTGGTGCGGGGCCAGCTGGGCGGCGTCCAGCACCACCCGGGCGCCGTGCCGGTGCGCCGTCGCGGTCAGCTCGGCGACCGGCCACAGCTCGCCGGTCACGTTGGAGGCGCCGGTGACGCACAGCAGCTTCGGCCCCTCCGGCGCCGCGGCCAGCGCGGCGTCCAGCGCGGCCACCGCCTCGGCCCAGGAGCGCGGTGCCCGCAGGTAGCCGACCTCCAGCCCGGCGTGCGCCCAGGGCAGCAGCGAGGCGTGGTGCTCGGTCTCGAAGGCGAACACCCGGGTGCCGGCCGGAACGGCGGAGGCCAGCAGGTTGAGCGAGTCGGTGGTGGCGCGGGTGAAGACCACCTGGTCGCCCTCGCGCAGGTCGAGGAAGTCGGCGACGGTCCGGCGGCTCTGCTCGAACAGGTCCGTGGACAGCTGCGAGAGGTACCCGGCGCCGCGGTGCACGCTGCCGTAGTACGGCGCGTAGGCGGCGACGTCATCCCACACCCGCTGGAGCGCCGGAGCGGAGGCCGCGTAGTCGAGCGCCGCGTAGCCGACCTTCTTCCCGTCGGCCAGCGGGACCAGGACGTCGTGGCCGAGCACGGGGAGCGGGGCGCAGATTTCGGTGGAGAGGGACATGAGGACGCACTCCTTCGGGGGCTGGGGACCCCGGGAGTGCCAGTCGTCGGGCGTCCGCGCTTGTCGCTCGGACGGCTTGCCGGCGACCCGGTCCTCACCCAGGGCACCCCGCCACGGACGGAGGGTTGCCGGACAGCCAGCTGGGGCTTGGCGCTGTCACTCATGACCTGGCAAAGACTGTAGGTCGGGCCCGTCGGGTGGTCAAACGGGCATCCACCATCCGGACTCTGTCGTCGCCCGCTCGCCTCCGGGGCGCTCCGACCCGGTGCCGGCGCTCGTCGCTCCGGCGCTCGTACCTCGCTTGTCGCTCCTCGACTTCCGGCACCGGCGCGCCCCTTCGGCTCGGGGCGTGCACGGAGGCGGCTCGGGGCGTCCGTGCAGGGCGGCTCGGGCGCACACGTGGGGCCCGCACCGGCGAACCGGCACGGGCCCTCAAGTCACGTCTCAGCTGCGGCCGGTGGCGTCCGCCCAGCGCCGCAGCAGGTCCTGCGCGGCGCCGGAGTCGATCGCCTCCGCCGCCCGCACCATGCCCGCCGCGAGCTGCTCCGTCAGCGGCCCGTCGCCCAGGTCGAGCGCCACCAGCGCCGCTGCGGTGTTCAGCAGCACGGCGTCCCGCACCGGCCCGCGTTCCCCGGCCAGCAGCCTGCGCGCGACCTCGGCGTTGTACCCGGCGTCCGCGCCGCGCAGCGCCTCGATGCCGACCAGCTCGATGCCGACGTCCCGCGGGTCGAAGGTGATCTCGGTGACCACCCCGCCGCGCACCAGCCACACCCGCGAGGTGGTGGTGATGGTGAGTTCGTCCAGCCCGTCGTCGCCGCGGAACACCAGCGCGGTCGCCCCGCGCCGGGCGAGCACCCCGGCGATCAGCCCGGCGAGCCGGGTGTCGAAGCAGCCGATCGCGTGCGAGGTGACCTTGGCCGGGTTGGTCAGCGGCCCGAGGATGTTGAAGGCCGTCGGCACCCCGAGGTCGCGCCGGGCGGTGGCGGCGTGCCGCATCGAGGGGTGGAACTTCGCCGCGAAGCAGAAGGTGAGCCCGACCTCCTCGGCCACCTCGGCGACCCTTCGGGCGGACAGGTCCAGCGCCACGCCGAGCTTCTCCAGCACGTCCGAGGAACCGCTCGCGGAGGAGGCCGACCGGTTGCCGTGCTTGACCACCTTGGCCCCGGCGGCCGCGGCGACGATCGCCGACATCGTGGAGATGTTGACGGTCTTGGCGCGGTCGCCGCCGGTGCCGACGATGTCCACCGCCGGTCCGGGGATGTCCAGCGGCTCGGCGTGCTGGTACATCGCGTCGACCAGGCCGGCGATCTCGTCGACCGACTCGCCCTTGGCTCGCAGCGCCACCATGAACCCGGCCACCTGGACGGGGGACGCCTCGCCGCTCATGATCCGGTCCATCGCCCACGCGGTGGACGAGCGGTCGAGGTCCTCCCCCTTCAACAGCGCCGCCAGGAGGTCCGGCCAGGTGCGAACCACCTGCGCGGGGTCGCTACCGCCGTTCGCAGGGTTCACGTTCACCATGGCTGACTCCAGCTGTTGTCGGTTCCCCCGCAGCGGGGACGTCCGTACGGATGGAGTCAGCCTATCGAGCGGCCGGGTGCCCGCGGCGGTGTCTTCTCTCCTACTGAGACGGCACCGCTCAGCGCGTGGCCGGCGCCCGCTTGGCCAGTCGCGCCCGCAGCAGGGTGGCGACCGCCCCGGCCAGGGCGACCGGGTCCACCGGGCGGGAGATCGCGGCATCGGCCCGGCTCCAGGCGGCGAGCCAGGAGTCCTGCGGCCGGCCGATCAGCACCAGCACCGGCGGGCAGCCGTAGATCTCGTCCTTGAGCTGACGCCCGAGGCCGAGCCCGCCGGCCGGCACCGCCTCGCCGTCCAGGATGCAGAGGTCGACGCCACCCTTCTCCAGCGCCTTGAGCACCGCGGGGGTGGTCGCGCACTCCAGGTAGGACAGCTCCGGAAGATCCTCGGCGGGCCTGCGGCCGAGCGCCGTCAGCACCTCCTCGCGGGTGTTGCGGTCGTCGCTGTAGACGAGGACGGTGAGCGTCTCGTCGGTCGTGTACGCCATGGACCCTGCTCCCTCAAGTGTGATCCGGACCACGTTCACCTGATCCGGATGCTACTCCCGTTCCCCCCGGTCCCGGGCCCCCCTCGCGCACGTTCCTGCTCAAGCCGCCGCGCCCGCGGCTGACCCGCCCGGAGGACGGCCCGTCACCCTGCCCCGGCCAGACCACCCGGACGGCCGATGGGGCACCCCGTCCCCTACAACACGGCGCTGCGCCGACCGTGCAACGACCCGCCGGGCACGGGGGTCGTGAGCTCCTCAAGGAACCGTCAGAAAAGGGACACGCCGCAGCTCGGTCCCCGTCCGGGCACCCGGCCGACCGCCAAGCGGGCATACCGCACGCACCGGACACTCCGAGGGACACCCCCCGGCGTGAAGACGGAATAAGGGACCGACATAATGTCCGTCGTGGCGACAGCAACAGCAGTAGAAACCGGGCACGCGCACGGATCGGTCAACCGACCGAACATGGTCAGCGTCGGAACGATCGTCTGGCTCAGTTCCGAGTTGATGTTCTTCGCGGCCCTCTTCGCGATGTACTTCACGCTCCGCTCCGTCAAGGGAGCCGAGTTCTGGACCGAGAAGGCGCACGCCCTGAACGTGGGCTTCTCCTCGGTCAACACGACCATCCTGGTGCTCTCCTCGCTCACCTGCCAGCTCGGCGTGTTCGCCGCCGAGCGCGGGGACGTGAAGAAGCTCCGCATGTGGTTCGTCATCACGTTCATGATGGGCGCGATCTTCATCGGCGGCCAGGTCTACGAGTACACCGAGCTGGTCAAGAAGGACGGCCTGTCGCTGTCCTCCGACCCGTACGGCACGGTGTTCTACCTGACCACCGGCTTCCACGGGCTGCACGTGACGGGTGGTCTGATCGCCTTCCTGCTGGTCCTGGGACGGACGTACGCAGCCAAGCGCTTCACGCACGAGCAGGCCACCGCCGCGATCGTCGTGTCGTACTACTGGCACTTCGTCGACGTCGTGTGGATCGGCCTGTTCGCGACCATCTACCTGATCAAGTAACCAGCTGATCAGGTCGCTGGCCACCGGCTGCGGCCCCCGCCCTCACCGGCGACGGGCCGCTTCTGCCGGTGCCGACGCTCCCACCGACCGACCGCGCGCGCAGCCTTGGACAGGCAGCCTCGTGCCGGCCAGACCGGCCGCCGGGTGCACCCACCAGTCGACCAGATCCTGACACCGGGGTTATTCCGTGAAAAAGCTCTCCGCACGACGGCGCCACCCATTGGCGGCGCTGGTCGTCCTACTTCTCGCCCTGGCGGCAACCGGGGGGCTGTACGCCGCGTTCGCGCCCGCCGACAAGGCGCAGGCCGACGTCGCCGCGCAGTCGCTCGCGATCGATGAGGGCAAGAAGCTCTTCGCCGTGGGCTGCTCCTCCTGCCACGGCCTGAACGGCCAGGGCGGCAGCGACGGTCCGAGCCTGGTCGGCGTGGGCTCCGCGGCCGTCGACTTCCAGGTCGGCACCGGCCGCATGCCGGCCCAGCAGCCCGGCGCCCAGGTTCCGCGCAAGAAGAACATCTACACGCAGGCGGAGATCGACCAGCTCGCCGCCTTCGTCGCCTCCCTCGGCCCCGGCCCGGTCACGCCGGACCAGAAGCAGTACACCTCGACCGACCCGGACGACATCTCCAAGGGCGGCGAGCTGTTCCGCACCAACTGCGCCCAGTGCCACAACTTCGCCGGCCAGGGCGGTGCCCTGACCAAGGGCAAGTACGCCCCGTCGCTGGAGGGCGTGGACGCCAAGCACATCTACGAGGCCATGCAGACCGGCCCGCAGAACATGCCGTCGTTCCCGGACACCACCATGCCCGAGGAGCAGAAGAAGCAGATCGTGGCCTTCGTCCGCCACACCACCAACGATGAGCCCAACCCCGGCGGTCTCACCCTGGGCAGCCTCGGTCCGGTGACCGAGGGTCTGTTCGGCTGGATCTTCGGCCTCGGCACGCTCATCGCGGTCGCGATCTGGGTCGCCGCCCACACCACCAAGGCCAAGAAGTCATGAGCCACGACATGTCAGAAGAGAAGCTCCCGGAGCACCACGGCTCCGCCGGCGAGGTCGCCGAGCACGGCAACCCCTTCGCCGACCCGGGCCTGCCGGCCCACGAGCCCCGTCGTACCGACATCGACGAGCGGGCCGCCAAGCGCGCGGAGCGCCAGGTCTCGCTGATGTTCGTGGTCTCGATGCTCGCCACCATCGGCTTCATCGCCTCGTACGTGGCCATCGACCCGGACAAGCTCGTCTACGTCTTCCCGCTGGGCACGGTCAGCGCGCTGAACTTCGCGCTCGGCCTGACCCTGGGCGTCGCCCTCTTCATGATCGGCGCGGGCGCGGTCCACTGGGCCCGCACCCTGATGTCGGACGTCGAGATGCCGTCCGAGCGTCACCCGATCGAGGCCTCCGACGAGGTTCGCGCTGACGTCATCGAGCAGTTCAAGACCGGTGCCGCCGAGTCCGGCTTCGGTCGCCGCAAGATGATCCGCAACACCCTCATCGGTTCGATGGCGCTGGTCCCGCTCTCCGGCGTGGTCCTGCTCCGCGACCTGGGCCCGCTCCCAGAGAAGAAGCTCAAGGAGACGGGCTGGAGGGAGGCGACCCCGGCCAAGCCGCTGCCGCTCATCAACATGAACACGATGCAGCCGATGAAGCCCGAGGACATCGCCGTCGGCTCGCTGACCTTCGCCATGCCGGAGGGTCTGACCACCCACAGCGAGGACTTCCAGCAGCGGATCGCCAAGGACGCCCTGATGCTGGTGCGCATCGCGCCGGAGGACATCAAGGACGACAAGTCCCGGGACCTCGGCTTCGAGGGCATCCTGGCGTACTCCAAGATCTGCACCCACGTCGGCTGCCCGATCAGCCTCTACGAGCAGCAGACCCACCACGCGCTCTGCCCCTGCCACCAGTCGACCTTCGACCTGGCGGACGGCGCGCGCGTCATCTTCGGCCCGGCCGGCCACCCGCTGCCGCAGCTGAAGATCACCACTGACGAAAAGGGCAACCTGGTCGCCACCGGCGACTTCGAGAAGCCTGTCGGCCCGAGCTACTGGGAGCGTGCTCGATGAGTAGCGCGAGCAGCACCACGACCGGTGCCGCCAAGCCCTCCAGCACGCGCGCCAAGCCCGCCAACAAGTGGGAGGCCGCGGCTGACTGGACGGACGGCCGGCTGGGGATCTACTCCCTCGCCAAGGCCAACCTGCGCAAGATCTTTCCGGACCACTGGTCCTTCATGCTGGGCGAGATCTGCCTCTACACGTTCGTCATCATCATCCTGACCGGTGTCTACCTGACGCTGTTCTTCAAGCCGTCGATGGCCGAGGTCGTCTACAACGGCTCGTACGTGCCGCTCAAGGGCATCGGGATGTCGGAGGCCTACGCCTCCACGGTGGACATCAGCTTCGAGGTGCGCGGCGGTCTGCTGATCCGTCAGATCCACCACTGGGCCGCCCTGGTCTTCGTGGCCGCGATGCTCGTCCACATGATGCGCGTGTTCTTCACCGGCGCGTTCCGCAAGCCGCGTGAGATCAACTGGGTCTTCGGCTTCCTGCTGCTGGTCCTGGGCATGTTCGACGGCTTCTTCGGCTACTCGCTGCCGGACGACCTGCTGTCGGGTACCGGTATCCGCTTCATGGAAGGCGCGATCCTCGCGGTCCCGCTGGTCGGCACCTACATCCAGATGTTCCTGTTCGGGGGCGAGTTCCCCGGCCACGACATCGTGCCGCGGTTCTTCACCATCCACGTGCTGCTGATCCCGGGCATCATGCTCGGCCTGCTGGTGGCGCACCTGATCCTGGTCTTCTACCACAAGCACACCCAGTGGGCGGGCCCGGGCAAGACCGAGAAGAACGTCGTCGGCATGCCGCTGATGCCGGTCTACATGGCCAAGGCCGGTGGCTTCTTCTTCCTGGTGTTCGGCCTCATCGCCGCCATCTCGGCGATCGCCACGATCAACCCGATCTGGGCCTACGGCCCGTACCGTCCGGACCAGGTGTCCACCGACGCCCAGCCCGACTGGTACATGGGCTTCTCCGAGGGCCTGATCCGCGTCATGCCGGGCTGGGAGATCAGCCTGTGGGGCCACACCCTGAACCTGGGCGTCTTCGTCCCGCTGATGATCTTCCCGCTGGTCCTGGTCGCGATCGCGGTCTACCCGTTCATCGAGGGCTGGATCACCGGCGACAAGCGCGAGCACCACATCCTGGACCGCCCGCGCAACGCCCCGGTCCGCACCGCCCTGGGTGCCGCCTGGATCAGCCTGTACCTGGTGCTGCTGGTCGGTGGTGGCAACGACCTGTTCGCCACCCACCTGCACCTGTCGATCAACTCGATCACCTACTTCGTGCGCGTCGGCTTCTTCGTCGTGCCGGTCCTCACCTTCATCGTCACCAAGCGCTGGTGCCTCGGCCTCCAGCGCCGCGACAAGGACAAGGTGCTGCACGGCCGCGAGACGGGCGTCATCAAGCGCCTGCCGCACGGTGAGTTCGTCGAGATCCACGCCCAGCTGCCGCAGAAGGACCTGTACAAGCTCACGGCGCACGAGCAGAACCAGCCGGTCCAGCTGCCGGCCCAGACGGACGAGAACGGCGTGGCCCGCAAGGCCGGCGTCGTCACCCGCACCCGGGCCAAGCTCTCCCGCGGGTTCTACGGCGAGGGCAGCCAGATCCCCAAGCCGACCGCCGAGGAGCACCACGAGATCACCAGCGGCCACGGCCACCACTGATCCCGTACGCACCCCGCGTCACCCCGAGGGGGGGGGGGGGGGGGGGGGGGGGGGGGGGGGGGGGGGGGGAGGGGGGGGGGGGAGAGAGGGGAGGAGAGGGCAGGCGTAGGGTTTCGGGGGGGGGGGGGGTGG
>NZ_JBVHXY010000048.1:0-9161 GCF_055569215.1 Kitasatospora sp. NPDC029312 | reverse complement strand
TACCCCACCCCCACCCCCCCCCCCCCCCCCCCCCCCCCCCCCCCCCCCCCCCCCCCCCCCCCCCCCCCCCCCCCCCCCCCCCCCCCCCTCGGGCTTTCCCGCAAGCCGTTTCCCGCACTGCCTACCCGCACCGCCCTCCAGGAGCCCCCGTGCAGCTGTCCGTCGACCCCGCCGCCGCCACTCCCCCGTACGAGCAGATCCGCGCCCAGCTCGCCGAACAGGCCCGCTCCGGCGAGCTGCCGACTGGGCTGCGGCTGCCGACCGTCCGGGCGCTGGCCGAGGAACTGGGACTGGCCGCCGGGACGGTGGCGCGGGCCTACCGGGAGCTGGAGGCGGACGGCGTGGTGGAGACCCACGGCCGGCGCGGCACCCTGATCGCCGCCACCGGGGACGCCGCCCACCGGCTGGCCGCCGCGGCCGCCGGTGAGTACGCCGAGCGGGCGAGCCGCCTGGGCCTGACCCGCGAGGACGCCCTGGCGGCCGTGGTCACCGCGCTGGGGCTGGCCTACCCGGAGGCCTGACCGGGGCAAGTTCCTAGATCTCCGGCCGCACCATTCCCGCCGCGGGGGCCTGAGCGGCCGGCGCGGTGGTGCTGAGGGGCTGGCCGAGGGCGCTGTGCTTGACCCAGTCCGTCCAGGACACGTTCCAGTCCCCGAAGCCGTTGCCGAAGGGCTCCATGGTGGCGCCGAGGCTGTTCACCACCGTCACCAGGTCCCCGACCCGGGTGTTGTCGTAGAACCACTTGGCGTTGTCGGTGCTCATGCCGGTGCAGCCGTGGCTGACGTTCTCCAGGCCCTGGGAGCCGACCGACCAGGGCGCGGCGTGCACGTACTCGCCGCTCCAGGTCACCCGGGTGGCCCACTTGACGTCGAGGTCGTAGGACTCCGAGCTGCCCGCGGCTATGCCGATCGTCTCGCCGTTCATCCGGACGGAACGCTCCTGGCCGAGCACCACCTTGATGCCGTTGCGGGTGTCGAAGCCGGGCTTGCCGGTGGTGACCGGGACGCTCCGGACCACCTCGCCGTCACGCTTGAGGGTGAGTTCGTGGGCGGCCGCGTCGACCACCGACTCCACCCGCTCGCCGATCCGCAGCCGCAGCGAGCTGCGGTCACCGCCGTAGAGGCCGTCCGAGATCCGGGTGCCGGTGCCGTCGAAGGCCAGGGTGACGGCCGTCCCGGCGGGCCAGTACTCCTCCGGCCGGAAGTGCAGGTTCTTGTCGTCCACCCAGTACCAGGCACCGGTGACGGCGGGCTGGGAGGTCACCGTCAGGGCCCGCTCGACCTCCTGGCGCGCCTGCGGGTCCTTGACGGCCTCGGAGAGCTGGACGGTGAGCGGCTGCCCCACGCCGTAGACGCCGCTGCCGGAGGAGTCCGGGCCGAGCTTGGCGGTGAGCAGGCGCTGGGCGGCCAGCGTGCTGAACTTGACGGTGCCGTCGCCGCGGCCGTTCCTGCCGTCGTCGGCGGAGACCCGCACGGCGTACGTGGTGCCGGCCTTCAACCGGCCGGTGGTCTGCCAGCTGCGCTGGTCGTCGGCGAGCTTGCCGGCCACCACCCGGCCGTCCGGGCCGACCACGGTCACGTCGGTGAGCCGGCTGCCTTCGACGGCCGTCACGGTGATCGGCTTCGAGGGGTCGGCCTTGTCCTCGGCCGAGAGGTGGACGAGCCGGGCCGCGTCGATCCGGTGGGGCCGGGACTCCTCGTCGCCGGAGGAGCAGGCGGCCAGCGGGGCCAGCACTGCGAGGGTCAGCGAAATGCCGCCGATACCTGCGATTCCGCGCCTGTCGGCCATGGCCGCCTCCCAGGTTTTCGCACGATTGATCAGATCGTAGGAACACCCTGGTTCTAACGACATCCGGGCGACCCGCCGTTGACCCGCGCGAGTGAGGCCGTCACTCTCCGGACGCAGCAGGGCCGGTCCCCCCTTGCGGGGAACCGGCCCTGTCGGTGGAAACGGAACCTACTGGTTCTGGTTCTCACCGCGGTAGAACTCGAAGACCCATCCGAAGATGCCGATCATGATGATCGGGGCGGCCCAGAACATCAGCCACCAGCCGAAGATCACGCCCAGGAAGGCGAGTGCGCCACCGAGCGCCAGCGAGAGCGGCTGCCAGCTGTGCGGGGCGAAGAAGCCCAGCTCGCCGGAGTCGTCCGCGACCTCGGCCTCGGGGTTGTCACCCGCGCCGCTGTCCACCCGGCGGGCGGTGAAGGCGAGGTAGTACCCGATGAAGGCGCAGAGGGCGAAGGCCAGGAACAGCGCCGTGGTGCCGGCCGCCTCCAGACCGGGGCCCGAGTTGTTGGTCCACAGGCCGTAGGTGATGGCCATCGCCAGCACGAAGACCGACAGGCCGAGGAAGATCTTTCCCTGTTCCTTCATCAGGCGTCGCCCTCCTTCTCGCCCTTGCCCAGCTTCGGGGCGTCGTACTTCGCCGGGGTCACGCCGGCGAGGTGCTTGGCCGCCTCACCGTGGTTCTCCAGGTAGTCCAGCGCGGCGATCTCCGGGTGGTGGAGGTCGAAGGCCGGGGATTCGGAGCGGATCCGGGGCAGGGTGAGGAAGTTGTGCCGCGGCGGCGGGCAGGAGGTCGCCCACTCCAGCGAGCGGCCGAAGCCCCACGGGTCGTCCACGGCGACCTTCTCGCCGTACTTGGCGGTCTTCCAGACGTTGTAGAGGAACGGCAGGATCGACAGGCCGAGCACGAAGGAGCCGATGGTCGAGACGGTGTTCAGCGTGGTGAAGCCGTCCGAGGCCAGGTAGTCGGCGTAGCGGCGGGGCATGCCCTCCGCGCCGAGCCAGTGCTGCACCAGGAAGGTGGTGTGGAAGCCGATGAATAGCGTCCAGAAGGTGATCTTGCCCAGGCGCTCGTCCAGCATCTTGCCGGTCATCTTCGGCCACCAGAAGTGGAAGCCGGCGAACATCGCGAAGACGACGGTGCCGAAGACCACGTAGTGGAAGTGGGCGACGACGAAGTACGAGTCCGAGACGTGGAAGTCGATCGGCGGCGAGGCCAGCAGGACACCGGTCAGACCACCGAAGAGGAAGGTCACCAGGAAGCCGACCGTCCACAGCATCGGCGTCTCGAAGCTCAGCGAGCCCTTCCACATGGTGCCGACCCAGTTGAAGAACTTCACCCCGGTCGGGACCGCGATCAGGAAGGTCATGAACGAGAAGAACGGCAGCAGCACCTGGCCGGTGACGTACATGTGGTGCGCCCACACCGTCACGGACAGACCGGCGATCGCGATGGTGGCCGCGATCAGGCCGGAGTAACCGAACATCGGCTTGCGGCTGAAGACCGGGATGATCTCCGAGACGATGCCGAAGAACGGCAGCGCGATGATGTACACCTCTGGGTGGCCGAAGAACCAGAACAAGTGCTGCCACAACATCGCCCCGCCGTTGGCCGGGTCGAAGACGTGGGCGCCGAACTTGCGGTCGGCCTCCAGGGCGAACAGCGCGGCGGCCAGGACCGGGAAGGCCAGCAGGACCAGCACCGAGGTCAGCAGGACGTTCCAGACGAAGATCGACATCCGGAACATCGTCATGCCCGGAGCGCGCATGCAGATGATCGTGGTGATGAAGTTGACCGCACCGAGGATCGTGCCGAAGCCGGAGAAGGCCAGACCCATGATCCACATGTCACCGCCGACGCCGGGCGAGTGCACCGCGTCCGACAGCGGGGAGTAGGCGAACCAGCCGAAGTCGGCGGCGCCGTTCGGGGTCAGGAAGCCGCAGACCGCGATGGTCGAACCGAAGAGGTACAGCCAGTACGCGAACATGTTCAGACGCGGGAACGCCACGTCCGGGGAGCCGATCTGCAGCGGCATGATCCAGTTCGCGAAGCCCGCGAACAGCGGCGTCGCGAACATCAGCAGCATGATCGTGCCGTGCATCGTGAACGCCTGGTTGAACTGCTCGTTCGACAGGATCTGGGTCCCGGGACGAGCCAGCTCGGCACGCATGACCAGGGCGAGGACGCCGCCGATCAGGAAGAAGGCGAACGACGTGCCCAGGTACAGGGTGCCGATCGTCTTGTGGTCCGTGGTGGTCAACCACTTGATGATGGTCGAACCCGGCTTCCGGGTCCGCTGCGCCCCGACCGTGACGGCCTCGGCGCCCCCGCCGGCCGCGGCGGGCTCGTTGAGGATGGTCACTTCGCTTCACTTCCCATGGTGATGAGGCCGGAAGGCACCGCGCCGTTCTGGCCCTTGGCACGCAGGTCGGCCAGGTGCTTGTCGTAGTCGGCGCGGTCGACGACCTTGACATTGAACAGCATGCGCGAGTGGTCCTCGCCGCAGAGCTCGGCACACTTGCCCATGTACTCGCCCTTGACGGTGGGGGTGACCTCGAACTTGTTCACCACGCCCGGCACGACGTCCATCTTCATCATGAAGTTGACGGGCCAGAAGTCGTGGATGACGTCACGAGAGGTGAGCCGGAACTGCACCGTCTCGTTGACCGGCAGCCAGAGCGTCGGAACGTCCTTGGGCGTACCGACGTCGTACGCGGCGTCCTTGTTGGCCGGGTCGGGCGTCTCGGTGTTCTCGTAGTTGAACGCCCAGCTCCACTGGAAGCCCACCACGTTGACGTAGTGCTGCGGCTTCGCGGAGACGTGCGTCAGCTTCGCCTCGTCGCGGGCGACGAAGTAGAAGAGGACCGAGACGATGATGATGGGGACCGCGGTGTAGAGCGCCTCGATGGGCACGTTGTACCGGGTCTGCGGAGGGATCTCCACACCGGTGCGCTTGCGCCGGTGGAAGATCACACTCCAGATGATCAGACCCCACATCAGTACGCCGACCACCAGCGCCGCGATCCAGGAGCCCTGCCACATCTGGAGGACCATGGGTCCTTCCTTGGTGACCGGGCTCGGGAGGCCAAGCCTGGGGAGGTCGTTGGCCGAGCAGCCGGTGGCGGTCGCGATGACGAGGCCCAGTGCCAGCGCCTGAGGCAGCTTCCGCCGCATCGTGCGCCGCGGCGAGCGGTCGGAGCCGTTGGGACTCACGTAGCGCCTTCCCGAAGTCTCGCCCGCCTTCGCGTCGCACCGAAGGAGGTTTGTGAGCCTCCCCGGCGACCCGTCCACGGGCACGGTTTGAATGCTTATGCGGGCCAAACCCTACTCCAGCCTTATGCGCTCCTGACGGGCAGCCCCCGGTAACGCGCCGCCCGGTCGCCCGATCAGGCCCGGCGACGGCTGCGCCGCAGGTCATCGTAGGCATTCGAGGTCGTTACGCCCGATCGGGGGATGACCTCGAACGTCGTCGGTGACGGCCCGTCGGTCGAGGACGAAGCGGACATTCGGGGTGATCGACTGACGGCCGGTGAGCGGACGAGAAGCGCGGACGGGCCCCGCGGAGTGGCGTTAAATGTGACCGTGTACTTCGACGTGGCTTCGACGGCCCCTCTGCACCCCGTCGCGCGGCAGGCCCTGACCGCCGCCCTGGACGAGGGCTGGGCCGATCCGGCCCGGCTGTACCGCTCCGGCCGGCAGGCCCGGATGCTGCTGGACGCCGCCCGCGAGACGGTGGCCGCCGTCCTGGGCGCACGGGCGGACGAGATCGCCTTCACTGCCAGCGGGACCCAGGCCGTCCAACTCGGCATGCTGGGTGCCCTCACCGGGAACCGGCGGCGCGGCGGGCACCTGGTGCACTCCGCGGTGGAGCACTCCAGCGTGCTGCACGTCGCCGAACGCCGGGAGGCCGAGGGGGGCGAGGTCTCGGTGGCCCCGGTGGACCGCACCGGGCGGGTGGACCCGGCGGCCTTCGGCGGCCTGCTGCGCCCGGACACCGCACTCGCCGTGCTGCAGAGCGCCAACCACGAGGTCGGGACCGTCCAGCCGGTCGGCGAGGTCGCCGCGCTGTGCGCCGACGCCGGGGTGCCGCTGCTGGTGGACGCGGCGCAGAGCGTCGGGCGGGTGGACGTGCCCGCGGGCTGGTCGCTGCTGACCGCGAGCGCCCACAAGTGGGGCGGGCCGCCCGGGGTCGGGGTCCTCGCCGTGCGCAAGGGGGTCCGGTACTCCTCGCCGCTGCCGGCCGACGAGCGCGAGGGCGGCCGGGTGCCCGGCTACGTCAACGTCCCGGCGATCGTGGCCGCGGCCGCCTCGCTGCGCGCCGTACGGGCCGAGGCGGAGCGGGAGAACGCCCGGCTGCACGCGCTGGTGGAACGGATCCGGGCGCGGGTGCCGCAGTCGGTGCCCGAGGTCGAGGTGGTCGGCGACCCGGTGCGGCGGCTGCCGCACATCGTCACCTTCTCCTGCCTGTACGTGGACGGCGAGGTGCTGCTCACCGAGCTGGACCGGGCGGGCTTCGCGGTCTCCTCCGGCTCCTCCTGCACCTCCTCCACGCTGACGCCGAGCCATGTGCTGGCCGCGATGGGGGTGCTCACCGAGGGGAACGTCCGGGTGTCCCTGCCGTACGGGACGACGGAGGCTGACGTGGAGCGGTTCCTCACCGTGCTGCCGGACCTGGTGGCGGGCGTCCGGGCGCCGCTCGGGCTGGACCTGCCGGCGCCGCAGTCGCAGCCGGAGCCTCGGCCGGAGCCGGAGCCGGAGCCGGCTGCGCAGACCCTCGTCCTCGACGCCCTGGGCCAGCGGTGCCCGCTGCCGGTCATCGAGTTGGCAAAGCGGATCGGCGAGGTGCCCGTCGGCGGGACGGTCGCCGTACTGTCGGACGACGAGGCGGCCCGGCTGGACGTCCCCGCCTGGTGCGGGATGCGCGGGCAGGAGTACGCGGGTGAGGCCCCGGCCGCCGAGTACGGCGGCGACCGGGGCTCGGCCTACCTGGTGGTGCGCCGCTCCTGACCGGGCCGACTACGTGACCGGCTACTTGACGAGGTGGGCGCGGATGTCCGCGGCGGCCTCGGCGCCGTAGTTCTCCTCGAAGCGCTGCGCGAAGGCGGCCGGGCGCAGCTCGTACTCCTGGGTGCCGACGGTCTCGATCACCAGGGTGGCGAGCATGCAGCCGAGTTGGGCGGAGCGCTCGAGGTCGAGCTGCCAGGACAGGCCGGTGAGGAAGCCGGCCCGGAAGGCGTCGCCGACGCCGGTCGGGTCGACCTTGGCCTCCTCGCGCGCACAGCCGACCGTGATCGGGGCCTCGCCCTTGCGGTCGATCCGGACGCCCTTGCTGCCCAGGGTGGTGATCCGGGTGCCGACGCGGGTGAGCAGCTCGTCGGCGCCCCAGCCGGTCTTGTTCTCGATCAGCGCGGCCTCGTACTCGTTGGTGAACAGGTACGCGGCGCCGTCCACCAGCTCGCGGATGTCGTCGCCGTCGAGGCGGGCCAGCTGCTGGGAGGGGTCGGCGGCGAAGGCGTAGCCGCGGGTGCGGCACTCCTGGGTGTGGCGGACCATGCCCTGCGGGTCGTCGGCGCCGACCAGCACGAGGTCCAGGCCGCCGACGCGGTCGGCGATCGGCTTGAGCTCGATGCTGCGGGCCTCGGCCATGGCACCGGTGTAGAACGAGGCGATCTGGTTGTGGTCCTCGTCCGTGGTGCACATGAAGCGGGCGGTGTGCCGGGTCTCGGAGATGTGGACGGAGTCGCAGTCCACGTTGTTCCGCTCCAGCCAGCTGCGGTACTCGGTGAAGTCCGCACCGGCGGCGCCGACCAGGATCGGCCGGAGCCCGAGCACACCCATGCCGAACGCGATGTTCGGGGCGACACCGCCGCGGCGGATGTCCAGGGCGTCGACCAGGAACGACAGCGACACGGTGTGCAGCTGCTCGGCGACGAGCTGGTCGGCGAACCGGCCGGGGAACGTCATCAGGTGGTCGGTGGCGATCGAGCCGGCGACGGCGATACGCACGGGGTCTCCTCAGGGTGGCAGCAAGGCCAGCGGGGGGCGAACGAACCCACCCACGGTACCGGGCCGGGACCGTGCGTCAGCAAGAGTGCCGCTCGAGCTGTCGCCCTCCTGCCAGCGTGACACCCGTTGCGCTCGACGGTGTACTACCTCCGGGTAGCACTGGTGGGTGTGCGGAAACCGGGCCTAGGGTCGGCCTCAGGGGCCCGGCCGGACCGGGCGGACCCCGTCGTCGACCGTGGCAGTGCCGCCACGGCTGTGGATCGGAGCGATGCCCGATGATGCCCGAGCACTACCCGCTGTCCGGCTCCGGAGCCGATGCCGACGCCGAGACCCTCGACGCACTGGTGACCTCCTCCCGGCGGCTGCGCCGGTTCTGGCCGCTGCTGGCGGCGGGCCCGGAGCCGGCCGCCCCCGCGCCCGTCGGCGTCCGGGTCCCGTCCGGGGCCCAGCGGCTGGTCGCCGCGATGGCCGAGTACGGCATGTGACCCGCTCCCGGGTGAAGGGGAACCGGATCCGACCGGGGCACGTCACAACCGCGCGGAGCGGCCGAGGGGCGGCGCCGCTGAGTCCTCGGGAGGATGTGCAGATGGATCTGGAGACGATGCCCCGGCGTGGTCGGCGGATGGCGGCCCTGGCGGCCGTGGTGCTGGCGGCGGTGGTGACGGTGGCCGGGTGCGACGGGGACGGCAAGAGCTCGGCGGACTCGGCACGCCCCTCCGCCCCCGCGGGCTCGACCGCCTCCTCCGCGAGCGGCTCCCCCGGGGCGCCGACGGCACCCGGCGCCCCGTCCGGGACGGCACCCGGCGCGTCCGGCCAACCGGCGCAGCCGCCGACGGCGGGTGCGCCCACCCCGGCCTCGCCCCCCGGGCAGCCGTCGGGGGCCGCCACTCCCCCGGGCAACGCGATCGCCCCCGGCGAGCCCGACCCGACCGGCACCGGGGCAGGTACGGCGGTGCGGCCGCCGGTCGCCTACCGGGCCGACGGCAACAAGCTGACCGTCTACTTCTTCGGCGGGGTCTGCACCAAGTACGCGTTGAAGGCGGACGAGTCGCAGGCGGGCACGGTGGCCGTCGAGGTCGTGCCGGGGCCCCCGACCGTCCAGCCGGGCCAGGTCTGCACCGCACTGGCCAAGCGGCAGGCGGTCTCCGCCGATCTGCGCTCCCCGCTGACCGGGCGGACGGTGGTGGACCGGACGAGCGGCCAGGAGGTGCCCCTGGAGGGCGACCCCCACATCGGCCCGGACCCGGTCACGCCGGACGGCCCGGCCAAGTAGCGCCGAAGCACCGAGGGGGGGGGGGGGGGGGGGGGGGGGGGGGGGGGGGGGTTGGGGGTGGGGGGGGGTGGGGGGGGGGGGGGGGGGGGGAGAGGA
>NZ_JBVHXY010000047.1:0-60097 GCF_055569215.1 Kitasatospora sp. NPDC029312 | reverse complement strand
CCCTCGCCGAGGCCACCACCGACACCCACCGCCACGCCCTGCTCCAGCAGGCCGTCATCGAGCACGCCGCCACCGTCCTGCACCGCGACACCGACACCCTCACCCCCACCACCGCCTTCAACGCCATCGGCCTGGACTCCCTGATGTCCACCGGCCTGCGCACCCGACTCGAAACCGACACCGGCCTGCGCATCCCGCCCAGCGTCATGTGGGCCCAACCCACCCCCGCCGCCCTCGCCCACTACCTCCTCCAGCGCCTCACCCCCGCCCAGCGCACCGCCTGACCGCCCCGGCGCCCCCGGGCCGGTGAAAGGCGCCGACGCCGCAGGCCGCCCACACGAGGGGCGCCGGTGTTCGGCGGCCCGGCCCCGGCCCGGGAATACCGCCCGAGGAAACGGCGCCCCCCGACGACGGCGCCGCACCACACCCGCCTCGCTCCCGCCCTCACCCCCGACGCAGGACCCGCCCATGACCGTTCGACCGCCGGGCGGTGTGCCGCCGCGCTCCCGCCTCGCCGCCGCCCTGCGCGCCGTCCACCCCGTCCACGCCCCGCACTACGCCGACATCGTCCGGGACTTCCTGGCGGGGTTACTGCCCCGGAGCCGGCGCACCTCCCGCCACACCCCACCGCCGCCTGGCGCCGCCACGGCGACGGGCGCCCACCCGCCACCGGCATGGACAACCACGCCCCAGGACCCCCGCGGCGACGGCCCCGCCCCCACCCCGCGGCCGCGGAAGCCGCCCGCGGCGCAACACCAGGAAAGGACATACGTCACCATGGACACTTCGCGGCCCATCCTCATCGCCGGGCGCGGCAGGATCACCGCCACCACCGTGCTCCCGCCCGAAGGGGGGTATCCGCGCAGCGAGGTCGCCAGCGAGGGCACCGGCCGGATCACCGGTGCCCGGGCGCGCTTCCACCTCACCTACCAGCTGACCCACGTGTCGGGCATCGACGCCACCGGCACCGGCCGCCTGCTGGTCACCACCGCGCGCGGCGAGCTGATCACCGGCCACTGGCTGGGCGCAGGCAAAACCACCCGCCGCCCCACCGGAACCGTCCTCACCGGCTTCCTGGCCCTGGCCACCACCGCCCCCCGCTTCACCCACCTGGCGCAGCAGGTCCACAGCTCCTGGCTCACGGTCGACAACGACGGCACCAGCCACTTCACCATGGCCCCCTGGAAGCCCAAACTCCCGGACTGCGCTGAGGACCTCGACCTCGACCTGGACCTGTGACCCACCCGGCGGGTGCCCGCGCGGCGCCGGCCCCCGGGTTGGAGACCTCCGAACGACTTCGGGCCGGCCGAATACCGCACCGCGGCCCCGCCTGACCGCCCGCCTGGAGGCACCCCGTGCACGAGCTGCTGGAACTGATCCTCGCGCCGCAGACGACGTCTCAGGACTTCGCGGCCCTGCCCCTGCCCCAGTCCTGCCGGGCCGTCACCGTCCACAAGGACGAGACCGGCATGTTCGCCGGCCTACCGAGCCGGCACAAGGACCCCCGCCGGTCTCTGCACCTGGACCAGGTGCCGGTGCCCGAACCCGGGCCCGGCGAGGCCCTGGTGGCCGTCATGGCCAGCTCCGTGAACTACAACACCGTGTGGTCGGCGATCTTCGAGCCGGTGCCCACGTTCACGTTCCTCGAACGCTATGGCCGCACCTCGCCGCTCGCCGCTCGCCACGACCTGGCCTACCACATCCTCGGCTCCGACCTGTCGGGTGTGGTCCTGCGCACCGGCCCCGGCGTCAACGCCTGGCGGCCCGGCGACCAGGTCGTGGCGCACTGCCTGTCCGTGGAGCTGGAATCACCCGACGGGCACGACGACACCATGCTCGACCCGGCCCAGCGCATCTGGGGATACGAGACGAACTTCGGCGGCCTCGCCGAGATCGCCCTGGTCAAGTCCAACCAGCTCATGCCCAAAACCGCCCACCTCACCTGGGAGGAGGCAGCCTGCCCCGGCCTGGTCAACTCCACCGCCTACCGGCAGCTCGTCTCCCGCAACGGCGCCGCCATGAAACAGGGCGACAACGTCCTGATCTGGGGCGCCGCCGGCGGTCTGGGAAGCTACGCCACCCAACTCGCCCTCGTCGGCGGCGCCAATCCCGTCTGCGTCGTCTCCTCCACACCCAAAGCCGACATCTGCCGCGCCATGGGCGCGCAGGCGGTCATCGACCGCAGCGCCGAGGACTACCGGTTCTGGAAGGACGAGCACACCCAGGACCCGCGCGAGTGGAAGCGCTTCGGCGCACGGATCCGCGAGCTGACCGGCGGTGAGGACGTCGACATCGTCTTCGAGCACCCGGGCCGCGACACCTTCGGCGCCAGCGTCTACGTGACCCGCAAGGGCGGCACCATCGTCACCTGCGCCTCCACCAGCGGCTACACCCACCAGTACGACAACCGCTACCTGTGGATGAGCCTCAAACGCATCATCGGCACCCACTTCGCCAACTACCGCGAGGCCTGGGAAGCCAACCGCCTGATCACCAAAGGCAAAATCCACCCCACCCTCTCCAGGACCTACCCCCTCGACCAGAGCGGCCAGGCCGTCCACGACGTCCACCACAACCTTCACCACGGCAAAGTCGGCATCCTGTGCCTGGCCCCCCACGAAGGCCTGGGCGTACGCGACCACGACACGCGCGCCCGACACCTCGAGGCCATCAACCTCTTCCGCAGCCCCGTCCCATAACCGGCTCCACCGCACACGCGGCGGCAACAGGCGGCGACGACGACGAGGCGAACCCACCGATCGTGACACCACAGGCCCGTCCGGGCAGGTGCCGGCCCGCACAGCGGCCCACCACCGAGCCCGGCACCACCACGTGAAGGCCATCGCGCACGCTTTCGGCTCCTCCCGGCCTGCCGCTGCGGTGGCCCTTGAACCGTGTCTTCGGGCCCGTTGTGATGCCGACGTACAGCAGGGCACCCGATGCGTCGAACAGCCGGTAGAGAGCGGTGAGCCTGGCCGTGACCCGCTTCAACCGGGCCTCGTTCTCGTCGCACCGGCGTCTGAGCTCGGCGTCCTCCTCGAACTCCAGCCGCATCTGCTCCGGCCACCCCGGGTCCGCCTCGGCGACCACTACGTCGGCGACCGCGTACAGATCGCCCCGGCCGAACACCGTCATGTCAGGCTTCCCGAGGAACCACCGGAACCGGCGCCGCTCCGGCGGGATACAGCCGGACAGCGTCCGGGCCCGGTACTCAAGATCGGGAACATCCACGAACGTGCACCGTAGGTCACGCCCCTGACACAATCGACAGCTCCGAATATCGCACGCTTCGAATGACGCCCCCCGCCAGTCGGCGCGGACAGCTGGACGGACGACCAGCGCAAATCTCTGGCAAACGACCTGACCCGGCCCCAGCTGCTCGCGGTTTCCGCCGCCTCCAACAGGTCCAAGGGCGACCAGACCCCAGACCAGTGGAAGCCACCGGCCCAGTCGGCCTGGTGTAACTACGCCAAGGCGTGGACAGACGTGAAGGCGTTCTACAAGCTCGCCGTCACCGAGTCGGAGAAGGCCGCCCTCGGCCAGATGCTCGACACCTGCCCGGCGGGATCGTGACTGCCGGGGACCGGTCGGCTCCCGGCCCCCGGCACGAGCCGATCGTGACCTCGGGCATCACCGCGGGCCCCGGCGGCGTCATGACCGTCGAGGTCGGCGTCGTCACCGGCGACCTCACCCTGCGCACGACCTGGGACGGCTGGCAGGTGCTCCTGGACGTCCAGTACGACGGCGCCGATGAGTGGTACACCGTCGAGGGCAGCCCCGTCCCTGCCCCTGATACGGCTTCGGCCCTCGCGGTCCATGAGGCGATGGCCGATTCCATCAGACGCGGAGGCGAAACCGGGGCAGAAGGTACGGCCTAACCCCCGGTACCCGACCAGCTCCGACGACGCCGACCGCCACGGCCGAGGTACCCACCGTGCCGGAAATGCCCGTTCCGCGCCGACCATCCGCCTCACCTCGGCCGAGCACCCGCCCGGCCACCCCGGCACTACGTGGCCGAGGAGTGTGACCCCACGCAGAATGCTTCGGGGCGCCCGCGTTGGCGGGCGCCCCGAAGCATTCTTCATGACGTGCTGTGCTCCGGGGCGGGCCCACGGATGGCCTCGGAAAGCCCGACGGCGAGCACCGCGTCAGGGCCTTCTTTCCAGAGCCTCAGCGAATCACCTGATTTCTTCCGTACCGAAGCCGACCCTCCGACTCCTTCTACTTTGACTGTCATTGCCTTTTCGGAGCAGCCGACGGTCGTAAAGGGGAAGGGCTGCATCTGAGCCGACGCCAGGGTGTAGTTCCCTTCGAGAATTGTTCCCGGGAATTCCTGATGGGCATCCGAGGAGCCCACATGGCCGGCCGGACGGGGTGACCCGATCGACGTCGGCGCGGTCGTGGTCGGCTCGGTCAGAGAGTCCGGCAGGAGCGCCACCTGGCAGGATCCGTCCCTCACCGACAGGATCACGTCGGTCCCAGAAATCTCGGCGATACCCAGGACCTTCGCGACCCCCTTGGAGGGCGGGGCGTCGATGCTGCGCTGGATCGATTCACTGGCGGTCGTGGCGGCGAGTCCGTTCAGGGCCCACGGGCCGTCTCCTGCTTGCGGTGCGGTGCTACCCCCGGTGCATGCGGTCGCGAGGCCGGCCAAGAGGAGAAGTGCCGTGCCCGCGAGCCGGCTGGATCGCCGCATGTGGTGAACTCTCCTAGTTAGCCCAGTGGTTGTAGCAGAATCCTACCGCGTGGTAGGCGTCCCCACCGCCGACGTAGCGGTCACCCACCGAGGTGTCGTAGACGTCGAAGACGAAGTGGTCGAACAGCGGGTAGGCCTCGAGGGTGCCGAACTTGCCGTCCGGAACGGTGAAGTTACCGGTCTCGCTGTTGGTGGCGGTGTCCGTGACACTGAATCCGACGGTGCCGGAGACCTTCCACGCGGCGACCGACACGCTCGCCGACCACTGGCTGGCTACGGCCCTGCTCTGGGTCAGGGACAGGGTCATCGGACCCCAGCCGGTGACGATGTCCACCCGGTCCGTGCCACAGGTCTGCCCCACCTTCCGCGCGTTGCGGGTCACCAGCCACATGTTGTCCGTAGTCGACTCCTGCACCCCCTGAGAGGCGCTCACCTTCCCTGCGTCCGGGGCAGGCTCCACGGCCGGCGCCTTGCGGTCGATCGTCCAGTTCTCCGGCACCGCCCCAGGCGGAAGCTGCACCGTCGTCTCCGATGCCGGGACTGGCCCGACCGCGGGCACCGGAGCTGCCAGAGCTTGCGGAGCCGCCAACGCGAGCAGCGTTCCCACCCCGACAACGGCACCCGCCATTCGAGAAATACCTTTTCGCATTTCTTTCCCCTCCGATGGTGCGGCCATTTTTCTGTCCGGATCACCCGAACGGGTTTGATATTCGCACCCGAAACAACTCGCGGGCAAGAGGGGGCCTGGCATTTGAGCTTAAGTTGAGTAGTGGCATCGCCATAAGTCCGGAAACGCTTGCCCAATATGGACATAGGGGGAATTTATGGCTCCGAATATTGCCTTCCGGTTAACGTGAAGAACGTGAGTCAAGGTGCGCATGGGAAGCACGTTGTTTAACTGACAATTTCCGCAGGATTACGCTGGTGGACGCCGGGCTGCTAGAGACACCCCCGCCTACGGCAGAGACCGCATGACGCAAGAGCCGCCGCTCTCCACATCGGCCAGGAACCACGACCGGCCGCCATCACGGCACCCTTGAGGGTCATCGGCGGGCGATTCGGCCTCGCCACCGGCCCCGGCTTGGCATGATCGGACCACGCACCACTGGGGAGGGGGAACGCAGCGATGGCCGCCGGCTACAAGATGCTCCAAGCCCGCACGGACCAGGACGTACCGGTGAGAGCATCTCAAATCGCCTCCCTGCCCGAAGACGCCAAGCCCCTGCGCTGCCGGTACTGCCCGTGCAAGGTGGAAGGGGTGACCGCCCACTTCCGAGGCAAGGACGGACCCAACCCCACCAAGGTCGGCGCCCACTTCCGCCTCGCCGGCGGACAACGACACGAGGCCGGCTGCGCGTACAACCCGGTCGAAGTGGTGACGGCCATCGCCCGCGGCTCCCACGGCCTGGCCCACGCGGAGGACGACGGCCGGCTGCGCCTGGTGATGCCCGGCGACCTCGGCGCCTCCAAAGTCAAGCCGCCCGAGCTGGCCGACGGCGAGGCCGCCGCGGGCACCCGCTCCCTCACCTTCGCCACCACCCGGCCCACGATCCCACCCGCGCTGAACTCCGCCGCGAAGATCGTGCACTTCCTCCAGCTGCACGACTTCGACCCGGAAGCGGTCAAGCTGTTCCGCGTCGTCTACGGAGACAGCACCAAGCCGATCCCCTGGCACCGCTTCTGCTACCACCCCGACACAGCCGCCGACCTCCACCAGGTGCTCACCCACCGCCCCGGCCCGAAGCACCCGGTGGCGTTTTACGGGACCGTCAAGCGCACCTCCGAGGCGGGCGGGCACCACGCCTACGCCACCCTGGCCACCGGACAGCGCCCCCACGACGCCAGCAACACCTTCAGCGTGCGCCTGCGCACCGCGCACCCTGAGCTGCTCGAACAGCTGCGGCCCGGCCGCCACGTCCTGGCCATCGGAGCCTGGAACCTGTGGCCCGAGGCCAACGAAGCCCGACTGTGGGTCGAGGCCCACTGGCAACTGGCCTTCTGGGACACCGACCCGGCCACCGGGGCACCCCACGGCATCTCCTGCCCCAAGCCACTGCCGCCCACCACCACCCACCCAGCACCAGCCAGACGGCGCCCCGGCCCCGCACGGCCACGAACCGCTCCGCCCTCACACCGAGCAGCACCAGCACCCGCAGCGACCAAGCCGGCCGTGCCTACGGACGCCGCCGCGGAAACCCCCGCGCCCCAGCCCGCAGCCCAGGGCAAGGGCGCCGAGGTCGAAGCGCCCATCGTGCCGAAGCCACCCATCCCGCCGCGCCCCAGCTACGCCCCGACCGTCCACCTCACCGCCACCCAGCACCCGGTCCACCGGCCCGAAACACCCAGAGCGTGATCAGCCGCCGCTGTGCGGGCCGGCTCAGGGCAGGTCACAGCGGCCGGGCCCAGTGCAACCACCGCAGGCACGGCCCGGCAACCGGCCAGCACCGGATACGGTGGTGGCGAGAAGCAGGAGGAGCCCGATGAGCGTCCAGCCCGTACACCACCCGCAGCCGCAGCCTCGCGTGCCGCGCACCCCGGACGGCATTGCCGCTGCGCTGCAGGGCGGCCGCCGAATGGAGTTCTACCGCGAACTCGGCCAGGCCCCTATCGACCAGGCCGAGCAGGTCCTCACCCGCTGGTGGTGCGAGGCCGAGTTGGACGCCGACCCCAACCAGGACCGCATCATCGCCGCCGCCCGCAACGGCACCCTGCCCACCGCCACCATGGCCGACGTCCTGCGGCTGCGCCGCGAGCGGGGCGGAGACCTGCGACCTGTGGCCGGTCCTGCCGTCCGAGGCCGTCCAGGACGCCCTGTCCGATCCAGGCCTGCCCGTCGACTTGTTCTCCGCGATCGTCGCACTCACCGTCGCGATCGCCGAGGATCCCTGGCTTGAGGGCAGTACCGCGCGAGACAGCGCCGGCGACTGGCGAAGGCTCCCCATCCCTCACGGACGCGGCCTTGTCGAGTACGTCATCGACACCCAGCACCACCTCGTGCGGCTCACCCGGGTCATCCCGCTGTAACCCGACGCTGGGCCGCCGCCCCTCGGGAACGCAACGAAAAGATCGCCGCAGGCTCGCCGCATGCGACCCGGCAGCCCTGCGGGGCGGAATCACCGGCTCCCGGTGACCGGCCTGCCGTACCCGGGCGGGATCGGCGGAGGCCCGCGGTCGGGCGCACGCTCGGACGGCCGGGTCCCTCCTTCGAGGTGTCCGGCCGTCTCTGCGCCGCGCGAACTACCGACGCAGCCTCGCCGGGTCGATGTCGAGGGGGAACGGGTCGGTGAGCGCGGTGGTCTCGCCGACCTGGACGAGGCGGTCGACGTACGTGCCGCGCTCGAGGCGCCCGAGGTAGAGGCGCGGGGCGGGGTCGAGTTCGAGGCGCCAGTAGTGCGGGATGCCGGCCGCGGCGTACAGGGACGGCTTCATCTTCTTGTCGGCGACGCGGGTGGACGGCGAGGCGATCTCGATGGCCACGACGATGTCGTGCGCGCTGAGGGTGCTGCCGGCCTCGGCGGCGGCCGCCGCGTCGGCGATCACCAGGTCCGGGATCAGCAGCCCGTCGGGCACGACGACGTTGACGGCTTCCAGCACCTCCAGCGGCACGCCGGCAGAGTCGATGGCGGTGCTCAGGAGCATGGCGAAGCGGAGGCTGGCCCGCTGGTGCGGGACGCCGGGGCTCGGGCTCATCAGCAGCGCTCCCCCGACGAGCTCGATCCGGTTGCGGGGGTCTTCGGGCAGGGCCAGGACGTCCTCGACGGTCCACGGCCCGCTGTGCTCGGTGACTGCAACGCTCACAGGTCCTTCCTTTCACCCGGCGCCTGCCTTCATTGTCCCCGGCGGGGACCTCGGGCGGTACCGGCTCACGGATTCGTACGGCGGACCGGCCCGGCGGGCCGGTCACGATCGGGGTGTCACGCAGCGCCGCTGAGGGTCATCGGCTGGCGGGGGGTGCGCAGCGGGACGGCGTGGCCGCGGGCGACGGCGAGGGCGGCGTGGTGGCGGGCGAGAAGCTCGCGGGCGCGGGTGCGGGCGGCCCGGGCCAGGGCCTGCTCGTCCTCGACGCAGGGACGGTGCGCGCTCTCGGGTTCGCGCAGGCGGTTGTAGTGGCGGCGCAGGATCTCCTTCTGGGCGGCGGCTTCTTCGTCGAGGGCGGCCTGGCGGGCCTTGGCCTGCTCGCGCATCTGCTGGCGGAGCTGCTGGTAGGCGGGGTTGTCGGCGAGCGGTGGCCGGGTCGGCTGTGCGGCAGGCCGGTCGTTGCGGCGGGTGGGACGGTCGTCGGGGTCCTGGTCGTGCTGCACCACGGGGGCGGGGCCCACGCGGACGTCGATGGCCTGGACGGTGCCGGGGCGCAGCTGGTCGAGGGCGGTGAGGATGTGGCGCAGGTTGAGGCGCAGCTGGGCGGCCCAGGCCGGAGAGTCGGCGACCACACGCAGCCTGCGGGTGGTCGGGTCGTACCCGGCGAGATGCCAGTGGGCGGCCGCCTCAGCGCCGACGATCGTGGGCCAGCGGTCGCGCAGGCCCCCGCCGGCGGTGCCAAGAGTCCAGCCGTGGGCGGCGACCAGGGCGAGGAACACATCCGCAATCGGCTCGGGTTCGCGCGCGCCGCGCCGCACGACCGTGGCCTGCCGGGCAGTGCGCTGGATGAGGGCGTTGCCGCTGGTGCGGGCGGCCTGGCGGGCGGCGCGCAGGGCGGTGCGGGCGAGGTCGGCCCCGGTGGTCGCGGTCATCAGCGGCTCCCGACGCGTTCGCGCTTACGGCGGCGGGCGGCCAACTGCTCGCGGAAGGCGACACCCTCGGAGCGGTCCTCGGTCATCCAGGCCGGGACCGTGACCGGGGGCAGCTCGGCGCCGTCGATCGCCCGGGGCACCTCGGGCAGGGCGGGCTGGTCCAGCAGCGGCGCGCACAGGCCGCACGGCAGCACGGTCCGCACGTGCCGGTCGCAGTACACCAGGCGCTGCTCCTCGACCTGGTCGGCGTGGCCGCGGGTGTCCGCGGACGCCTGGGCCGGGGCGGTGCGGGCCTCGGCCGGGACCTGGTCCCGCTCGGCCTGGCGGCGGATCGCGTGCCGGTGCTGGGCACCCTCGACGTGGTACGCGCAGGTCTGGCACTCGCCACCGAGCTCCACGTCCGTGCCGGACTCGCAGCTGGGCAGATGGCAACCGCGCCGGACCAGACCGCGGTTACGTCCCGGGACGGCCAGCCAGGCGTACGGGTCACGGATCTCGTCGCGCTCCAGGACGTACCGGCGCTCCAGGCGCTGGGCAACGCGCTCGACGTCGCCGCCGACCTCGCGGATCGCCCGACCGATCGCCCGGGCCGCCTCCCGCTGCTGCCAGCGGTTCATCCGGTTCACCAAATCCGGCACCAGGCGCAGCACCTGGTGGACCTCGGCGCTGACCGTCATCGACGGCACGGCGGAGGCCTCGGTCTTCGGGTTCGTGGTCGAGCTGGGGGTCTTCTGCGGTTCCGGCGAAGCCGCCACCACGCCCGCCACGATAGCGGCCTGCTCGGCGACGGCGGGTACCGGATGGGCCGGCGCGGAGTCGCCCTCGCACACGCGGGTGTCGCGCGGTACGGACGTTTCGGCTACGCCGGAACCGCAACCACCAACGGCGCGCAGGGGCTTGTTCAGAAGAGCTTGATCAAGAGAGCTTGATTGTGGAGCCGAAACGAGGGGGGAGGGTGGAGCCAGATCGAGGGGGGAGGGTGGAGCCGAAACGAGGGGGGTCTCTACCTCCTCCACCAGGGAGAACAGGTCGAGCTGACCGGTGCAGACAGCCGAGTCCGCGACCTCCTCGACGTCGCCCGGCTCCGCCTGCGGGCGAGCCTGCTGGGGCTGCGCGAACAGTGCTTCCTGCGTCGCCACGCCGACCAGCGGGACCGGGTGCACGGTGTACCGGAACGCCCCGCCAACCTCCCCGTCCCGGCTGACCCAGCCCTCCGCCACCAGCTGCGCCGCGACCACGCGGGCGGTCTCGGTCCGCAGGCCGCACAGCGCGGCCAACTGCTTAGCCGAGGTCGTCGTCTCCAGGTGCTCCCGGTAGGACAAGGCCGCGTAGACCTTGAACCTGGTCCTGGACAGCAGGTTCCGGGCGACCGCCGAGATCCACACCGCGCGCACGTCCGGGCCGGCCTGCTCGACCCGGCGGGCGATCGTGCCGCCCTCGCGGTGCTCGCACTCCACCAGGACGCCCTCGACCCCGCGCAGCAGCGAGGCCACCGTCTTCTCGTGCAGGCCGAGCCCGCCGGCGATCGTCGCGTTCGACGCCCAGCAGTACCCGGCCTTGCTCCGGCAGTAGTCGCCCACCACGGTCACAGCCCGGATCTGGTCCCCGGTGAACTGCGCGAGCCAGGCGACCGGGAAACGGGTGCCGAACGCGTCCTCCACCATGTCGGCTTCGGTACGCGCGGGAGCCGAGGGCTCCGTCGACCCGCCGATCCGCTGGCCGGGAACGACCGGCACGGCCGGAACCGCGCGGTTCGAGCCCGATCGTGTGACACCGGAACCTTCGCCCAGATGAGTGATGTGCGTCACATTGTCGACAGTGCGCGCGGCGGATCCGACAACCGGTCCCTCTACCGGTCCCTGGACAGAACCCAAGGCTGGAGCGGGGGAGGAGAGATCTCCCCCCTCCCCCCCGGCATCGTCCGAGCTCAAGCCGGGGACACCACGCCCTTCGGCGACGGCATCGGGTGACTGGAAAGGGGTACTGACCTGCTGCAAAATGGCGTTGCTCCCTACAGCTACATGGGGACGCAGCGGCGCCCCCTCGGGGGTGTTCGTGAGAAGCACCCCTCGTGGGTGTGGACAAAGCCCCCTCCGGGGGGTGCCGAACTGCCTCCTCTCGCGTGCGGGTCGTGGTGGTGCGGGTGCAGCCGAGGCCCCTGGAAAGGCCCCGACTGCGGAACTGCGGTTGGCCCTTGGAAAGGGGCCGGTCGTGCAAGACGGCCTCTGCCAGGAGGCCGGTGGTGCGTCCCCTCTCGGGGGGCCGTGCTTGGTTCGCGCAGAACCGGTAGTGCCGCTGGTGGTCGGTTGGCGCCGATCCCCCAGCAAGCCCGCTCAACGGTGTGGAAGCCCGAGAGCAGGCAGAGCAGGACGGCCGCGTTGATCCGGGGTGGAAAACCCGGGGGAGCGGCCAGCGGGGCTAGACCCTTGGAAAGGTCCGGCCCCGCAGACGAGGGCTAGGTCACGGAACACCCCCCTTGGGGGCCGCCGCGGCCGCCCACACACACGACGACGGCACCCCGCCGGAGCGAGACCCGGGAACTCCCGGTCGACTCCACGGCGGGGTGCCGCGCGTATGAGGGGGCGCCACTGCGGGTACCCTGCATCACGTCACCACCCCTTATGTGGCTGACCGGGACGGGCCCCTGGCCGGGCGCCGATCCACTTGAACGCCGTCCGGACCCTCGGGTCCGGGCGGCGAAGTCGTTTTGATCACTACGGGGCAAAGCCTACCCCTGTGGATAACACTCGGAGTAGCCGTCGATTCACCGTGTCGATCTGGCGCGTCAGACCTCTGACGTCCAGCCAGACGAGTCACGCGGCATTGCTCTCGCCGGTCACGGTGCACTGGTCGGCGTGTTCCTTCGCCTGCTGGGAGATCAGCTGGTAGTTGAGGCGGTCCTGAGTGGTGGCGTCCGACCATCGGTCGCAGCCCCGGCACCGCCAGGTGTAGGCCTCCATCCAGCAGTCGGTCAGAACGAGGACCTCTTGCCCGGCCTGGGTGGTGAACTGACTGTCGACCTGCATCCGCATGGTGTCCTCCGGGCTCTACGGCTTGGTTGTCAGGGGCGGATGGCGCAGAGCACGGCCGTGGCGTCGTCGTGGGTCTTACCTCGGAACGTGCCGGCTTCCGTCGTCGACTCAGCGGCGCGGGTCGCGTCGATGATGTGTGTCGGTCCGTTAGACGCCAGATCGGCCATGAATCGCTCCCAGGCCCAGCCATATCGTTCGGGTAGCCGGCTGGCACCGTCGGACAGCACGGCAACGGCGCTGACCTCCGAGACGGGGACGGACTCGATCACCGCCCGGTCTGCGGCTTCCGGCTTCGTGCTGGCGACCCAGAAGCCTCCATTGTCGTTGTTCCGGAACCCGCGGACTGCATCCCGGGTGTACGACGAGAGGTGGGAGGTCCGGTCGTCGACCACGACCTGGACGCTGCCGTCGCTTCGTTGGATAGCCACAGGAGAGTCGGCCAGGGAGAGCACCTCCAGGACGTCGCCCCGCGCCCGGACCATGGCGACAGTCGACGACGGGCTGTCGGGGTTGGACATGTCGCACGTCTGGCCGTGGTCGGCTACCAGATCGCGGATCGCGGCCCGCAGGATCTCGCGCAGTTCCCCGTCGTCCGTCAGGAGAGCGGAGGAGAGGCGCGCCGCCAGCTGACGCGCGTACCAGGCCACGGAATGGATGCAGCCGGTGGGCGCCCCGGTCGCGGTCGCTCCGTCGAGCACGACCGCGAAGTGCGGGCCCGTGACGACCGCGTCCTCGTTGATTCCGCCCGGCGTCGGGGCCGTGGCGTGGGTGATCTCCAAGCTTGCCATGATGCGTGCTCCTACTCGGGCGCGTCGAACTCATAGGCGAATGTGTGGCGGTCGCCGGCCATGACGGACTGGAAGACCTCGATGGGCTGGTCCCCGGCGAAAGCGATCCGATGCAGGTGCACCACCGGTACCCCAGGGCGCAGCTGCAGACCGGAGACCTCTGTAGGTGTGGGCATCTTGGTCTCCAGTTCCTCACGGAACCGGGTGAGATGGAATCCGCGCTCCTCGAGGCGGGCGTAGCCGCCGCCAGGTCCGGTGTCCTCCTCACGGATGCGCGTGCCAGCGACGGTCTCCAGCTCGTAGTAGCTGTCGGCGAGCTGAGTGGGGGTCTGCTCGATCCACGTGCGGCGACGTCGAACGAAGACCGGCGTGTCCGTAGGGATGCCGAACCACTCAGCAACCCATGCCGGTGCCGGCACGTCGGCCAGCTCGAGGACCTCCTGGCGCCACTTCAGGCCCATGAGCTCGACCTCGGCTTGGAACGGGGCCTTGCCGGCAGTCCGGAGGTGGCGGGCGTAGCGGTCCGACCCCACTCGGATCATCGGGGGGCGCTGGACGACGAAGACCCCGCGCCCGCGCTGCCCCTCGACCAGGCCTTCGCTCTTCAGTACGGCGATGGCCTTGCGTGCCGTCTGAGGTGCGGTCTTGTACTGGTCAACCAGCTCGCTTTCGGACGGAAGCTTCTCGCCTGAGGCGATCCGCCCGGCCTTGATAGCCGCCCGCAGGTCGTCGGCGATCTGACGTGATGGCGGTCTCGGGTCGGTGGGGTCGATACTCATAGACACATCCTAACCTCGGTAGAGAGGTATTGAACAACCCCCGCGCCGGGTGCTACTTTCATCACGTCGGAACCTCGGTAGAGAGGTTGCGGGGTGTGGATGCTGCCTATGGCACGTCTCTGACCTGCGGACTTTCTAATGAGGCTCCAACGCCCAAGCTGCAAAACAGCGGTGTCATCCGCCTTCGGGCGGTGGCGGTCACTTCGGTGACGAGGGGTCGAGCCCGAGCTCCCCCACGTCGGACGCCTACATAGCAACACCGAACGACCATGAGCAGCGTGCTGCGCTGCCTGTCCGCCAGGGCCCCCGGCAAAGGGCCGGTCCTGGCGGGCGGAGAGAGCAGCAACCTCGCTCCCCGCACCTCTTCTGCCCGCTAGGAGACCCTGATGCCCGCTCGTACCCGCACCAAGCGCCGCAGCTCTCTCCCTCCGCTCAAGCTCTCGACCCTGCTCCCCAGCAGCTACAACCTCCGCCCGGACGAGGTGAACACCGTGGTCTGCCCCGACTGCCAGACCTGGCAGAGGATCATGGGGGACAAGACGCGTACCATCCGCGACCACTACTCCACCGACCTGTCCGGCGCCGAGCTAGAAGCCGGCCAGCGGGACACCCGCTGCCCCTCCGCCCGCCGGATCGTCGAGATCGACGTCAAGGTCGCGCACTGGGCGAAGCAGGTCGAAGAGGGAAGCACCCAGGTCGCCGCCCGTCGGCCGACCAGGGTGTTGAAGAAGGTGAAGGCCCCGCAGCTTCCGGCTGTCCTCCACATCGCGCAGCCCCGTCCGGCTGTCCCGGCGCCGACCGCTGCTGAGCGTGCCGACCAGTGGGCCGAGGCACTTCTGCCGACGTTCATCTCGGACGCCCTGCGCCGCATCCCGCTGTACGGCGCGCGCGGCCCGATCGTCCCGCTGGCCCTGCCGGTCGGGGCCCGGCCGATCGCTAAGAGGCCCACCGCGGACGAGGTGCTCGCAGCGAGCCCGGTACGCAAGCGCGCCGCCGCCTGATCCACCATCAGCACGAACGACCACGGCCGCCGCCGACCCCGACCTGCGGGGTGGGCGGCGGCCGTGGCTGCTCGTGCAGCCAGCACAACGAGAGCGGCCCCGGGGATTGCGCCCCCGGGGCCGTAGTCGGTCGCACCACCCACCAGAGCAGACGAGAGGACACGACCGTGACCACCATGATGGCACTCTCCGTCGACACCACCCAGGTGAGCAGCGGCACCATCGAGGACCTGTACGCCCGCTACTCCTGCCGGCTCCTGGCGGCAGCCAGCGAGCGCCTCGCCGAGATCGGCCCTGCTGCCGTCGAGCTGGACGAGGACGTCACCCAGGACGTGTGGGTGCACGTCGCCGAGCGTGGCCTGCCGGAGGGTCTGTTCGGTTTCGACGCGCTGCTGTTCCTCCTTGACCACATGGTCGCGCGGGTGAGCCGCCAGCGTCTCGAAGTCGCGGCCGGCATTGCCCTTCCTGCCCGCCGTACCGCCGACCCGGTCGACCTGGACGCGCTCACCAGCACTATCCGCGTCACGCCGGCCCCAGCGCGTCCGCTTCGCCCGGTCACCGCGAGCCGCGCGGTCGATGGCCGCCTTCGCGACCTCCCGCTGGCCGGGTGAGCGCGATGGACCCGATCCAGGAAGCCGCCGAACTCCAACGCCAGATCGCGGCCCAGCAGGCCGCGCTCGAGGCGCAGCGCGCTGCCGAGCGGCAGCTGGCCGAGCAGCTGCGCCAGCAGCAGAGAGGCATGCAGTGATCATCACCTGCCTCTGCCGGGCGTTCGGCAATGGCGCCAGCGCCCGTGCCTTTGTGGTCGCCTGACCAGTGTGTTTTCTCCTGCGCCGCTGCCCGTCGCCTCCGCCCCCGACAGCCCGGGGCGGGGACGGCGGGGGGACGGCAGGAGCTGCTCCCACCAACAGCGACGGCCCCGGGAAGGCGATCCCGGGGCCGTCATTGTCGCGCCTATCAGAGAGGCAACGACTGTGCTGCACACCATGATTGCACGCCCCGCGTTGAACCTGGCCCCGGGGGACAGCGACCCGGACATGGACGAGGCCCTGCGCCGCGTCCGGAGCGGGGGTCGGTGATGGCCGGCCGCAGCTTTGCCGGCGGCGGGACCCCGGTGGCCAAGCCCGGTACGCCCGGTAAGCCGAAGGGCGGGAAGCGATGACCACGCCCACGGCGTTCGGCACCGGCACCGGCACCGGCACCGGCCTGACTGCGCAGGACCCGGCCCTACTCGCGCCGCGCCCCGGTCTGTACCTGCGGCAGTGCCCGGGCGGCATCGTCGCGTACCTGACCGGCTGCCAGGACACCGTGCACACCGTGCGGGCCCTGGCCCTGACCGTCCTGCTCGCCCACGGCGTCGACCTGGAGACCGCCGAGTCCGCGCAGCTGGTCCTCTCCGAGCTGCTCGGCAACGCCGTGCGCGCTGGCGGGGACCACGTCCCGCTGGTCGTGGAGGTCCACCGCTCCCGGGGAGCGGACGCGGTCGTCGCGGTCCATGACCCGTTCGCCGACGCCGGTCCGCGCCGCACCAGCACCCCCGCGGACAGCGACGAGGCCGAGTCCGGCCGCGGCCTGACCCTGCTCGACGTCCTCGCCCCCGGCTGGACTGTTCAGGCCTCGCCGATCGGCAAGGCGATCCGCTGCCGCGTCCGCGCAGCCGGCTGACCGACCGCCCTTCCCCTCTACGCCCGCTGCGCCCCGGACCTCGGCCCTGGGCGCAGCGGGCGCTCCGTGAACTTCCCTGGCCCGGAGGCCACCATGAAGCAGCGTTCCCGTATCTCCTCCCCCGCCCGGCGCGCGTACTACTGCGCGGAGAGCACCCGCCGCTGGATCGCCCGGCAGATCGGCCCGCGCCGCGTCGGCGGCATCTACCGGGGCGCCTACGCCAGCGACATCCCCTACGAGGTCCTGGCGATCGACCCGGGCCCGCGCGAGGGCTGGCCGACCTGGCAGATCACTGTGCGCACCGTCGGCGAGGACCGGATCCGCCGGCACTGCACGGCCTGGGACCACGAGCGCGACGTGGTCATCAAGCAGCCCGAGGACGAGAACTTCGCCCAGGCGTGGGCGGCCTGGCAGCTGACCCACAACCCGGACCCGTGGACGCGGCGCGAGGCGGACAGCCCGGCGTGGCAGCACGTCCTGGACGAGATCGCCCACCCGGTGAGCACCGCCGCGTTCCAGCAGCTCGCCCACACCGCCCGGATCAACTGACCGAGAGGAGCCCGCACCATGAGCAAGATCATGCTCACGACCGCCGCCGAGACCGACTGGCGGATGCGCGCGGTGTGCCGCGAAGAGGACCCGGAGCTGTTCTTCCCGATCGGGAACAGCGGACCGGCCCTGCTGCAGATCGAGGAAGCCCGATCCGTCTGCCGTCGATGCCCGGTGATGGAGGACTGCCTCCAGTGGGCGCTCGAGACCGGTGAGAACGCCGGCGTGTGGGGCGGGATGAGCGAGGACGAGCGGCGGACGTTGAAGCGCCGCGCCGCCCGCAACCGCGCCCGGACCGCCTGACCGCCCGCAGCGGTTGCTGCCGTTCGCCCCCGCCCCGGACCGTCGGCGCGGGGGCGTTCGACGGTGCCCGACGCACCGGCGCCACCACTTCGACGGAGGAAACCATGTTCGTGATCAGCCTCGGGGACTTCGACAAGATCGCCCAGCAGCTCGAAGGCCGTCACCACCAGAACTACCTGGGCACCGCGAAGACCGAGTTCAACAACCTCGTCTTCATCTTCAAGCCGTTCACGGGTACCGAGAAGGAACCGGTGATGCCGGCGGAGGCATGGCAGGACGAGTCCCTCACCCGTGCCGCCCGCGAGGCCCTGGCCGCCGAGTACGAGGACGCCCGCAGGCTGTGGCTCGACGCCAGGTACGTCCGCGAGTTGAAGGCCGCGGGCATCGGCGCCGCCGAGCTGTGGACCGCCTACACCCATGCCCGCCAGGAGATGGACCGGCTCTTCGCCTCCCTGGACTCCACCGCCGATACCCACTGGCGCTCGACCGTCTCCCGGCTGGTCACCGCCCAGGAGAAGACGCTGGCGGAGGCTACGGCCTGGGACCGCAAGGCCCGGACCATCGTCGACGTCCACAACGCCCACAACTACAGCAACCTGTCCGAGCGCGAGGCCTGCGAGAAGGCCGGTCTCGACACGGCCTGGGAGTTCGGCGCCCGCAGCGACTACGACGGCTGGGGCCGCACCCCGCTGAACCGGGACGTCTTCAACGCTGTCGAGCGCCAGCGCGAGCACCTGCGCCAGGTCGCGGACCTGACCGGCGACCACCAGGCCTGACCAACACGTCGGTCGGTTGTCGTTCGTCCCCGCCCCGGACCGCCGGGTGCGGGGGCGTTCGACGGTGCCCGACGCACCGCCCGCCGGCCCCGGCGGGACCGGAGAGGAGAAGCCCCGATGTTCGAGCGCCTGCGCAACGTCATCACCGACACCGCCACCGATTTCCACGGTCAGCGGGAGTTCACCCGCGACATCAACGCCCAGGTCGCGGCCGGCGACCGCGAGGCCGCCGCCGCCTTCCGCACCGGCACCTTCGCCGCCACCTTCACCTGGCGCGGCCTGTGCGCCCGCGGCGAGGAGGTCTCCCACTACGTCCGGCTGGTGATGGACGCCGACGGCACCGCCGACCGCGTCGCCTGGCTGCGCCGCCCCTGATCCGCCGCGCTTGACCGCGCACCCCTATATAGAGGAGGAGCCCGCTGTGGCTGCCCGCACCCGCACTCCAGCCCGCCGCCCGGCGCAGACCAAGACCGCCACGACGAAGACCACCACGGCCACGGCCGTGCCGGTGCCCCGCGAGGAGACGGCCGACCGGGCCGGCGCCGACGCGCTGCTCGAGACCGCCCGCGCGGAGGCCGACCAGCTGCGCACCGCCGCACAGGCCGATGCCGACCAGCTGCTCGCCGAGGCCCGCCAGAAGCTGGCCGATGCCGAGCAGCACGCCGAGGACGTCCTGGCGCAGGCCGGCACCGTCCTGGCGCAGGCCGAGGCGCAGGCGAAGGCGACGGCCGCCGAGCTGGAGGAGCGGCTGGCCGTCGCCCGCGACGAGCTCGCCGACGCCGTGAAGCAGCGCACCGCCGCCGAGCAGCACGTCGCCCGCCTGGCGGCGCTGACCGAGCAGCAGATCGCGGCGGCCGAGGACACGGTGGCCCGGGCCCGGACGATCGCCGACGGCGACCTCGCCGCGGCCGAGCAGACCGTCGCCCGCCGCCGCCAGGCCGCCGAGAAGCTCCAGCGCGAGGCCGAGGCCGAAGGCGAGCGGATCGTCGGCGCGGCCCGGGAGCGGGCGCAGCACATCATCGCCGAGGCCGAGCAGGCGAAGGAGCAGGTGCGGGCGGAGGCCGAGCGGGCCGCCGCGCACGCCGAGCACCTGGTCGCCGAGGCCAAGAAGCAGGCGGTGGACCTGGTCGCCCTGGCCGAGCAGGACGCCGAGGCCCGCCGGGAGTCGGCGGCCCGGGCGCGTGAGGAGGCCGAGACCGACGCGGAGCAGCTGCGCGGTCAGGCCCGGGCGGCCGTGGAGGCCGCGGAGGAGGAGGCGGCGCAGATGCTGGACCAGGCGAGGGAGCAGGCGGGCGAGCTGCTCGCGGGTGCCGAGGCGCAGGCCGAGCAGCGCGAGCGGGAGGCCGCCGAGGTGCTGGCCGCCGCGCAGGGCCAGGCTGAGGAGGCGGTGGCCGAGGTGAAGGCGCGGGCGGAGGCGACGGCGTCGGGTCTCATCCGCAAGGCGGAGGAGGAGGCCACCGGGCACCTGTCCGGCGCCAGGGAGCAGGCCCAGCGGTTGGTCGGCGACGCCGAGGACCGGGTGCGCGAGGTGCTCGGCGCCGGCGCCCGCCAGCAGGCCGACGCGCAGGCGCGCCTCGCGGCGATCCGTCAGGAGGCCGAGCGGGCCGAGGTCCTGGTCGCCAAGACCCAGGTCCGCAAGAAGTTCGTCGACACCTGGGGGCCCAGGGTCGCGCTCTCCGCGACGATCGTCCTCACCGCCTCGGGTGAGTTCGCGCTCGCGCGGATGTCCGGCTGGCCCTGGCAGGTCGCCTGGGCGCTGCCGCTCAGCATCGACGTCTACGTGGTGCAGGCCTTCCGCCGCCACCGGGACGTGCCCGGCGCGATCCTGCTGATGGTCGCCGCGAACGCGGTCTACCACCTGGCGGCGGCCGGCCTGGTCGGCGTGCACACCGAGGGACCGCACAAGGGCGAGCCGCTGTGGTGGCTCATTGTGACGGTCGCGGCGATCGCGCCGTGGGTGATGTGGCGCCTGCACCACATCACCGCCGAGGACGAGAGCGGCCACGGCGACGGTGGGACCGGGCCCGCTGAGACTGAGACCGAGCCGGGCGACGGTGAGACCGACGACTCGGTCTACGGCAGTCTCAGCGACGACTTCGCGGCACTCTCACCCGAGACGGGCGCCGACCCGGACCGTGCGCGAGACCCGCGTGAGATCGAGCCCGGCCAGGTTGAGACCGGCGGCCGTGAGACCGGCCGCCCGATGCGACTGGTTGAGACCGGCGGCGGCGAGCGTGAGACCCGCAGGTCAGAGGGTGAGACCGACGGTGAGACCGGGCCGGGCAGGGCGCTCGCCAAGCGCGGTGGTGAGACCAAGAGGCGCCCTTCCCCTCAGGACGCCGAGATCGAGGGCGAGATCACCGCGCTGCTCAGTCTCATGCACCGCCGGGGCGGCGCCGACCAGGTCTCACTGGACGACGCCGAGGACGTCATCGGCAAGAGCCGGGCGACGGCCGCGCGGCGCCTTGAGACCGCGCGGAGCCGCTACCGCAAGACCGGCTGAGACCGAGCCGCCCGCTGACGCCCCGACAAGGCGCCCGGCAGCGGCCCGGCCTCACCGCAGCAGTCACGGAGAGCTACCAAAACAGCTGTCGGTCTCTCCGGTGGCCACCAGGGCGAGGAAAGCGCCCTGGTGACCGCCGAAGGCGCCGAGCGCCGAGCACCACCGTACCGAGCGCAGCCCCAGCGAAGGAGCTTCCCCGATGAACATCCCGGAGTACCTGGTCGGCCTCGTGCTGGTCTGCCTGGTCGTCATCTTGGCCCTGGCCACCCCGCTGTTCCTGGTCCACGCCCGCACCGAGCACGACCACGGCCCGGACTGCTGGTGGTGCCACCCCCGGCTGCGCCGCCGCTGACCTGCCCGGCCTCTCCGCTGGCCGCCAGCACGCCCTGCGTTCTGGTGGTCGGCGAAGGCGCCGTGGCGCCGAGCACCACGCAGTGACCCGGCCGTCCGGCCGGAGCCCGGGTCCGCGAGACCACCACATCACACGAGGTCAGGAGGCTGCCGCCGCCTGTCCGCACGCTCTCGAAAGGGGAGCCAGCATGGACCTGAACACCCTGTTCACGGACGAGGGGATGCGGAAGTTCACCTCATTCCAGCGGGACCAGCACCTGGAGGACGCCCGCCAGTACGGCCAGCTCGCCGACATTGTCGAGCAGCGCCTGCGGGCCACGCCGATCGACGGCGACCGGTGGCTGTCGGAGCGCAACCGGGCCCGCAAGGTGGCCGCCAAGCTGCGCCGGATGGAGAAGGCGTCGAAGCGGGCCGCCGGTGCGGCCGAGGCCCTGTACGCGACCTACGTCCACCAGGTGCTGGAGCTGCCGCAGCGCCGGGAGACGGCGGCGGCCCGCAAGGCCGCGCGCCGGGCCAGGCGCGGCGGCCGGCTGCACGGTGCGGTGGCCACCTCGCTGGGCAAGAGCGCGGCGCAGCTGTCCGGCGTGGGCGCCCCTGCGGTGCCGGCCGACGGGGCCGGGAACGACGGGGTGTACCTGCCTGCGCAGCCGGCCGGGGCGCCTGTCGAGGCTCCTGCCCCGGCGCCGATCAGCGGCATCTCGGACTTCTTCCCGGCGCCGAAGCGGGGGGTGTCCTGATGGCCCGGATGAGTGCCACCGAGGCCGCTGCGAAGCGCCGCCGCAACCGCCAGCAGCACTGGCGCGACGGCGGCGAGAAGGCCCGCGCGCGGGGTCCCGCCGCGTACGCCGCCTACTGGTGGGACGTCGCCCGGTCGATCGCGGTGGAGGCCGAACGCGAGGGCCGGCCGCAGGTCTGGAACGAGCTGTCCAGCGTGCTGCACGACTTCATGCAGCGTCACAACACGTAATCAACAACCGCAACCACAACCGGCAGGGGGCCGCTGCGGCGGCCCCCTAAGGTGCGCGCGCGTCGCGCGCGCGCGAGGTTGCCGTATCGGTGACTGTCTGTCAACTGAGAGAGGAGGAGGAATGAGCGACGACGAGGGCTCCGGAGAGGGCTCCGGCACGGTCATCCCGTTCCCCGGAGGCGCCGGCGGAGGGGTCGGATTCGCGCCCCCGCCGCTGCCGGAGGCACCGCCTCCGCTGCCTGCCGAACCGGCCGCACCGCCCGTCCTGGAGATGCCGCCGACCACCGGTCGGCGCTCTCCGCTGGAGACCCTGGCGAACCTGTCCGGCCCGGCCGAGATGGTGCCCGTCGAGGCCCCGCCGCTGCCGGACCTGCCGGCGGCGAGCGCCCCGACGCCCGGCGAGGTGCCCGCGGCGTTCCGCTCGGAGTCGGCCCCGCAGTCCGAGCCGGGGCCGGGCCTGGGCTCGCTGTCGCTGGCGGCGATGCTCGCGGTGTCGGTCGCGGCGATGCGCGGCATCCACTCCGCGGTGAGCGCGTTCCGCGCGAGCCGGGAGCAGCGCAAGGCCGTCGCCGAGGTCGCGGAGAAGGCCGGCAAGGAGGCGGGCAAGGAGGGAGGGAAGAAGGGCGGCGGCCGGGACATGCTCACGCCCTCCCACGAGTGGGGCCGCCGCTCCCTCGACCGCTACCAGGGCGGCCGGGGCGGCGGATCCGGCTGGGGGCCCGGCGGCGGCCGCGGCGGCGGTTGGCCGGGTGGACCTGGCGGCCGCCGGGGCGCGGGCTCCGCGCCGGCGCCCGGCCCGGCCACCTCCCCCAGCGGCGGCGGCCCCGGTGGCCGCAAGGGGTCCGGCAGCGGCAAGGACGGCGGCACCGGAGCGGGCGCGTCGTCCAAGGGCAAGGACACCGGCAAGACCGGGCCCTCCGGTGCGGACAAGGGCCGGTCCGGATCCGGCAAGGGCCCGGCCGGGGTGATCGGCGGACCGGTGCACCGCACCTCGCAGGGCGGCGGCCCCGCCGCCCAGGGCAAGGGCGGCGGCAACAACACAGGCGGGAGGAACGGCAAGTCCGAGAAGAACACCGCCGCCGGGCAGAACGGGGGCGGCAGCCGGAACGGCAAGAACGGCGCGAGCGCCCAGACCCCGGGCAAGGGAGGCGGGAAGAACGGCCCCCGCACGTCCGGGGCCGGTTCGACCGGCGGCACCGCGCCGGGCGGGAAGGGCGGCCGGGTGAAGGCGCCGACCGGCGCGTCCGGTACCGGCTCGTCCTCCGGCACCCTGCGCAAGGGCAAGGGCAACGGCAGCGGTAAGAAGGGCGGCCGGGCCGGCGGCACGGCGCCGGACGCACCGTCCGCGCCCAACGCCGCGTCGACGGGACGTAAGCAGAAGCTCGGACCCGGGATGCGGCACGGCACTCTGCAGGCCTGGGAGGACGCGGACTGCCGCTGCCGCCGGTGCATGAAGGCATACAACCGCCGGGGCGCCCGCCCGGGCACGTTCAAGCAGGCGGTGGGCGAGGAGTTCGAGCGGCGCTGGGCCAAGCGGATGCGCACTCACAAGCCGGTGATCTCCCCAATCTCCAAGAAGGCCAGGAAGAAGGCCGCCCAGCAGAAGGCGGCCGCGAGCACCGGACCGAACACCGCCGGCTCGTCCACCGGGCCGGGCGCGAAGAAGGCCCGTAGCGGGTGGGGAGCCGCCTTCCACCGGGCCAGGGCCCGCGCGAAGAAGGCGACCACCTCGCCGTCCGGTCCCGGCACCGCGCAGACCGGCCCCTTCACCGCCGGGCCCGGCGGCACGACGGGGCGCAGCACGCCGTTCGGGGCGGCCGGGATGGCGAGCGCGGGCGAGGAGGTCCACATCGTCGAGCGGACCGACCGGGTCGGTGACGCCGCGGCCTCCCGCAACCGGCCGCCCGGGCACGGCGCCGAGCAGGGTCTGCCCGCCACCGGGCCGGGCGCGCTCGGCCCGGCCCCGGTGAAGCACACCCAGCGGCCCGGCACCCGCCGCCCGCGCCCGATGCCGCCCGCCCCGGCTCCGGCCGAGGCTGCGACGGTGGCGGCCGGTGCGCCCGACCAGCAGGCCGCCGCAGTCGTGGCGGTCTCCGTTCCCGCCCAGAGCGGGCCGAACAGAAGGAGCAGCAGCGTGTCCCTGTCCGCCGCGGCCGGCGCCGTGCCCGGCATGTCCGCCGAGCACGCCACCGAGATCACCATCGACGACGTCCTGGACGAGCTGTCCCGGCTCACCCAGGAGGGCTTCGCCGCGCACGACACCTGCGTCGCGCTGGCCGAGCGGGCCCGCCGGATCCGCTACGACCTGGAGGAGCTGGCGGCCGAGCTGCGCACCACGCACAACGTCATCGGCAGCCTCACCTCGACCGCGATGAGCCGCCTGGCGGAGTCGATGGACCTGCTGGCCCGCAAGGCCGACGAGATGAAGGTGTCGTCGCTGGAGGCGGCCGAGCAGTCCGAGAGCGCCGACCAGGCGATGGCCGACCACTACAAGCCCATCCAGCTGGCCACCGCCGACGCGGGCCTGCGCACCCCGTCCGCCCGCGTCCACAACGAGAACTGAGGAGGAGCAGCCGATGAGCGACATCGTGGCCTACGGCGGCGAGATCGACCACGGCGGTGACGGCGGGACGCCCGGGTTCCTGGGGCTCGCCGCCCGCACCGCCAAGCTGACCGCCAGCGCCCTCGCGCTCAAGCAGGGCATGTGGCAGCTGCGCCGGCACATGGAGGACAACGCCGACAAGGCCCGCAACCTCTCGGAGATGTGCGGGCAGGCCGGGGTCATCGACCTGTACACCGCGCAGATCCTGGAGGTCTCCGCCGCGCTCACGAAGGTGGCCACCGCGTCCGGGGAGATGGCGAACGCCGCCGACGACACGGAGATGGCCGCACGGTCCTTCGAGGCCGAGCACGACCGCGAGTACCGGGGCATCTACGAGGCCGCCCAGGCCGCCGACGTGCCGATGGCCAAGCCCGGCTTCTACGAGGTCCGCTGACCGCCCAACGGCACCGACCCCGACGGGGCCGCACCCATCACCGGGTGCGGCCCCGTCCCACACCCCAGGAAGGAAGGCGACGGTGACCGTCACCGAGCAGACCGAGGCGCCGGCCACCGGCGCCACCACCAAGACCGTGCCGGCGGGGACGATCCGCCGCCGCATGAACGGCGAACGCCTCGCCTACGCGGTCGCCGCCGCCGGGATGGCGATCGGACCGCAGTGCGACCAGGGCCCGCTGTCCTACCTCGGCGCGATCGGCACCTTCGCCGGCACCGGCCTGTGGCTGTACTGCAAGGCCACCCCCAAGGACGGCAGCGCCCCGGGGATGGGCCTGCTGCGCTCCGCGCTGCGCGCCCTGCCGACCCTGACCGGATCCGCCCTCTACGCCGCCGCGCTCGTCGCCCCGGGCACGGCCTGGTGGGAGATCGCCGGCCCGGTGCTGTGGGGTGCGGCGGCCGCGGCCGCCGCACCGTTCACCCGCTCCGCCGGCCTGACCGAGGAGGCGCTGCCGGACCTGGTCGCCGCCCTGCCCCAGCAGGCCGCCCCCGCCGAGGACGCGCCGAAGGACTACGAGTCGTTCCTGGCGCGGCTGTGGGACCAGGCCGAGCTCGCGCCCGGCACCCGGCTCACCGCGGTCGAGCACTTCCAGCCGGGCCTGCCGGACTTCCGGGCGGTCATCGTTGCCCAGCCCGGCAAGGCCGTCCCGCAACTGTCGCTGCGCAACCTTGCGGCCGCGTTCGACGTGCCGGAGGAGAGCGTCACCTTCACCTCGCTGCTCGGCTCCGGCCCCGGCCGGATGGTGCTGACCGTCACCCCCACCGTCGGCGAGACCAGCCGGGCGTTCAACAGCCTGGAGGCGCTGTGGGAGAGCGCGGTCACCGCCCCCGGCGGCGCCGCGCCCGGCGTGAAGTTCGTGCGGGCCCGCATCGAGGACGACCGGATCGTCATCCTCGCCGCCGCCCCGCGCGGCAAGAAGATCCGCCTGCCCCACTCCGAGGTCTGCTCCGCCCTGGGCGTCGACGATCCGACCCGGATGGTCATCGAGACCGACGGGCTGCGCCAGGCCGTCGTCAGCGTCTACCGGACCAACCCGCTGATGAACGTCCGCAAGGCCACCGTCGCCGACCTGACGATGGACGAGCGCGGCCGCGTCGCGGTCGGCGTCTGCCACGACGGCCGGTCCGCGGTGATGCGGCTGTGGGACCCCGGGCAGGGCGCGCTGCGCGGCATCGTCGCCGGTGTCACCGGCGCCGGGAAGTCGGTGTTGCTGAACCTGATCCTCGCCGCCGAGAAACGCTCCGGCGTGGTGTCGTGGGTCGCCGACATCCAGGGCGGCATGAGCCTCCCGGAGGCGGACGGCCGGGTCGACTGGTTCGCCAAGGGCGAGGACGAGGCCCTGGCGATGTTGGTCACCGCCCACAAGGTGATGAAGTACCGCGAGAAGATCTCGAACGAGATGGGCCGCGGGGACTTCGCGATCGGCGCGCCGTGGCCGCTGATCAACATCACCCTGGACGAGATCAACCGGCTCCTCAGCCACCCGGACGAGAAGAAGAAGAAGCTCGCCGCCTACCTGATCGCCGACATCCAGAAGACCGGCCGCAAGGTCGGCATCGGCATCCGCCTGGCCGTCCAGTCCCTCCACCTCAAGGACTTGGGCGACGAGGAAGCGATCCGCCAGCAGGGCAAGGTCGGCGTGCTGTTCCTGATGCGCACCGCCTCCAGCAGCACCCGGGACATGGGCCTGGACGGCGTCGCCCCGCCCGGATTCCAGCTCGAGAACATCCCCGCCCGGATCTACGAGACCGGGCAGATCGAGGCCCTGTTCCACGGCACCGACGACGACGAAGGCCAGTCCACCGCGGGCATGGCGTACATGTTCCTCGACGGCCGGGCCTCCTTCATGCGGACCTTCTTCGCGGAGAAGGTGAACGGCATCTACCCGGACCTGATCGAGCTGTACGGCGAGGAGCCGCCGGCGACCATCACCGACGGCGAGGCCGAGGCGGCCGGGAAGGCGTACGCGGTGCGCAACAACCCGCCCACCGACCCGGCCCCGGACGGCGTGCTGGCGGCCGGCGCCGACGCCGGCTATGGCCCGGTGCCGGACACGGACCCGGTCGCCATGCCTGAGCTGGCCGCGATGCCGTCCTTCGACCCGCCCGCTGCCGACAGCGCAGTCGACCCGGACAACCCGTTCGACAGCGCACCGACGCTGCGCGAGCGGATCCTCGACCTCCTGGCAGAGGGGCCCATGAGCCTGCCCCAGATGCGCAAGGTCCTCTGCCCGGAGTATCAGACCGGCTCCGTCAACACCGAGGTCGGCGAGCTCAAGCGGGACGGCTGGCTCGAGTCGGTCGGCCGCGGCGTGTACCAGCTCGTCACCGAGCCGGCCGACGCCTGACGCACCACCCAATGACGGCGGGCCCGGCCGATCGGTCGGGCCCGCTTCCGTATCCCCGAAGGAGAATCCCCCTCGTGATCGTGTCCGTCTCCGGCGTCGTCCTGGCCGGCGTCGTGCTCTTCCTCATGGTCCGCTCCCGCCGCGCCACCGTCGGCGCCGCGATCGTCGCGGTCGTGTTCGGCTTCCTGCTCGCCTCCACCGGCCTGGCCAAGCCGATCCAGTCCGCCCTCGACGGCACCGCCCACGTCACCGGCTCCGTGAAGCCCTGAGCACCGGTCAGTCCGGGATCCACAGCGTGCCGTCGTCCTGTACCCACGCCTCGTAGATCCGCCCGTCGATGATCACGCCCTCGACGACCACGTAGACGTCGTCCTCGGAGTCGATCCACAGCACGCCGTCGTCATCCGTCCACGCCGGCCAGATCGTGCCGTCGTCCCCGACCACGGCCTCGAACTCCACCGTCTCCGGCTCGTCCCGGAAGAACCACCCCACCGCACCCTCCCTCGATCCGCACCAGCCTGACGCACCACCAGGCCCCACCGGGCCGATTCCCACACACCCACGCCCGCACCCACTCCCCCACGGGAGTGCGGGCGCACCCTTCCCAGAAAGGATCCGCTCCCATGCACAAGCTCCTCCTGGTCGGCCCCACCGGCTCCGGCAAGACCCACCACCTTCAGCACCTGGCCGCCGCCTACGCCACCGAGCCGACCGCCGTCACGTGGGCCATCGACCCGCACGAGCAGCTGACCGGCACCGACCGCCGCACCGGCTACGACGGCGCCGCCCAGATGCTCGCTGACGCCCTCGCCCTGGTCGACGCGCGCGCCGGTCGGAGCGACGAGCACACCCCGACCGAAGCCGAGCCGCGTGTGCTGCTCCTGATCGACGAGGCCGACGAACTGATGACCCGGGAGAAGCAGGCCGTCGAGCAGCTGCTCCGCCTGGTCACCACCGGCCGCCGCCTCGCCGTCGGCACCGCCCTCGCGGTGCGCGACACCACGCTGCAGACCTGGCAGCGGGCGGACCTGCGCGACCACTACCTGAACCCCGAGACCGCCGAGCACCTGCCCCGCCGCCACAGCGACGAGGACTGACCGGCACCGCCCCAACGCCCGTCTCCCGGCCTCTCCGAGGGCCGCCGGACCCGCCCGTCACCGGGCTGGTCCGGCGGCCCCAGAAGGCGCCCGGCGCCGCGCACAGAACGCTTCCCGCCCCTGCCCCGCAGCCCCGAAGGAGTCCGCCGTGGACACCCGGCACACCCCGAACACCAACACCCAGGCCGCGGCAGAGCCGCAGATCACCCTCCTGGCCACCGGCTACAGCCCCGCCGTCCTCGACGGCCAGATCCTTGCCGTCCCGCTGCACCCCGCCACCGCGGACGACACCGCGTTCGTGCCGGCGCTGATCGACGGCCAGGTCGCCGCCGTGCCGGTGTACAACCCGTTCGCGGCGGCCGCCGCCGCGCAGCCGCAGCCGACCCCCGTCGCACCGGCGCCGGTCCCGGTGGTCGACCCGGGCCTGCCGCTCGCGGTGCGCCAGGGAGTCCTGCTCGGCTGCGCCGGGGCGCTCGCGGTCGGCGGACTGACGTGGATGGTCGGCGCCGGGATCGGTGAGGTCGGTCCCTACGCCGACGAGATCGGCAAGATCCTGATGTGGGCGGCCGCCACCATCGCCGCCGTGTTCGTCGGCGCGTGCGCGCTCCTCGGCAAGGTCCGCTCGGTCACCAAGGCGGCGGCCGGCGCCGGGTCGAGCGCGACGGCCACCGGCGACGGCGCCAGCGCGACCGGCACCGTCCTGGCCCTGGTCCACCGGCCCCAGCACCACACCACCACCATCGGCAAGCAGAGCGCCGGATGGCGCGGCTCCATCACCAACAACAACGGCTGACCGGAAGGGAACCTCGTCATGCGCTTCGTCTACCTGCTCGGCATGCTCTCGCCCGTCGTCGTCCCGCTGGTCGTGCTCCTCGCGCACTGACCGGCCGACCAGCCTCGCTCCCGGCCACCCCGCCCGCCCCGCCGAACACCGGCCCGGGTGGGCGGTCTCGTGTCCGGGGACGGGGCCGGCCGACCGGCCGGACTCCGCCCTGATGGGAGAGCACACGATGGGCAACGCCTACTACACCGTCACCCGCCCCGACGGCATCGAGATCGAGGCCGGCTACGACGTCGCCGCCACCTGCGAACAGGACGGCTGCACCGAACAGATCGACCGCGGCCTGGCCTACCTGTGCGGCAGCACGCCCGGCGCCCCCGACGACGGCTGCGGCGGCTACTTCTGCTCCCGCCACCTCTACATGGACTGGGAGACGGACGAGCCGCAGCCGCAGAACTGCCTGGCCTGCTTCGAGTAGCGCCCCCGACCAGTCGCCCGGTCCCGTCCCCCCACCCCGCCCGCCCCGCCGAACACCGGCCGGGTGGGCGGTCTTGTGTCCGGGGACGGGGCCGGCCGACCGGCCCGCACCACCCCGACCGCCCGGAACGGAGAGCAGCAGCGTGCGCGCGATCGACCTCGACCCCGACGGCCGCCACCACGGCGGCCTGCCCACCTACCCCTGGAAGTTCGGCCCCGAGGGCCTGGCCACTCGCCGCCAGCTGCGCGAGTTGGGCTTGCGCCCGGCGGCCCAGGAGCCCGTTGCCCAGGTCGTCTGCCGCCGCGGCCGCCGCCACGGCTATCTGTACCGGATCGACGCCGCGAAGCCCGTGCGCCCGATGACCCCGAGCCGGGCCGCCGCCCTCGACCGGGCGATGGCCGCCCGCCAGACCTGCCCGCTCTGCCAGATCCGCTACGACGCCTGCCTGCCGCTCAAGACGCTCGGCAGCTGCGTGCCCTGCTCCGAGCTGACCGACGACGAGCGCGAGCAGCTCGCCGCCCTCACCCCCGCCGCCTGACCCCCCGAACGGGAGACCACCTGTGAAGCTGCGCCTGTCCGTCCAGCACCTGGCCGCCGCCGTCACCCACACCGTCCGCGCCGTCTCCACCCGCCCGGTGGTTCCGGTGATGGCCGGCATCCTCCTGCACACCGACGCCTCCGGCCTGCACCTGGCCGCCTCCGACTACGAGGTCTACGCGACCGACACCTGCCACGCCGAGATCGCCGACGACGGCCGCATCCTCGTCCCCGGCCGGCTGCTCGCCGAAATCTGCGCCCGCCTGCCCAAGGGCGCCGAAGTCGACCTGGACGCCGACGACACCCGCCTGACCCTCACCTGCCGCAGCGCGCGGTTCAACCTGCCGCTGCTCCCGGTCGACGAGTACCCGGCACTGCCCGCCCTGCCCCCGGCCGTCGCCACCGTGCACGGCGAGACGTGGGCGGAGGCCGTCGCCCAGGTCGCCTTCGCGGCGAGCACCGAGGAGGCCCTGCCAGTGCTGACCGGCGTCCGCGTCGTCCTGGACGGCGACGAGCTGACCATGGTCGCCACCAACCGCTACCGGATCGGCCACCGCCGCGTCACCGTCCAGCCCGTCGCCGCCCCGTCGGCCAAGGGCGGGAAGAAGAAGGCCGGCGCCGACACGGCGAGCGCCCTGGAGGTGCTGATCCCGGCGAAGGTGTTCGGCGACCTCGCCCGCGCCTACGACACCGACCGGCCGCTCACCCTCCACAGCGACGGCGAACTGTGGGGCTGGTCCTCCACCGGCTCCTCGTTCATGACCCGCCTCATCTCCGGCGAGTTCCCCAAGACCGTCTCGATGGTCCCCGACACCGACGGCACCATCAGCGCCCCGGCCGCCGAGCTGACCGCCGCCGTGCAGCGCGTCGCCCTGGTCGCCCGCGAGAACGCCCCCGTCCGACTCATCCTCGACCGCACCATGCTGCGCATCGAGGCCGGCGCCGGCGACGACGCCCACGGCTCCGACGCCATCGAGGTCACCGTCACCGGCGACCTCCGCGACGGCTACACGATCTGCTTCAACCCCACCTTCCTCGCCGACGGCATCAAGGCGTGCGGCGCCTCCGAGGTGGTCCTGCACGTCGGCGACCGGCACAAGCCCGCCATGCTCACCGCCCGCACCGGCGCCGACGACCAGGACGCCGCCGACGAGCCGTACCGCTACGTCGTAATGCCGGTCCGCCTGCCCTCCTGACCCGCCACCAGGCCGCCACCGCACCCGGGCGGCCCCGCCCCGACCCTCACGCCCGTTCCGCGCCACCGCCAGCCGAGGAGCTGCCACCGTGTCCCAGCACACCCCCGACCAGCCCGAGCACGACGACCACGACGAGGACCTGGTCTTCCCCACGCTCGGCAACCTGCCCCCGCTCACGCCGCCCGACCAGGACGAACGGCCGGACATGATCTGGCACCGCCCCGAACCGCACCGCCGGCCGCGCCAGGTCCTGCCCGGCCGCTACGCCGACCTCACCGACGCCCAGGCGCTCCTGGCCGCGCTCGGCGCCCTGGCCGTCCTCGTCATCCTGGCCCTCGTCGTCGGCCCCTACGTCCTCGCCGCAGGACGCTGGCTGCTCGACCCGGCCAACGTCGCCCACCCCGCCGCCGAGGTCTGGCACACCGTCAACGACCCGATCCGCCGGGTACTCGCCGAACGCGGCGCCGGCCTGCCCGCCGGACCCGCCACCCTCTACGGCGCCTGGGCCGCCACCGGCCTGCTGATCCTGTGGCGGGCCCTGCGCACCGCAGGCTCCGCCGGGGCACAGCTCGGCGCGCTCGCGTTCGGGGCAGTCACCTGCGCGATGGTCTGGGACGGCACCGCCGGTCCCGGCCGCCCGGTCGCGGCCGGCCTGACCGTGGTGCTGTGGGCCGCCCTGGTGGCGGTCGCGCTGACCGGGTCGTGGGTCACCACCCACACCACCGTCATCAACGAGGGGGCGAAGGTGACGGTCGAGGCCCCGGCCGTGACGGTGCCCGCGCCCGATCCGGTGCCGGTCACCGTCGAGGTCACCGTGCCCGAGCCGCGCATCGAGACGGTCCTGGTCGTCGACCGGGACGGACGCCGCACCAGCCGCCCCGACGACCAGCACTGACCAACCCCTGCCCGGGGCGGCGGCCCGCCAGGCCGCCGCCCCCAGCCCGCACCACCGGAGCCTCCACCACCGACTTCCTCACCACCGCCCACCGACCCACGCCCTGACCACCCGCCACGCACCGAGGAGGAAACCCCGATGACCGAGACCCTGCGCGCCCGCGCGATCCGCGCCGCCCTCGACACCGCCGGCCCCGTCGCCACCGTCACCGCCGCGGCCGCCACCGGCCTCACCGCCTACCGCGCCCTCCACCCCCGCCTGCTCCAAGGCGGCGGCGCAGCGGGGCGAGGGCGCGGTAGGCGGTCAGGGACCCCGGACCCGCGAGACTCCCAGATCGCCCGCTTGAAGGACGCCAACACCGTCCTGGCCCAGCGCCTCCAAGCCCAGGAGAAGCAGCTCAAGGAACTCACGGCATTCCGACAGCTGGCCCTCTCCCGGCTCGCCGCTCAGCACCTGGAGATCGAACGTCTACGTGCCCAGTGCGTAACACGGGCGCAGGTTCCTGCCCAAGCGGTCACGCGGCTGCTGCCTAACGCATCCCTGGGGACGGTGACGTCCATCACGTCAGCAGCGACCCCAAGGCGACAGGAAAGCGACAACGCTGGGGGACCCGATACGAGCAGGCCTCGCTGCTAGCGCCTAGCTAGTACTGGAAGAGTACTTCCGGATTGTTCGGCGAGGGGCCGTCCAGCAGCGGACGGTGGATCCTCTTCAGCGTCTGGTCGAAGAACGCTGTCACGTACTCGCGGGTGATCTCCACCCCGCGTTCCGGAGAGAGGGGCGGCGTCGGGAACCCGGCCTGCTCGTGAAGCAGGTCCAGGTCGGAGAAGCTGAAGTGGTCGGCGCCGGCGACCGTCAGCCACTTCTTGTAGCCGCCGAGGGCGGCCCAGGGGCGCTCCCAATCGGTGTTGGCGGCCGTACCCAGCATGAGGAACGGCCGGTTGATCTGGCCGGGCATCGGGACCGGCTTGAAGGTGCCGTCCATGTTCACTCCGGCCCGTACTCGCGGGTCGGCGATCATCGTGTCGGCGGCCGCCGCTCCGCCGAGGGAGTGTCCGGCCATGCCGATCTCGTGCTTGTCGATGAGGTGTGCCAGGCGCCACGCGGTATTGCCATGCGTCAACTGGTCGATCAAGAAGGACACGTCCAGCGCGCGGCTGGCGGGGATGGAGTCGATCCGCGCCGGGTCACCGCAGATTGCGCACGGCGGCGTCTGGCCGTTCGCCAGCGTCTCGCCGCTGTCCGCGTAGGTGTCGCCGACGAGCGCGACGACGTAGCCGTGACTGGCCAGGTCGGTCGCGAGCGAGGTGAGCGTGATGCGCGGGTCCTCGTACGCGGGTGAGAGGACCACCAGCGGATACTTGCCGCGCTGCGGCCGCGCGCCGTCGAAGGCGTGAGTGGTGACGCTGGAAAGGTTCTGCGGGGTGACGCCGGAGCTCGTCGGTATCTTCGTCTGCTGGATGACCCCGGCTGCCTCGGCGAGGGTCATGTAAGGGGCCGGCGTCCCGGTCCCGGGGACGGCCGGGTAGACCATCGTGACGGCCAGTTGGCGGGGGCCGGATGACGGCACCCACGGGTCAAGACGGCTCGCGTCGGTGAGGTGGATGACGTCCTCGCCGGCGGCGTAGGGGCCGGTCGGCGCGGGGAGCGTGCCCTGGAAGGACCGCGGGGGCGCGGCGGCAGCCGTGGCGGCGGTCACGTGCACGGCGGACGGCGGGTTCGTGGCGGCGAGTCCGGTGCCGGTCGCGGCCACTGATGCGGCGAGAGCCAGGATTGCGACAGCGCTGATACGGCGCTTGCGGTTCGAGGTGGTGTTCACGGGCACGATCCTGCCCGGCCCCGCCCTGACGTTCGATCACACTGGTTTCCGTCTTGAGGGTGGTGCTGGCTACACCCTGAGATCCCGAGCGGCGCGAGGTTCCCATCACGGGCATCGTCGAGCGCCACCTTCGTCTTGGCATACGACGAACACGACGCCAAGCCCTACGGCTGGACCTACGACGGCAGCCCACTCCAAGCCGCATGAACCCCCGAAGGATCAACGCGGCGTTGCACTAGTCCTGCGAGGCATGTTGCTCGCGCGACACGGGCGTGCCGGAACAAGGACCCAGCGGGGCGAGATCCTGGTGACCAACCTCAAGCTCGGCGCTGCCTGCTACATCTGCGACAAGGCCGTGCACTTCGACGGGGACTGGACCGCCACCCTCCCCATCGTCACCCGGGCTATCGGCCTGGACCGCGAGCGCAGTCGCGTTCTGGCCTGACATCCGACACAGAGAAGGGCCCGCCCCCGGCTTCAAGCCGGGGGCGGGCCCTTTCGTGTTTCTGAGGCCGCGACGTACAGCTGTCACCGCTCGGCAGTCAGCTGACGATCTCTGCATCCACAGGAGTCGCGGCCACCGCCGCGGCCATCGTCTTCTTGGCGGCAGTCAGACGCCTGGCGAGGCGCTGCAACTCGACGTCGAGGTCTTCAAGGTGTCGATGGGCTGCCGCCGGGTCGGCCTCCGCTGCAGCCTTCAGTGCGCGGGGGGTGAGCAGCGAGGACACGCGCTCTCGCAGTACGGCTGCGGAGCGGCTCAGGTCGCGTAGCTGCGCGACGCCAGGCTGCTCTCCTTCTCCGGGGTCAGGAATTTCTGACCTCTGCTCGATGGGGGCGGGGTCAGAAATTTCTGACCCCGCCTTCTGTCCGGGGATGGACGGTGCCGTCAGCTCGGTGGCGAGCTCGACCAGCCTGGCCGCGGTGGGGCGCTTCTTGCCCTGCTCGGTTGCCTCGGCTACGCCGAGCTCGACGACCGTGCGGGCGGTCTTCAGGTCGTGTGAGGAGATGACCGCCGCCACCGCCTTGCGGGCCGAGGCGCGAGTCAGGTACTGGCTGAGCTCGGGCCCCAGCTCCGCGACGGCCCGCACCCGGACCGCGTCCTGCATCAGCTCGAAGATGTACTTCTCCTCCACGTCCAGCACTTCGGATGCCCACGCCGCGAAGTTGGTGTGGCCGGCGACCAAATGCAGCTCACGCTGCTGCGCGGTCTCCAATAGGACGCCCTTGTTGAGTGCCACGAAGTCCTCGGCCCGCCGGCCGAGCCCGTCAATCTCGACTAGTCGCGCGGTCACATAGGCGAGCTGCTCCTCGGGGGTACCCGTGATGTCCTCGGGCGTGAGCACCCGGCCGCCTGCGAAGGCGCTTGGCGTCCCCGGGTTGTCCACCATCGCCGGTAGCGCGGAAGCGGCAGCCCGCTGCGCCGCGCCCTGCTGCAGTTCGGCGGGAACGGCCGGATCAACGGCGGAGTCTGGCGCCTTCTTCAGCCGGCTGGTCCCGGCCTGGATCAGCTTGTTGGCCATCAGAGGGACACTCCTGTCGCAGTGAGGATTCGGTCGTAGGCATCCGTCAGCGCCTGGGCCTCCTTGCCGGTGGCCGCCGTGATCGGCACGCAGGCAAACCGGGTCTGCTGGCGCAGCGAGTGTCGGGGAATCGCGAGATCGTCGCGGTACAGGTCCCCGTACGTCTCCGACAGGTACCCCCCTATGGCATCCTTCAGGGTGCTGCGCCCCCCGGGGACGATAGAGGGGACGATGCCGACCACACGCAGGTCCGGGTTCATGCCGAGGTCCTTGACCAGCTTGATGGTCGCGAGGGCCTCCTTGGCGCCGATGCGCCCGTCCTCGTCGAGGGTCGCAGGGACGACCACGTCGGTCGCAGCAACGAGGGCCGAGGTTACGAGCTTGCCGCCGGCGCGTGGCGGCAGGTCGAGGATGCCAACCGAGCCGGGCTTTATGGCCCCCTTCAGAGCGAGCCGCAGCCGGAATTCCAGCCCGACGGCGACATTGTCGGTCTCCCGGTTGGCCAACGCGCGCTCCGCCGCGATCACCTGGACTCCCGGCCACGCGTCGGATGCAGGGGCGAAGGCCTCGGCCGCCAGCCCGGTCTCACCTTTGGGATCCAGGGCCAGCAGGTCGTTCATGGTGAAGGCCGGGGCCTCGTCTTCGGAGATGCCCAGTTCAGCGGTGAAGGTACCGCGAGGGTCGAGGTCTCCTGCAACGACGTCCAGGCGCCGCTTCCGGGCAGCGGCTGTCAGGCCGGCAGCCAGAGCGCTCTTCCCAACGCCGCCCTTCTCGCTGTAGACCGCGATCACTCTGTTCATGCCCGGCCCCTCTGACCCTTGAATGCCCAATACACGGAAGGCAGGCTATCTGGGGCGCAGTGCCGCAAAGAACACCACGGGCGTGTCATCGCATTCCGCCCACCGCCGGAGCGGCTACCGGGACGTGGCCTCAGGGGTGCGGAGGGCGCCGACGCCGATGCCGCCTCGGCGGGAAGCGGACGGCCCTGACGCACGATGGCAGCAGCGAAGGGTGTGACGATGTACTCCACCGACGGCCGGGTCGAGAAGTCACCACCGAGGACCGCGGAGCTGCGTGCACGTGATACAGCAGGCCCTGGAACGGGACTGGCCCGACTACATCAGCGGCCTGATCGCTGACGGCAAACTCCGCACCGCCTGACCGAGTGGTGGGTCCGATTAGTCTCGGGCCCGCCCCGGGCGGCGCGCGCCGCCTTGCTGCGCCCTACCGCTCTTGACGGCCCGCCACCTGAAGAGGAGCGTCGTGCAAGTCCGTGTAACCGACTTGGTGCGGGAGGCCGTCGTGACGCTACGTTTTCTGGGGATCTGGCCGAACACCCCGTCCGACCAGTCTCCAACGATCTGGTTGGAGGAGGAGACCGGGGACTTGATCATTCAGTCGTGGAAGGCGGATGAGGCCACGGTCCGGCAGGCACAGGAGGTCGGATCGGTGCCCGGCCACACGACCGACGTCCCGGAGCACGAGACGGTGATCCGGCTGCCCGCCAACATGCTGCAGTTCATCCCGCGGCCCGACGGAGAGGCGAAGCGTGGCAACACCGGTTCGTAAGGCGCTCGCCCGGGCGCAGCGCTCGGCGGTGCATCTGGAGATGCGCGACTCCTACATGCTGGACGATCCGGAGTACATCGCCTTCCAGTACGGCAAGCGTCTGGACCCGGCCGATCGTGGCTCGTGGTGGCACGGGTGGCACGATGCGGTGGCCGAGGCCGTGGGCCGCGGGGTGGTGGTGCGGCGGGCGCGGATCGTCTCCGAGCCGGTGCACGAGTACATCCGCTACGAGCACGACCTGACCTTCGGCAACCTGGCCGCCGGCGAACAGGTCCGGTGGCTGCCGAGGCGCAGCACCAAGGACCTGTGCCTGCCGGGGCTGGATTTCTGGGTCTTCGATGACCAGGTGGTGCACTACCACCACTTCACCGGTGATGGGCAGCTCGCCGAGCAAGGGGAAGAGATCCTCCAGGATCCCGCCCTGGCGAAGCACTGCGCCACCGCGTTCGAGACGGTGTGGGAGCGCGCTGTCCCGCACGACCGGTACACGGTCTGACCCGACCGCCCCGCACCGGCAGCCACACTTCATGCCCGCCTCTCCGTCGTCCAGCGCCCAGGCCGCCCGCAAGGCTGTGGCGGAGCGGCTGCGCGAGCTGATGCTGGACGCCGGCCTGAACGGCAAACAGCTGGCTGCCCGGTGCGGGTGGGCCGGTGCCAAGACCTCCCGCATCATCAACGCCAAGACGCCGCCGTCCGACGCGGACATCCGGGCCTGGTGTGCGGCGTGCGGCGCTGACGACCAGGCCGCCGACCTCATCGCCCGCAGCCGCCAGGCCGATGCCATGTTCCTGGAGTGGCGCCGGATGGAACGCTCCGGCCTGGCTCAGGCCCAGCAGACCGTGCGACCGCTGTACGAGCGCACCCGTGTCTTCCGTGCCTACGCCCCGTGGGTGCTACCCGGCATCCTGCAGACCCGCGCCTACACCACCAGGGTCCTCACCGCGATCCGCGACCGTCGGGGCTTGGTCGACGACGTCGAAGCTGCCGTCGCCGAGCGGATGGACCGGCAGCACATCCTCTACGGAGGCCGGCACCGCTTCGCCCTGCTCATCGAGGAGAGCGTGCTGCGCAACGGCCTCGGAGGACACCCGGTGATGCTGGAGCAACTGCGCCACCTGCTCACCGTCGCCCGGCTGCCCAACGTCAGCATGGGCGTGATACCCATGCGGCCGGACCGCGACAACGGCTGGCCGGTGGAGGGGTTCTGGATCTACGACCGGACGCAGGTCAACGTGGAGCTGGTCTCCGGATACCTGACGATCTCCCAGCCCAGCGAGATCGCCATGTACGAGAAGGTGTTCGCCGAGCTGTCCGACCTGGCGGTGCGCGGCGCACAGGCTCGGGCCCTGATCACGGCGGCGATCGACGCGCTCGGATGAATCCGTGTAATCCCGTGCAACTTCGTTGAGTGAGCTCTCCGTTACTCCCTACCGTCGTTGATGCCGCCCGGGGTGAGGTCTCAACCGATCCTCCTCGGCACCGTGGACGCCCCGGGCGGCAATCAATCGCCGACGCGCTGGAGTACCGCCATGCCCGCGAGCAGACCCCATCTTCGACACCCCGGCGGCGACCTGGTGGTGACGGTCGACGGCAGGACGGTGGCCCACACTGCCAACCCAGCGCCGCCCACCGTCAGGCTCGGCTGTTCCGCGAGCTGCGCGGCCGGGGGCTGAGGTGACCAGCTCCGACTTCGTCCCCCTGGAGAAGCGTCGGCCGGGCCTGACCATCCGCTCGTACCGCGTCGCGCCGGACGGCACCCGCCACGACGACACCGGCCCGCTCACCCTCGACCCCAACGACGTGAGCGCCCACGCCACCCATCCCGCAGCCGGCTGGCCGGCCTGCTCCTGCCCGATCCACGGAGTCCGAGCGTGACCGCACTCACTCAGGTCGGCGGCATTCTCGGCCGGCGCGGGGTCAGCTCGGCGATCGCGTGGTCCACGCCCGGCGCTGCCCGAGGCCGCGCCGCGCTCCTGACCGCAGCCCACCGGGACCACGAGATCGTCCGCAATCCCCACCTCACCGAGGACTGGGCTGCCTTCGCAGTCCGCTCCCCGAACCTGCTCGCCGCCGTCCAGGCCATCCTCGGGCCGGACGTCGCGGTGGAGAACACCTTCCTCGTCGTGAAGTGGCCACACCGCACCTTCGAGATCCCGTGGCACCAGGACGGCACCGGCGCCCACCTCGAACTGCACCCCGAACGGTCCGTGTCCGCGTGGCTAGCCGTCACCGACGCCACCACGTCCAACGGGTGCCTCGAGGTAGCCCCGGGCTCCCAGTCCGCCGGCTACCTGCCAGTCGAGAAGGAGGCCGTCACCGCCACCGAGCGCGGCCGGGCCGACCAGGCCCACGGCTTCACCCCCGAGACCACCAGCCCCGTGCCGCTGCGCGCCGGCTGCGCCGTCCTGATGGACAGCCGTCTAGTGCACCGCTCCGGCACCAACAGCAGCGACGGCGCCCGCATCGGGCTGAACGTCCGCTACACCGCGCCGGACGGCATTCTGCGGCGCGACCCCATGAGTCCCAGCATCGTGCCGATCAGCGGTACGGGCTGGTAGTCCGCCAGGACAAGGGAGAGGAGAGCACCACTGTGACCATCCTCGACACGCTCGACCAGGCGAGCGCGGTGACCCGCGTGCGCGTCCTGACCGGGGAGGACGCCGACGCGGCCCGCCGCGCCGACAAGACCCCGATCGGCAAGTCCGACTGCACCTACTACTGCCCCGACACCGCGACCGCCGAGCGGTGCATCCAGGCCCTGCGCGAGTCCGACGAGCGCCTGCGCCAGCGGCCGGAGAAGCTGATGCTCTGGGACTGGCAGTGCACCTACTGGGAGCCCGAGCCGGGCAACCCGAGCGGCGGCGGCACTGTTCTGCTGGGCGTTGCCTGGTACGACCCGGCGTTCTTCGCCGACCGGCGCGACGCCTGGTTCGGCGCGATGCACCAGCGGATCTACCAGCAGCTGGGCATCCCGCTGGAGGACATCACGGTCACTCACTGGTCCCTGATCGCCTGATCTGAGACTGACAGCACGAAGGGCCGGACTCCCGCACTCCTCGGAGTCCGGCCCCGCCGCGTGCTCTCAACCGCCCACGCTCTCCAGCATCGGCTCCACGCCCGGCAGCGGCGTGCGGGTCTTCGCCCACCACGCCACCACGGCGCACCCGGCGAGGCCCACCGCGACGGTGGCGAGCCCGCCGGCGGTGAACCCGGCCCTCGGGTGGGCCGCCGCCAGGGCGGGGATCCCGGCCATCGCGACGGTGCCCATGGTCCGGATGACCGTCTGGTCGAGGGTCAGCAGCCGCCTGCGGGCGGCCGGCGGGAACTGCGCGAGGTGGGTGGACAGTGCCACCGCCAGGAACGGCGAGACGGCCCCGTACGCGGCCGACACCGCCACCAGTTCGGACACCGCGCTGACCGACCCGGTCACCGCCATCAACGCGCCGGACACGGTCCAGGCGATGCAGTAGAACAGCGGGAGGGACCTCGGGAGGCGGACATTCCCGGCGATGGTGTTGCCGACGATCGCCCCGGCCCCGGTGGCGGCCAGCATCACACCGTAGGTGCCGACCCCGCCACCGAGCCGCACCGCCACCAGCGCGGGCATCACGATCGACACCGCACCCGCGAAGATCGCGACCCCGTGGACGGCCAGCACCACCCCGGTCTCCGGGTGCGTGCGCACCAGGACCCGGGCTCGTGGCCTGGCACCCGGCGCCGCGGTGGCACCAGCCGGTACGGGCCCTCGACGTGCGGAACTCGCGCCGAGCATGGCCAGAGCGACGGCGGAGAGCGCGAACGTGCCCGCGTCCAGCCAGAACAGTCCGCCCATCGGCATCACGGCGAGCAGCACACCGGCGGAGCCGGGGCTGGCGACCCGGGCGATCCGGTTGGTCGAGTCCATCAGCCCGTTGACGGCCTGCACCTCCTCGGGCTTCACCAGCTCCGGGACCAGGGCGCCGAGGTTCGGATCGAACAGCGCCCCGCCTACCCCGAGCAGAGCGGCCGACACCAGCAGTCCCGGCGTGCCGAACGCGGCCCACGTCCACGGCAGCGCCGCGACCAGCAGCATGCGGACCAGGTCCACCCCGGCGAGTGAGCGCAGCGTGGTGAACCGCTCCATCAGCGGTCGGCCGACGGCGCCGAGCACGATGTACGGCACGGACTCGGCGATCGCTACCAGGCCCATCGCCGCGCCGCCGGATCTCTGCCAGGCGAGCCACATCACCGCCAGCGCGTACAGCCGGTCACCGAACACCGACGCCGTCTGCGCACCCCACAGGAGAAGAACCGGGCCCCGCCGAAGCAACTGCACGTATCGCAAGATCCACACCCGTCCGGAAAGCACGAAGTCCCGGCTGCGGGATCGCCACCGGAACTCCCGTAACCCTAGGGCAAGTTGAAGATCACCCGCCGTAGGCTCCCCGATCGCCCCGCACGTCCAGCCACCTCGGCACGCTGACCGATCTCACTGAGGCAGGAACCCGGGCGTACGCCGGTCGTCCGCGACGCGTACCTGCCGCGGACAGGGAGCGGGACGCTGGCGGTGCTACTCCTGCGGGCGAAGGCGGACATAGCGGACGGTGCTGTGCCGGCCGCTGCCGACGGTGACCTCGACGAGCGGGGGTTCACCGGTGACGGTCCACGTGGAGGTGCTGTCCGGCGGGCCCGGCTCCAGCCGTCCGGCGAGCACGTCGGCGATCGGCCGAGCCTGGACTGGGGTGAGGCGGGGTGTGGTGACGGCGGTGTTGCCGTCGGGCAGGCGCACCAGCAGGGCCTGCGGCCGCTGCGGCGTTCCGATGACGGCGAGCAGCTGCGCGTCGGTGGTTTCGCTGTGGCGGATCTTCTGCCACGCGCCGGCGCCGTGGGTGGGACGGTATCGGGTGTCCAGTCCCTTGGCGACGATCCCCTCGATCCCCATGGGCTGGAGGCTGTGGTACCAGTCGGCGGCCTCGGTCCGGCTGGTGGTCGCCATGCAGAGTTGCAGGGGCGGCCGGACCCCGGTGAGTGCCATCTCCAGCGCTTCCCACCGCTCCCGCAGGGGCCGGTCCCGGATGTCGCGTCCCGGCAGCGCGAGGGCGTCCCAGGCGACGTACAGCACCTGCGTGCCGGTGGCGGCCCGTGCGGCGGGGGAGCGCAGCAGTGCGGTGAAGTCCAGTCGGCCCTGCCCGCCGCCCGTGCGCTCGTACGCGACGATTTCCCCGTCGAGGACCAGGCCGACGGGGAGCACAGCCAGCGCCGGCGGAAGCTGAGGAAACCGGTCGCCGAGCTCGTTGCCGCGCCGCGACACCAGCCGGACCTCGTGACCCTCCAGCACGTGAGCCGTCGCCCGGATGCCGTCCAGCTTGATCGTGTACTGGGTCCCGCCCGGCAGCGCGTCCTCCGCCGGCAGCACCGGGACCGGCACGGGCTGCATCACCTCCACCGGCGGTCGCAGCAACACGCGGCTCCCGGTGCGCGGCATGCCTGCGGCACCGCCCACTACTCGCCGTCGCCCACGAGCCGGCCGGGACCGAGGCCGAAGAAGTACGCGATCGCCTCGGGAGCGCTGGCGACCATGGCCTGCTGCTCCTCCTCCGTTGGGCGCTCCCGGTTGAAGTGATCGAACGAGCACGCGCCCCAGGGGTTCCAGGCCGTGGTTCGGCCGCAGGCCTCGCAGGTCATCGTCACGGTCTCGGCCATGCTGCACCTCCGGCCTGCGGGGTTCCTCTCCTCCACGGTAGGCCCGCATCGGCGGCGGGCGGAGCTGACGTTTGATCATTCGAACCGATTGTCGAACAATTGTTCCCATGACGTCCGCTGTCCCGTTCTCCCGTCCCGTGCGTGCGACCGGCATGCCCGGCGATGCCGAGTACGCGCCCCGCGAGCTGATGTCCCTGCCGGGACCCACCCGGGACATCCGGCGCTGGAGGCTGGTGGAGATCCGGCGGGGCGGCCGGTGGCGGCCCGCGATCCTCACGGTGTGGCGCCGCCCGCCCGGCTCCGCCGTGTGGGTGGTCCACGTGCGCTGGGCGCCGGATCAGGGCGACGCCGAGGCCTGGGGCTGGTTCCTGTTCTCGGAGACGACAATCCGGCCACTGCCCGAGCCCGACGACCCAGCCCCGACCCGGGCCCCGTTCCACGGTGTCTGGCGGGATGCGATCACGGTGCCGCGCGAACTCGCGGGCGCTCCCGATCCCGATGGGGCGGACCGGTGCTGGCGCCTGGCCTGGCTGCGAACCGAGGGCGGCTGGCGCTCCGCGTTGGTCACCGCCCGCCGGCGCCCGGGCCCGGACGTGCCGTGGATCGCCGACGTGCGCTGGGGTGAGGACCGGCAGAGCGCCTGGGTCCTCTACGACCCGGCCGCGGTGCGCGTCATACCCCAGCAAGGCGACGACGGCACCGAAGAAGACCGCGCCGCCGAGGCCCCGGAGCCACCGGCCGGGGGCGACGGCACGTGAGCATCGCCGCTGTCTCGGACACCTCGCAGGCCGCAGCGCTGCCCGCCTCCGATGCGAACGCGCAGCGCCGGCTGAGGCTGGCCGATCTGCTGGAGGAGACCAGCCCGGCCGCCCGGCGCGCCCGGATCGAGGCCGTGACCCGGCCGGTGCTGCCCGCGCTCGAGCCGCTGCTGCCGGACGGCCGGCTGCCGAAGGGCGTCGTCGTCGAGGTCATGGACGCGAGCCTGCTCCTCGCGGTGGCCGCGGGACCGGCCGCCGCGTCGAACACCTCGTGGACCGCTGTCATCGGCTGGCCCGAGGCAGGGCTCGCCGCAGCCCGCGCCTACGGCCTGCCCTGGGAGCGCACCGTGCTGGCCGACGAACCCGGCGACCACTGGACCGAGGTCGCCTCCATCCTCGCCGACGCCTGCGAGACGATCATTCTGCGTCCCACCAGCCGCCCCGTCCCGCGCCAGCTCGCCCGCCTCGAACAACGCCTGCGCACCACAGGCGCCACCCTCCTGACCCTCGACGCCTGGCCGGGCACCGCCGAACTGCGCCTGACGGCCGGGAATGCGGTGTGGTCCGGGCTCGGTGACGGCTGGGGACAGCTCGCCGGCCGTCAGGTCGACGTCCGCTGCACCGGCCGGGGCCGCGCCGCCCGGCCCCGCGAGACGCGTCTTCTCCTGCCGGACGAGCACGGCGGCGTGAGCGCAGCGGTACCCGCGCCGGTGGAACGGCTGCCCGGAGCGGGTGACGCCTTCACGGCGGTCGCCGCTCTGGCGTAACCGCGGGCGGCCGCCCTGCTGCGACCAACCCGGTGCGTGAGCCTTCCAACGGCGACAACGCCACCCTCCGAGCGGGGCGGGGCCGGCGCCGTTCGTGCGGTGCTTGTGAGGCGTCAGGACCGCTCCCGGCGAGGCCGCTTGGTGTGCGACGATCCGCAGACCGACAGGTTGGAGGACGGCTGTGGAGCAGCGGGGACGGGCGTACGAGCGGGCGCTGGAGATCGCCGCGACGGATGCCCGGGCGGAGGTGGTCGATGTCGTGGTGCTCGCGCTGGAGACTCTCCGCGGGGGCGGCCCGGACGAGGTGCCGCTGGGGCGGCTGCTGTGGCACCTGGCGGACGGGCTGCGCGGGCGGGTGCGCGGCGAGGAGGGCGTTGACGTGCTCGAAGGTGCGGTCCGGGCGACCTCCCTCGCGCTGGCGGCCGAGCGCGGCGCTCTGGGGCGGGACGACGTCGTCCGGATCACCGGCGGGGAGTACGCGGGCCGGGCGGCGCTTGTCGACGTGCCGGTCTGGGAGCCGGACGACGACGCCCGGGACGTCCAGCCCGGACCTCCTCGCGCCTACTGGGTCCGGCTGGACGGGGCGGTGACTGTGACGGTGCTGGCCGGGGACTTGCGCATCGCGACGCCGACGGGGGACCCGGAGGTGTTCATGACGGTCGCGTTCCCCTCCACGTGGTTTGGCTGCGTGGTGTGGGGTGACCGGCTGGTGCGCTGGCACGCCGAGCGCCGCCGCCGGGAGTGGGAGCCGCTGGACCTCGGCCCGGACCCGGCGGACACCGTGGGCAAGGCCGCGCTCCTGGTGTCGGCGGCGCTGCTGGACGCCGCCACGACGGCGGGCCTGGACGAGCCGGCCGACGGCACCGCGCTCCTCGACCTGCCGCTGTCCGCCGTCTCCACGCTGCTCGACGGCACCTACGACGAGACGATCGCCGCCATGTTGGAGCGGACCCGTCCGTCCTTCTCCGCCACCGAGCGGGTGCTGGAGGACCTGCGGGAGCTGTGGAGCCTGCGCGCCGAAGTCGAGGAGCTGCGCCAGCGCGGCCGGGTCCGGCGATTGGCTCTCACCGTGGTGGTGGGCCACCAGGCCGCGGGCATGCGTCCTGGGGCCGAACCGGCCGAGCACCTGACGGGACGCAGGGTCGTCCGGCTGCGGGACCGGATGACGGATCTGGCGCCGTGGGAACAGAAGCGGCGGGCCGTGGCGTGGGCCGAGGACCTGGCGGCGCAGCTCGGAGGAGAAGCCCTGTAGGCGCGGGGCTCGCTCCCAGCACCCGCCGGCGGAGTCCAGCCCATGGCGTGGTGATCACTCGGTAGGCGGATTGACACTCTCCGCATTTTTCTTCTCATTCGGCCTAAACGAAACCCGCCTCGCGCCGGGAAGCTGTCACTTGACGTCACGTCTCCCCCACGGAATGACAGCACCGAGCATGAGAGGCCCCGGAAGTGAACACCCTCATCCGCCCAGTCCGCCCTCAGCCCACCGCGATGGCCGGCCAGGACTGGGTGCGGCCCATCGCCGACCACCCCGGCTCCGCCGAGCGCCACCGCGCCGCATCCGACCCGGCGGCCGCCGCGTGAACCACGATGCCCACGACGACGACCCCGAAGGCGGCGACGACCAGCCCCCGCTGGTGTCCATAGAGTTCGACGCGTTCTTCGAGCAGTACCACCAGCGCTACTTGGACTATGCCCGCGCCCAGCTCACCCTCAGCGAGCCGGAGCAGATCCAGGACCTGGTCGAGGACGTCTTCGCCCACCTCGGCGCCGACTGGGACCAGGTCCTCACCCGGTCCAACCCCGTCGGCTACGCCTGGGGACTGCTGCGCTTCGCGGTGGAGAACGAACGCCGCCAGCGAGGCGAGGTCCTCATGCTGGTCGAGCAGAGCGTCTTCATGGACGCCGCCAACCGCGCCACCCGCCCCGTCTTCGAGGCACTGGAAGACGGACTGGGCATCTACCACGCCATCAGCCGCCTGCCCGAGCGCCAGTACGACGCCCTGCTGTTCAACCGCTTCCTGGAGTACAGCACCGCCGACACCGCCGCCGTGATGGGCATCAGCCCGAGCACCGTCCGCGTGCTCGTCCACCAGGCCCACAGCAAGCTCCGCCAGCTCACGCTGCTCGCCGTCTCAGAATCCGACGAGGAGTAGACCGGTGCACACCGAACTCGACCACCTGACACACACCGCCGCCCCCTACGCCCGTTTCACCGGCTACGACCCCCAGGCCGGCCGCCGCCGCATTGCCGCGAAGATCACCGCCCTCAAGCAGCAGCAGGCCACGCCCGAGCGGAACGACCCGCCTCGCCCCGCCGAACAGCCCGAGCACGAGCAGGCCCTCACCTTCCAGCAGCACGCCGAACGCGACCTGCGCACCCTCGCCACCTGCATCATCAACGAGGACGACGCCCCGGACCACCTCTACGGACTCCTGAACCACCCGGACATCGAGCCCAAGGGGGGCCTCGTCTTCGCCGCCCTGCTCTACCTCAGCGGACACCCCCGCAACGCCCAGTTCTGGTTCCAGTTCGCGGCCGGCTCCGGCGAGAGCAACGCGGCCTACGCCCTCTACCTCCACCACGCCGCCCTCGGCGAACTGCGCGACGCCGAGTTCTGGTTCCACGAGACCGCCCAGCTCATGGACCAGTCGGACCGCTCCCTGCCCGCTGCGCCGCCCCCGCCCAGCGTCCCGCAGATCGACCTCTACCTCTTCAACATCCCCTGGCACAGCCAGCACCTGCACCTGCCCGAGGACACCACCGACCTCGCCCGGCCCGACCCGCGCCTGCGCAGCACGGTCGACGACCTCGACACCGTCCGCGCGGACGACCGCTTCGGCACCTTCGTCATGCCCACCGAGACCATCGCCGAACAGCTGCACGACCTCGTCTGCCAGTAGCACCAACACCGACACCGCCCCAACCACCAGGAGAACAGCCGTGTCCCCCGTCCTGCACAACGCCGCGCTCATCACCGCCGCGAGCACCGCCTGGTACGCGATGGCGATCACCGCCGCCGCCGTCACCGCCGTTGCCGCCCGCAGCGCCGACCGACGCCGCGACGCCCGGGAAGTCCTCAAAGTCCTTGTACGCCGGAACCGCTGACCAAGCGTGCTCGGGCCCCGGCCGTCGATGCCGACGGGATCGAGTGGAGGGGCTGACCAAGCTCGTCGGCCCGCTCACGGTGTCGGGCTCGCATGGTAGGACTGCTACCCGGCAGAGTTCGATCAGACGGGCGGTCAGCGATGGGGCGGCAGGAAGAAGCGATACGCGTTGCGGACGAGCTTTTGGCTGACATCGAGCTCAAGCGGTTGAAGGCGTCCGAGGTCGTTCTGAAGGCGAGCAGGCTTGCCCGATTGGTCGGTCACACCGAGTTGGGGGAGTTCCTCGGGTTCGAACGCAGCGGGTACCCGACGGATGGCTCGGCGGCGACGTGGGTCGAAAGAGCGGGGCGCCTGGCCGACCGGGAGAAGGGAACCTTCTACACAGTGGCGATCGCGAAAGTGGAGGCTTATGTCGAGTCCAGCCAGCAAGCCATCGACGCCATGCGCGGTGGGGGTAACTATTCGGGCGACAAGGCTCTGCTTGCCTCGGGCAACCATGACAAGCGGATCCTCCAATCCTCGGCCAACGTCGCCACGTGGAAGGGGATCTGCGGGCAAGTCGTCGCGACCGTCTACGACATGGTTGCCGAGATCTACCACGAACTCCTATTCAGCGAGCTCCAGGCAAGTCTGTTCGCGGACACCCAGGAGAAGGTCGACGGGGCCTTGGCTGCGGCGAGCGGGAGTGCGCTCGACAAGATCGAGCGTATCTCTGACCGGCTCCGGGACGGCGACACTGAGTCCGTCAGCCAGGCGCTGACGACCTGCCGTCGGTTGATCGACTCCTCTGCGGACTATGTGTTCCCGGCGCGCGACGAGCCGTACAAGATCGGGGACGAGGCTGAGCTGAAGGTTGGACAGCAGCAGGTGCTGAACCGTCTCCAGGCTCACACTCATGCCTGCGGGGCGTCCAAGAGTCGCAGGGACCGGCTGCGTCGGACCCTGTCCGATCTCTACGCCCGGTGCTCCGCAGGTACTCACGCCGAGGTCACCATCGATGAGGCCCGCTTCATTTTCCTGCAAACCTACGTTGCCCTCGGCGAGATTCTGACCTTGGGCGCGCCCGAGGATGGCGACGCCTGATCCCGAGACCGGGTGCGGCCGCAGCGGGTGCCTGACGTTCGCGGCCTCGGCGGTGGCCCTCACGGTGCACCCGCAGGCCTGTACAGCGGGCTGGTCCGGATGAGGTTTCCACCGCAGCCGCACCCTCGCCAGCAGCACCCAACTCGGCCGTGTCCGGGGCACAGGATGGTCGTTGAACGCTGCGGCCTCTCGGGCTGTCGCCGAAAGCAGCGACGATCAATCGGCTTCGTCGCCGAGAACGGCGACGGATGGCATGAGTAGTCGCCGTGGACGGGCGGTGAGGGAAGGAACGACGTGTCGAGTGAGCGCGAGGGCGTGACCGGAGCGGAAACCGGTAAGGAGGCGACACCTGCCCGCAGGGCCTCCGTGGCGCTGATCGCCGCGCACCGGCTACTGGGCCGGGAGGCCCAGGCGCTGGCCAACGACGAGCAGACCACACCCTCGTCGAACGACCGGGCAGCCACGCTGCGCCGGAAGCAGGCCCTGCTGAGGGACACCTGCCGGTACCTATCGGGGGCGGTCAGCGTCCTCGCCTCGATCGTCGGCCTGCAGGAACTGGGTGTCGATGGTCAGCTGCCGCAGGACGCGTCCGGCGAGCCGTACACCGCGCTGCCCGCCCTGGAGGACCTGGACAGCGACCTGTTCTCCTTGGCCTTCGAGGAGCTGCGCAAGGCCATCGGGGCGCTGCGCAAGGTCTACGTCCCCACCCGCAAGCACCCCGATCTCGCTTTCCCTGAGGACCGGGCGGCGATGGGTGAGGTGGTCGCGCACCTGCGGACCGCCTCCACGCTGCTGGAGGCCGCGTCCAACGGCGGTGAGGACGCCGAGGAGGAAGAGGCGGACACGGCGGACCCGCTGGACGAACTGGAGGGGATCTGCGCGCCGCTGCACTCCCAGCACGGGGAGATGAGCGACGAAGCTGTCATCGCCCGGGTCCTCGGCGACCCGCGGTTGTCTGCCAAGACCACGAAGGCGCTGCGCTTGCGGAGGCAGGCGACGCTGTCGGCCGAGTAGCCGCCCGCTCGTTGAACCTGTCGCGGGCCTCGACCAGGCGCGCGGCCCGGCCAGCGGCGTGTCGCGACGCGGCCGATCGGGTGACGCCTGTCGGACATGCCAGCAACCCTGCGGGGAGGAGCAAATTCCGCCGCTGGAGGCATACGTGGACTACCGGAAGATGTCGCCGGAGGCGAAGGCCGCGTTCCTGGCCGAGCGGCCGCGCTGCGAGCTGTGCACGAGGCCGTCGGTGCAGGTCGATCACGACCACGTCTCGTACGAGGTGCGCGGCGCACTGTGTCGGCGGTGCAACTCCCGGCTCGGGTCGCTGGAGGCGGCGCTGCGCCTGCCGCGAGGGCTGTTCCAGAGTCTGGCGGGGGATCTGCACCGGGCGCTGTGGCGCAGCGGGACGGTGGGGCTGGACCAGTACGCCGAGGACTTCTCCTACCTCGGCCTGACGTTCGAGGAGTACACGAGCCGGCTGCGCGCGGTGCACGAGCAGCTGGTGCTGCCGTACGTGTACTGGGCGCTGGTGACCGGGAAGCCAGCGATCGGGACGAGGGCGTGGAAGAAGATCGGGCCGCTGTGCGACGACGCGGAAGCCGAGCGGCACAGGGCACGCCTGGTGGCCTCGCCCGAGCCGTACTGGGTGTGGGTGACGCGCGAGCCCGACGACAGGGTGAACAGCCCTGTGCCCCGCGCCCTGGTCGTGGCCGCCGACTCCACCGAGGGCGCCCGGGAGCTGCACCAGCAGCTGCGCGGCCCAGTCGACATGAGCCGCTACGAGGCCAGGGACCGCGACTTCGCCGAGCTGGCGGTGCCGGTGCTGATGAGCCGACCTCTGACGGCGGAGCAGTTTCGCGCCGCGCACTGGCGCGACGACGAGCAGCTGCCGGCAACGGACCAGGAGCTACGGGAACTGCTGCTGCGCTACGGCTATATGGCCAGCTGGCTGGACCTGGCGGTGCGGATCGTCCTGGAGGACCTGGGCGAGGACCTGCCGGACGCGGGGTGGGCGGTGCCGAGCCGGGCCCGGCACCACTGGATGGTGCTGTTCGCACACTGGCGCGATCGGCGGAACCGTCCATCGCCGGCCTGATGATGAAGGCATCGAGGGGCGCGCGGCACTGCCGTGCGCCCCTTCGCCTTTGGCTTACAAAGTAGACGGGTGTAGTATTTGGTCATGCTCTACTGTTTGGGAGGATTCTCGTGAGGATCGGTATCGGCGGCGAGGACGTCGAGGTGCCCGACGACCTGGGCCGGGCGCTGCTCGCGGCGCTGCGCAACGAACGGTTGGTGGAGCCGCCGGCGGCCTCCGACTTCGACGACCTGATCGCCCTGGTCGCCCGCATCAGCCGCGTCACCCAGCACCTGACCGTGTTCAAGGAACTGGCCATGTCCCGCGCGGACGCCGCCGGCGCCTACTCCAACCGGCGCGCCCTCGGAATGGCGGCCGCGATGGCAGCCTCCCAGCTCGGCCGGGTCCTCCAGGGCCACGGGCTACCGCGGGACCGCCGCAGCGGCGGCGTGGACCTGGTCATCGCCTTCCGCACCACCGACGACGGCAAGCTCCACCTGGCCGCCGAGCAGGACGTCGCGGCCCTGCCCTCGTTCACCCTGCCTGCCGACCACGCACCGGAGAAGGAGCGCGGCGAGTTCACCGGCCGGGAGCTCACCTTCTACTACCGCTCCCAGGTCCCGCTCGCTTCGGCCGGCCTCGGGCGCAGTGCCGGCTACACCTTGCGCGACGCCGACCGGAACCTGATCGGCTGCGTCACCGAGGACGTCTTCGACGCCCTGTTCGGCGACCCACGCCTCGACCCGACCCGACCCAACGGACGCTGAGGAGCGACCGATGTCCGACGAGCTGTTCGACTCCGTCGACGCGCTGCTCGCCGCGGTGAACACCGGCCTGCCGGTCCCGGCGGAGCGCAAGCGGCTGCGCCTGGCGGCCGGGCTGACGCCCGCGCAGATCGCCGCGGCCCTGCGGGTGAACTCGGCCCTGGTACTGGGCTGGGAGGACGGCACCGCCGTCCCGGGCCCGGACATCGCCCCGGCCTACGCGCGGCTGCTCGCGGGCCTGGCAGAGCGCTTCCCCGCGCCCGAGCAGCCCGCCGCCGCCCCGGCCCCGGCGGTGCCGCAGGCGTTCACCGGCCCGGCACCCGCCCAGGAGACCGCCGACGGCCTGGTGGTCCCGCTGCTCGACCAGAACCCGGACGGCTCGCTGGTGATGGGCGAAGCTGCGCCGTGCGTGCAGTGCGGCCAGCCCTCCGTCTACCGCGCCCAGGGCCGCCCGATGCACCTGGGTGGCCTCTGCCGCCCCGCCGCCCCGGCGCCCGAGGCCGCCGCGCGACCCCAGCAGCCGTCCACCGCACCGCAGGCCCCGACCCCGCCCGTCATCGCCGAGCCGACCTCGCCCGCAGCTGCTGCTGTCGTCTCGGAGCCGGCCCGGACCGCGCCCACCACCACGCCGGCCCCTGCACGCCCGCGCCCCGCGACGGCCCGCACCGCTGCCCGTCCAGCTGCTCCGCGTCCCGCTGGCCCGGCCGCCACGGCTACCACTGCGCGCTGGTGGCCGGCGGTCGCGCTGGACGTCGCCGACGACGGCAGGTGGATGCTCGACGTCCAGCAGATCCCGGCCCCGGCCGGGACCAAGCTCGGCGACTGGTTCGCGTGGCTGGGCACCGGGCTGCCGCTGCGCGTCGAGCGGGCCCACCCGTCCGGGCGCGGCGGCGACGGAATGGTCTGCCTGACCGCCGCGGCACTCAAGCAGCTGGGACTACCCGCCACGATGCCCGCCACCGAGAAGGCCCTGGCCGCGCTCCGGGCCAAGTTGGCGAAGGCCGCCGCGACGGTGGGCATGGAGCTCTCCGACCAGATCGGCCCGAGCTTCCACGTCTTCCGCCGCGCCGGTTCGGCTGGCGGACCGAAGACCTCGGTGCGGGTCACCATCGCGCCGTGGCTGGGACAGGGCGACGGCCGCCAGCAGGCCACCAGTGCCCTGGCCGCTCCGCTGGCGACCGCCCCCGACGGCACCCGGGACGGGCTCACCCTGGCCCGCCGCTACCGCGCCTTCACCACCGACCTCGGCGTCGCGCCCGGCGCGACCACCGCCTCCACCGCGATGCTGCTCCTGGACGCGGTGCGCCCGCGCGTGGAGTGGGTCAAGGACCAGACGACCGGGGAGTGGTCCTCCCACCTGCGCGAAGGCGCCCTGCCCAGCGGCGACCTGTGCGTGCCCCCGGCCGCCGGGGCCCGCCACCCGCTCACCCGCGAACTCCTCAGCAAGGGCGAGGCGGTGTGCGAGGAGGAGGACTACAAGTGGTGGGCCCGCGAGCTCACCGACGTTGAGGCCCGCCGCCCGTGGGCGGTCGCGGTCGACGTCTGCGCCTCCTACCTGTCGGTCACCGACTCCCTGCGCCTGCCCATCGGCCCGTACGAGTACGTGAAGAACCCGGCCTGGGACGGCAAGACCGCCGGCCTGTGGTGGTGCGACTTCACCGGCATCGCGGTGGACGAGCTGCTGCCGCACCCGGCCACCTTCCACGGCCAGCCGCCGACCGGGCCCGGCTGGTACGCCACCGTCACGGTCGCCTACATGGCCACCACCTACGGCTTCGACCCGTCCACCATCACCGCCGCCTACCTGGCCGCCCACACCGCCCCGCTCCTCAAGGAGTGGACCGGCCGCATCCGCGCCGGGTACAAGCGCACCTACGCCGAGCTCGGGCTGATCGACGGCCAGAGCCCGGAGGACTTCCTGGCCGCCTACGCCGTCCACAAGGACGTCGGAACCGACCCGGTCCGCGCGGACGCCCTGGTCCTCGCGGCCACCTACAAGAACATCTACAAGGGCGGCATCGGCAAGTGGGCCGACAGCGCCCGCCACCTGGACGACCAGACGTGGATGGAGAAGGTCGCCGCGTCCTGGTCGTACGACCCCGCGCTGCGTTTCCAGGTCATCGCCGCCGCCCGCATCGCCGCCCACCGCCGCCTGCGCAAGACCCTCCAGCTCACTGGCCGGGCCCCCTTCGCCGTCAACGTCGACTCGTACCTGTACGCCGCCGACGCCCCCTCCCCGCTGGAGCTGCTCCCGGTGAAGGAAGACGGCACTCCGGTCCCCGGCGCGCTGCGCCTGGGTATCGCGCCGGGCAGTCACAAGCACGAGTCCTCGATCCCGCTCACGGCGGTGGTCGAGGCGATGGAGCGCCGGGAGCACCCCTCCAAGCTGGTCCACCACTACACCACCGACGGCACCCCGATCGGCCAGGATGGCGGGGCCGCCGGCACCGGCAATGACGATGATGAAGGCGGGAACTGATGGCGGGCAAGGGGTTGTTCGGCCGGGTGCGTGAGGCGCTGTTCCCGTCGCGGAAGGCGCCGGTGCAGTCCACGACGCAGGCCGGCCAGGTGCGGGAGCGCAAGTACGGCGGGAACACCAAGGCGATGGCCGAGGCGTACGGGGTGAAGCCGCGCACCGTGCTGCGCTGGATCGACGGGACCCGCCACCCCAAGGGGAAGGACGCCGAGCGGCTGCAGCGTGAGGCGGTCGATGTGCAGACCACCGAGCGCGGCCGGGAGCGCAAGGCCAAGCAGCTCGCGCAGCGCGGCACGGTCTCCGGGATCGGGGCCCGGGTCGGGCGCGCCGTCAGTTTCGAGATCCGCGGGTCGGACGCGGTCCGGGCCCGCGACATCCACCTGAACCTGTCGGGCGAGCAGGCCGCGGCCCTGGCCGTCGCCGAGGACGAGGGCGAGGTGCGGGCCGTGATCGGCCAGGCGCTCGCGGACTACTTCAACGGCGGCGCCGGGTACGGCGGGTTCGGACCGGATGACTTCGAATTCGACACCAACGACTTCGACCTGAGCTGATCACGGCGCCCGCCCAACTGGCCATCTAAAACGGCCGGTTCGGGCCGAGCGCCGCCAGAGTGGCGGCCGCGATCCGACCAGGGACCGGTGCCGCGAACACCCCGACCGCGACCAGCTTCACAGCGGTCACGGCGGGGAATTCCGGGGAATCCAACCCGGGAACGGGCCCGCGCGCGGGCAAGCTGAACTTCCGATCCGAATTCACAGCGCCGCCAGAACCAGCACCACGCACTAATTCCCGAAGCCCCCGACCACAGGAAATCCGACCAGAATTCCAAGGACAGGACGGAATCGCGATGACGCACGACGGCCACCGGGACGACCACGGCCAGGGCGACGCCGCCCAGGAGCTGGAGGACCTCGAAGCGGCGTGGGAGCTGACGCCGGCGCGCTGGCGCTGCGCCCACTGCGGGGACCGGATCACCGGGGAGGGCCACACCTGGTTCGGCCCGCCGCCCGAGCCCGGCCAGGACCGCGACACCGCGCCGCGGTTCCACATCGACCGCGACGACTGCCGGGCGGCGGGCGGCTGGCCGCCGATGAACTCGCCCGAGACCAGCCAGCAGCAGCCGCCCTCGGCCCCGGCCACCACCGCCGACGAGCCGGGCCAGCCGGCCGGGCGCGACTGGCGCGAGGAACTGGAGACCACCCGCCTGGCCCGCCTCGCCGTGGCCCGGCTGCGCCGCGACCTGGCGGCCGACGCCGACCCGCAGCTGCCGCCCGGCCCGGAGCTGGCCGCGCTGGTCGAGGAGTTCGACCGGATGCGGACCACGCTCGCCGCGTCCTGGCGGCACGCGGCCGACCTGCTGGAGGCGACCCCGCACCACCCGACCGCGCTGACCGGACCGTACTGGTACGGCCAGGGATGGGACGAAGCCGTCCACCACCTGCGGGACCTGGCCGACGGCATGGACTGAGCAGGCCCCGGCCGCCACCACCTGGTGGCGGCCGCCGTTGAACCGCACAGCCGAGAAGGGGAGATGCACCATGACCACGCCGGAATCCGCGAAGCCGGTCCCGCCGCACTCGTACACCTGGTGGGGCGAGGTCCCCGCGCACCTGGTCACCAAGACCCGGCTCGCCGAGCTGGACCTGTCCCGTCGTGCGGGCAGCATCATCATGCCGGACTCACTGGCCGGGTTCGCCCCGTTCAGCCGGACGGTGTCAGCGCGGTCCGCTACCGTTGACGGGCGGTCAGTGACCGTGGGCCCGGCTCGCCAGGCCCGGCATCCGTCCGGCCCGTGACCGGACGCGGCCGAAGGTGCCACGCGCCGAGCCGCTTGCTCTGCCTCAGCTGTTCTCCGGTCGCCTTCCTGCGCGGCGGGTCACGGGATCGCCGCAGCCCTGGGAGGGGCCTGCCATGCCGATCAACCACACCCGCAAGACCCAGCTCGCCGAACTGAAGAGCACCTACGGCGTCAAGCACGCCGACGCCATCGCGCTGCTGGACCACCCCGACGGCTACCAGCGCGCCGCGCTGTGCAACGTGCTCGCCAACACCCCGGGCGTGAACACCTACAAGGACGCCGTCGCCCATCTCGAGGAGCAGGACCGCCTCTGGAGGGCCCAGATGCAGGACGAGTGGGACGACCTGGACTTCTGCGACTGCGGGTACCCCCTCGACGAGGGCCGCTTCCACTGCTGCGACTGCGGAGCCGGCCACGAATACCACTGTGTCTGCTGACCTGGCACTGACCACCAGGGCGGCCGTCGACCTGGCTGTGCGCGGGCTGGCGGTGTTCGCGCTGCCGCCCGGCGGCCGCCGTCCCGAGGCCGGCGGCTGGAGCGCGCGGTGCTGGACCGACCCGGACCAGGTCCGCCGACAGTGGCGCGAGGGCGACAACATCGGCGTCGGCTGCCGGGCCAGCCGGATCGTCGGCCTGGACCTGGACGTCGAGGGAGCCGGCCGGGACGTCCTCGCCGCCCTGGCCGACCGCCTGGGCGAGCCGTGGCCGGGCACGCTGACCGTCACCAGCCCGTCCGGCGGCGCGCATTTGTACTTCCGCGTGCCGCCCGGCTGCGCCTTCGCGTCCGTTTCCGGCGGCCGCACAGCACTGGGGCCGGGTATCGACGTCCGCGGCCCGGGCCGGGGCAGCGGCGGCTACCTGATCGGCCCAGGGTCCGTCGTCAGCGGTATCCGGTACGTCGTCGAGCGGGACCACCCGGTGGCCCCGCTGCCGTCCTGGATCGCGGAGAGGCTCTCCGCGGCCAGCCGCCGGACACCCCGGCTGGCACCGTGAGGCGGGTTTGTCCCCGCCGGCGGTGACCTTTGTCCCCGCGAGCAGGGCCCCCTGGTGTCGGGCGCAGCACGTCTGCTCGGCCGGACGGTGCTCGGTGGCGGGGACACAACGGCCCCTCAGTTTGTTCTGCCACGGCAGAACAAACTGATCAAGCCTGTGATGACGCCGGCCGGCCCTTCATTGGCTCTGACCTGCATCTTTCCCCTCAAGGGGAACGATGTACGCACAAGCGGCCGGGTGCCGTTGCGCTTCGGCGGAACGACCCCCGGGTCCTTCACCGACCACGGACGCCTTTGGCCCGTCTTCCTGATCGGGAGGACGGGCCAAGGGCTGGGTTCTGCGGGTCAGGGGAGATCGGCAACGCGTTCGTCGTTCAGCCGTTGGCCCGCCTCCAACAGCCACCGTTTCAGTCGCTCTGCCTGATCGGCGCCGTTCAAGATGTCCATCGCCTCGCTCTGCTGACGGGCCTTGTCCTCCCCGCCGGGGCCGTCGGCAGCTGCGGTGAGCTGCGCGAGCCCGGCCGCGTGCCCCTTGTCCGCGAAGTCCGACAACGCAGCCAGGACCAGCGGCAGGTCCTCCCACACGGCCAGCCCGATCTCGCGGATCACCGCACGCTCCTCCAACGTGCTCTTCACCGCCTCGGCCGCGCCCAGAACAACTCTCTCTCCAGCCCTCTGCAGCCGGGTACCGCGCTTGTCCAACTCCGCCCCCATCTCTCTGCTCCAACCAGGACAGGCTCAGCCGGCGTTCGGCACGGACTTGAGCCGGGGGCGCCGACTGATGTCGGTGACCTTGCTGCGCTGTTCGGCCTTGCGGGCCTTCTCCTCCTGGTGCTGAGCCAGCCGGCGCTCGTACTCGTCCTCGAAGTCACCCTCGTCCAGCCGCATCCCGGCCGGCAGCGCCCGCATGGCCTGCTGCTGCTCCTTGGGCGTGTTGAACGCCGCGATGGCGGGGTGGAGCTGGAAGCGGCCGCGGCGCACCACGGTGACGAGCCGGGCGGCCACCAGGTAGGGCATGGCGCGGCTGATTTGGTCGCGCCCCATCGCCAGCCCGGCGCCGAGCTCGTCGTGGGTGGCCACCACCAGGCCGCCGGGCTCCTGCTCGGTCATCAGGTGCAGCAGCAGGGTGTAGGCGGTGGGAGGCAACCGCGGCACGTAGGCCAGCCCGTTGAAGCTGCCCCACAGCGGACGACGCGAGACCCACTCCTCAGCGGTGGTGACGCTCATGACTTCTTCCCTTCGAGGAGGTCGGGCTTGCGCGGTTCCAGCTTGGCACCCGGCTGCGCCATCGCCTTGAACGCCTCAGGCGCCTTCGGATCGTCCAGGATCTCGCGCAGCAGGTCCAGCTGCTCCACCCGCTCACCCTTGCCCGCCGCAGCCGCCTTCTTGCCCTTCTGCGGCTTCCTGAGACCCCCGCGCAGGCTCGCGGCGGGGTTGAGCTGGTACAGGCCCCTGCGCAGGCTCCGCAGCGCCCCGTCGGCCTCCAGGACCTTGAAGACCCGGGTGATGTGCGACCGGCTGTACTCGAGGTGCTTGGCGATGTCTTCGTGCGTCGTCTCGACGAGGCCGCCGGGTTCCTGGCAGCCCATCAGGGTGAGAAGCACGACCAGGACGAACCGGTCGCTGTCGTACCGCCGGGCGGCCCAGCGCATGAACTCCAGCGAGTCCATGCTGAACTCCTGGCCCACGAACCCGGTACTGGTCGGCAGGGGGAAGACCTGGGCGCCGTGGCCGGGCGGCAGCTCGACGGTGCTGGATTTCGGAATCCGGCTGTACGAGGTGGGCGGCGGCTTGGGGCGGCGGCGCCGGGTTCGCGCCGGCTGCGGCTCCGGCAGCCGGGCAGCGGAGCTGCCGTCCGTGGGCCCTGCGCTCATGCCGTGGCTCTCCTTGATCGGGTTGGACGTCAGCATCTTGGCACGACCGTGGCAGTACAGCCACGCATTGGTGGCAGGACACGCACGGAACTCCCCGCAATGTCAGCCCAGGACTGACAAAACGACGGTGCCGGGGAACACGATCACCGACGGTGCCTGTGGATAACGTCCACTGACACACGCGACCAGTTCCGTGGCACTACTGCCACCAAACCACCGCGGTCCGTCAGCACTGTCTGACTTCAGCACCCAGATATGTCAGCCCTGGGCTGACATTCAGGCCCCCAAGCAAGGCTCTGACCTGCAATGATGCGGCGTTCTAGCTCTTAGAACGTGCGCGCGCGTGATATCGATGATCAACCATTCGCGCAAGCACCAACACGCCGTCACCGTGGTGCAAGGTCAGTCGCCCACCAGGGGACGACCAGCCGCTGTGGCACCGCGCCCGGACACACCCGCCGCCTGGGTGCCGGAGCCCGCCAGCACCTGCTGGAGCAGCGCCGCCGACCTGCAGGCCCGTGCCACAGCATCGGCCTGCGGCCGATCCGGCAGTAGCCGCGCCCGCTTCGCTGCGCCCGGCCGGACGACGGGTTGAATGCCCTTCCGCCGGATGTGCTGGGCTTCCAGCCGCGCGGGAGCCCCGGCGGGGTCTCCTCCGGAGCCCCGACCCCGCCGGATTCGGTACGCTGGCTGGCCGCAGCGGCCGAAGGCCGGCCCCACTGTTCCGGTGCCCGGCACCGACATGTGACGGCTGGCCCACTGAAATTTCGCCGCCATTGTCCCAGCCTTTTCGTTCGACATTCCCTTTTTCTCTCCCGCCCGGAGAAGGCTGACAGGGTGACACCAGACCGCATTGCACGCCTGCCTTTCAGGCACTATTCACCAGTACGGTGCGAGGCTTTATGACTGTGCAATTCTTAGGTTTCCGGAACCCCTCCTCAGTCCCAGACTCTAGCGGATAGACCCTTTGATGCATGCGAGCGAGTGCGAAGCCTGTCCCTGTACTACCCCAACGAGTGACCCCGCCACCTGACCACTCATCACCATCCCACCCGTCAAAGCGCGAAGCGCCCCACCAGTCGGTTCGGGCGAAGCCCGAACCCACCCCCCGCCCAGTCAGGGCCGAAGGCCCCACTCTGATGCTCACTCAATTACGGAGCGGGGCGCGGAGGTTGGCCCGCCACCACCCAAGCACGCGCGGGGCCCGCCACCCCACCCGATCGGGCGCAGCCCGATCCAGGACGGCACAGCCGGCCCCGCCCGCGCGCAGCGCGGGCCAGTCCTCGGCGAAG
>NZ_JBVHXY010000046.1:54867-60296 GCF_055569215.1 Kitasatospora sp. NPDC029312 | reverse complement strand
CCCCCCCCCCCCCCCCCCCCACCCCCCCCCCCCCCCCCCCCCCCCCCCCCCCCCCCCCCCCCCCCCCCCCCCCCCCCCCCCCCCCCCCCCCCCCCGCCCGCTTTCGGACACGCTGACGGGATCCGCACGGGCCTTCGAACGAACGCGCCGCCCTTCTGCCGCAAGGGCCGGTATGGTCTGGGGTAACCGTGGACGCGGGGTACCGGAGTCCCCCTGCGCGAGGAGTCCCAACGTGCTGATCACCCATGACACCGAGTGCGCGCTGAGCATCCTCGTGAACCTGCTCAACACCGCGCCCGAGGTGTGCGGCGACGAGCGACTGCCGGACGTCGCCGCGCTGGACGCCTTCGTGGTCCGCCAGGAGATCAGCGAGATCGACTCCCTCACCGAGGACGACCTGCGGCGGGTGCACGAGCTGCGCACCAGGCTGCGCGAGGTGTTCGCGACCGAGTCCACCGCGGAGGCCGCCGAGCTGGTCAACGCGATCGTCGCGGCCGCCGGGACGACGCCCCGGCTGGTCAACCACGACCACCACGACTGGCACATCCACTACTTCGCCCCGCACGCCGCACTCGGCGACCACCTCGGGGCCGAGCTGGGCATGGCGCTGGCCTTCATCCTCATGGCCGGCGAGCGGGAGCGGCTGCGCCGGTGCGAGGCTCCGGACTGCGCCCGGTTCTTCGTGGACCTCTCCCGGAACCGCTCGCGGCGCTACTGCGACAGCCGTACCTGCGGCAACCGGCTGCACGTCGCCGCCTACCGGGCACGGCAGCGGTCGGCGGAGGCAGTCGCCTCCGCCTGACGCCCGGCGCCCTCAGATTCCGCGCTTGCGCAGGATCTCCTCGATGTCGGCGAAGTCGCCGAGGCCGTCGTCCCGCTTGCCCGACGTCTTGGGTGCCGTCTTCGGCGCCGCGTTGGGTGCCGGCTTGGACGCCGGAGCCACCGCCGGGCGCTCGGTGCCTGGACCGGCCGCCGCCGGGCGCTCGGGCTCGCCCTCCACCGCGCCACGGCGGCCCGTCCAGCGAGTGGTGACCAGCAGGACGGCGGAGACGCCGAGCAGCGCGATGCCCGTCCACACCCGGGGGTCGAGGACCAGCTTGGCCGCCCAGTCCGCGAACTCCCGGCCGATCGTGCTGGCCAGCGGGAACAGGCCGGTCAGGTAGAGCCCGGCGGGCAGCAGCGCCACCGCGAACCAGCGCGTCGCCGAGCGGAAACGCCGCCGCCGGGCCCGCAGGCCCGCGACGGCCACCCCGCCGGCCGTGAGGAGGAAACTGATCGCCGCGGTCAGCACGGACGTGCCCCTTCGCTCGCGGTCGTCCCGGTCATCGCTGCCTCCCTGTCGGTCCGCCGACGGGCGCACCGCCGGCGGGAGTGGGCGTCCACTAGTGGAACACTGGGGGAATGATCGATGGTTCCCTCCCCCGCCTCGAGTTCTGGTGCGACCTCCAGTGCCCGGACTGCCGCACCGCGCTGGACGACGTAAGGGCGCTGCGCGCGCGGTACGGCGACGCGCTGCCCGTACAGCTGCGGCACTTCCCGCTGGAGAAGCACAAGCACGCCTACGCCGCCGCGGAGGCGGCCGAGGAGGCGTTCGCCCAGGGGGTGGGGTGGCCGTTCGTCGAGGCGCTGCTCGCCCGGGTCGAGGAGCTGGACGCGCGCGGGCAGCAGGTGCTGCTGGAGGTGGCCCGGGAGGTCGGGGCGGACGCCGAGGAGGTCGACACCGCGCTCGTCGACGGCCGGCACATGCTGGCCGTGGACGCCGACCAGGCCGAGGGCAAGGCGATCGGGGTCAAGGGCACGCCGACCTACGTGGTCGGCGGCAAGCGGCTGGACGGCGGGCAGAGCCAGGACGGCCTGCGCGAGCGGATCATCGCCGCCATCGAGGCGGCACAGGCCTCCTGACGGTCCGTCAGTCATCAGAGCGGCTTGCCGTAGCACCGGTTGGTGACGCGGTAGCCGAGCGAGTCGTAGAGCCGGACGGCGGCGGCGTTGCCGGAGAAGACGTTGAGGCCGAGCTCTCGCACCCCGGCGGCCAGGCACTCGCGTTCGGCGAGCAGCATCAGGGTGCGGCCGTGTCCCCGGCCCCGGTGGGCCGGGGACACCTCCACGACCATGACCCAGGCCAGCGGCGTGCCGTCCGGCAGGTCGCGCAGGTGGAGGTCCACCCAGAGCGAGCCGAGCGGCTCCGGGCCGCCGTCGGCGCCGTACAGTCGGCGAAGGGCCGCACCGGGGCTGTCGGCGCCCTGCGGCAGCAGCTCCCGGCGGTCCAGCCGCGACTTGGCGCGGGCCTGCTCCTCGCTGAGGCCGGAGCCCATGAGCGAGACGACGTAGCCCTCCGCCGTCCGGTCGAGCCAGGCCGGGAGCTCCGCGGCGCCGATCGGGCGGGCGGTGACGCCGGCGGGCAGAGCGGGGGCGGTGGTCAGGCTCTTGCTCAGGTTCCGCATCCGCTCGGTGTAGCCGAGGGTCGCGGCGAGCCCCCGGGCGATCGGGGCCCACTCCGGGACGTTGACGTCCACCCGCGTGCAGTCCCAGTTGCGCAGCACCTCCTCCGCCGCCAGCGCGCCGAAAGTGCCGCGCCCCCGGCCGCGCCCCTCGAAGATCTCCAACTCCGATATCTCGCCCCAGAGTTGGCTGCCGTTCCGGGTCGAGGTGGTGCGCAGCGCGCCGACCGGGCGGCCGTTCGCCAGGATCCGCCAGCGTCTGGTGCGGCCGCCGGCCGCGGTGGGTGTCTCGGGGCCCTCGGGGCGCAGCGTGGTGGTCATGTGGTGGTCCCTTCCCCTCGCCGGGAAGGTTATCCGCGCCGCCCGGCGCGGCCGGGCGTACGAACTCCCAGTGCACGCCCGGCCGTTCCGGTCCGCCGGGCCGCCCGCCCCCGGGAAGGGATCACGGGTCGAGGTCGTCGCCGCTGCGCTCGGTGAAGACGGCCATGGCCTTGGCGGTGACCGGGCCGATGCCGGGCAGGACGCGGTCGTCGACGCGGGTGACGGCCTGGACGTCGCGGGTGGTGGAGGTCAGGAAGACCTCCTCGGCGTCCTGGAGGGCGCTCAGCGGGAGGTCGGCCTCCTCGGCCTCGCACCAGTCGATGACCAGCTGCCGGGTGATGCCGGCCAGGCAGCCGGAGGCGAGCGCGGGGGTCAGCAGACGGCCGCCGATGACCACGAAGACGTTGGAGCCGGTGCCTTCGCAGAGCCGGCCGGCGGTGTTCGCGAACAGGGCCTCGGAGGCGCCCGCGCGGTGGGCGGCGGCCAGGGCGACCACGTTCTCGGCGTACGAGGTGGTCTTCAGGCCCGCGACGGCGCTGTGCTCGTTGCGGCGCCAGGGGACGACGGCGGCGGCGGTCTCGTCCGGGCGGCGGTCGATGGCGCCGAAGGCGACCACCAGGGTGGGGCCGGCGGTGCCGCGCTCGGAGCCGAGCGGGGAGTCACCGCCGGTGTAGGTGACCCTCAGGCGGCCGAGCGGGGCGGGGTTGGCTTCCAGGACGCGGGCGCAGGCCTCGCGGACCAGGTCGTGGTCGGGGTCGGGCAGGCCGAGGCCGCGGGCGGAGCGGGTGAGCCGGTCGAGGTGGCGGGTGACCGCGAAGGCCTTGCCGTCGACGGCCTTCATGGTCTCGAAGACGCCGTCGCCGGTGGTGAGCCCGTGGTCGAGGACGGACACGGCGGCGTCGGCGGAGTCGACGAGCGTCCCGTTGACCCAGCTCGTGGTGCGGTTGTGCATGGAGGGCTGCTCCTAGGCGAGGTGCGGCTCGTGGTCGGTGTCGCTGCCCGACGCTATCGCGACGAGGCGGGCGGCCTTCAGTTCGGTCTCGTCCCACTCGCGGTCGGGGTCGGAGCCCCAGGTGATGCCGGCGCCGGTGCCGAAGCGCAGGACGGGTGCCCCGGGGTCCTGCCGGTCGAGCCAGAAGGTGCGGATGCCCACGGCGAGCTCGGCCACGCCGCGGTCGGCGTCGACCCAGCCGACGGCGCCGCAGTAGGGGCCGCGCGGAGCGGTCTCCAGGGCCTCGATGATCCGCAGCGCACTGGACTTGGGGGCGCCGGTGACCGAGCCGGGCGGGAAGGTGGCGGCGAGGAGTTCGGGCCAGCCGTCGCCCTCGCGCAGGGCGCCCTCGACGGTGGAGACCAGGTGGACCAGGCCGGGGTGCTTCTCGACGGCGCACAGGTCGGGGACGGTGACGGTGCCGGTCTCGCATACCCGGCCCAGGTCGTTGCGGACCAGGTCCACGATCATCACGTTCTCGGCGTGGTCCTTGTCGAGGAGGTCGGCCTCGGTGCGGCCGGTGCCCTTGATGGGGCCGGAGGAGACGGTGCGGCCGGTGCGGCGCAGATAGAGCTCCGGAGAGGCGGTGGCGATCTCGACGCCGTGCTCCGGGAGTCGGATGGTGCCGGCGTAGGGGGCGGGGTTGCCGCGGGCGAGCAGGCCGGTGAGGGCGTCGATGTCACTGCGGTCGGGGTCGGGCAGCGACGCGGACAGCACCCGGCAGAGGTTGGCCTGGTAGACCTCCCCGGCGGCTATGTGCTCGCGGATGCGGCGGACGCCCGCCGTGTAGGCGGCGCGGTCCAGGGAACTGCGCCAGCTGCCGGCGTCCGGGCCGCGCCAGCCGGCGCCGGAGGGCGGGGCGGGGGCGGGGCGGACGTCGTCGAAGCGGGCGCAGGTCAGCCGGCCCTCGAAGTCGTAGGCGACGGCCCAGTAGCCGGAGGAGTCGAGTGCGGCCGGATCCGCGGTGACGTCCCGCAGGCCGGTGGCCAGGCGGCCGCCGAAACGGGCGAGCGGGGTGCGGGGGTCGGGGTGGCCGGACACGGTTCTCCTGCGCGGTGGTGCTGGGGGCGGCGGTGCCTGAAGTGTAGGTCGGGGTGCGCGTGCCCGGTCGGGCTCGCGCCCCCGCGCACTGGCAGCTGTGCGCGTCGTGCGGGTGTGCACCGGGTGGCCCGTGGCTGACCGTCCGGAAGCGCCGCAGGTGGCAGCCGCTGACCTCGCCGGACGGCTGACGCGGCGGCACGCGGGGCGCATCCCCTCGCCAGGCTGCGGGAACGGATTTTTAGCTGGCCCGGGAATCCGCTAGAGTTCAACACGTCGCCGGGGAGCGCAGCCGAAGAAAAGCGGTGAAGATCCCGGGAGACAGGCGGACGTGGCTCAGTTGGTAGAGCATCACCTTGCCAAGGTGAGGGTCGCGAGTTCGAATCTCGTCGTCCGCTCGATGGAGAACGGTGTAAGATCGTTCTTCGTGTGTTGCCTGGTGGAGTGGCCGAGAGGCGAGGCAACGGCCTGCAAAGCCGTGTACACGGGTTCAAATCCCGTCTCCACCTCCAAGAGGCTCGACCGGTTCCACCGGGAGACCTCCCCGCGCGATTAGCTCAGCGGGAGAGCACTACCTTGACACGGTAGGGGTCACTGGTTCAATCCCAGTATCGCGCACGTCGGATCCTTCGGGGTCT
>NZ_JBVHXY010000046.1:21415-54769 GCF_055569215.1 Kitasatospora sp. NPDC029312 | reverse complement strand
CTGCTGCAGGACCGCCTCACCAGGCGCGATTAGCTCAGCGGGAGAGCACTACCTTGACACGGTAGGGGTCACTGGTTCAATCCCAGTATCGCGCACGCCGGGCCCTCCGGGGTCTGCTGCAGGACCGCCTCACCAGGCGCGATTAGCTCAGCGGGAGAGCACTACCTTGACACGGTAGGGGTCACTGGTTCAATCCCAGTATCGCGCACAGTAACGGCCGGGGCCGCGAACCGTAGGGTTCGCGGCCCCGGCCGTTTTCGTCGTTCCGGTCCGGTGTCGTTCCGGTCCGGCGGTGAAGAAGGAGAAGAGCCGCGTACGGTCGCCCTCACCGACGTCCGTACGCGGCGTCTCCTCCTGCCGGGGTGCTCTGCGCACCGCTCCTCGCCCGTCCGCGTGTCATCACGGCCGCGGCCTCCCCGGCGGCACTGCTCCCCGTCCCCGGGGGACCAGTGCCCGTTTCTGGTGTTCCTCCCTCAGCGGCCGATCAGGTCGGCCACGGTTTCCGCCTGGCTGACCATCTGGTCCCACCCCCCGAACAGCAGTACCAGGAGCACCGCGCACGGCAGCGCGATGGCCAGCGCGACGGCGGGGTGCCGGGTGGGCTGCTCGGCGGACTGGGGCTGGATGAAGGCCGGCCGCCGCCGGCGGGAAGTTCCCGTCTGCATCGCCATGGCCCTGCTCCTGATCCGGTCGAGTTGGCGCGGTGAACGGCTTACCTCGGGGGACGAGCTCCCCGTCCACCGCTGGGCACAACGCTATTGGTCGGGGGCCTCGCGGACGTCATGCCGTCGTACTGTTCCTCGGGCATTCCCGAGGATGAGCCTCCGACTCAAGGCGTACTACCGCAGGGGGAGAGAGGCGTTTCCCCGCCCCGGGGGAACCCTGAGGGGTAACCCCGAGAAACGATTCGGCACTCCTGTGACCTGCAGCTCAGCTCACGATCCGACAATCGCACGGTGGCTTGAGGCGTTGCGTATCAGCACACCGCAGCGGCCAGTCCGTAAGCTGTGCCGGACAGGAACTGACGATGCCCCAACCGACGGGGCCTCACCCACGGGCTGACGGGGAACGGACATGGCGATGATGCGGCTGAGGCGTGAGGACCCCCGCATCGTCGGGCCGTACCGCCTGCACCGGCGGCTCGGCGCCGGCGGCATGGGAGTGGTCTACCTCGGCTCCGACCGCCGCGGGCAGCGCGTCGCACTCAAGCTGATCCGCGCCGAACTCGCCGAGGACCTGGAGTTCCGCACCCGCTTCGCGCGCGAGATCGCCGCCGCCTCCCGGATCCGCGGCGGCTGCACCGCCCGGGTCGTCGGTTCGGACATCGAGGCCGACCGCCCCTGGCTCGCCACCGCGTACGTGCCCGGGCCCTCCCTCTACAAGCGGGTCGGCGACGAGGGGCCGCTCAGCTGGCCCGAGGCCGCCCGGATCGGGGCGGCGCTCGCCGACGGGCTGGTCAAGGTGCACGAGGCCGGGGTCGTCCACCGGGACCTCAAGCCCTCCAACATCCTGCTCTCCCCCCGCGGGCCGCGGATCATCGACTTCGGCATCGCCTGGTCCCGCGGCGCCAGCACCCTCACCCACGTCGGCACGGCCGTCGGCTCCCCCGGCTTCCTCGCCCCCGAGCAGGTGCGCGGCGCGGCCGTCACCCCGGCCACGGACGTCTTCGCCTTCGGGGCGACGCTCGCGTACGCGCTCACCGGGGACACGCCGTTCGGGTCGGGAGCGTCCTCTGAGGTGATGCTCTACCGGGTCGTCCACGAGGAGCCCGACCTGTCGGCCGTCCCGCCGCCGCTCGCACCGCTGATCCGGGCCTGCCTGGCCAAGGAGCCCGCCGAGCGGCCGGGCGCGGCCGCGCTGCACGAGCGGCTCAGCGAGCTGGCCGCCCGCGGTGCGGCCGCGGCGGAGGCGGAGGCCGGTGGCGGCGGACGCCCTCGGCGGGGCGCTCCGGCGGCGCCGGCCGCTCCCCCGCAGGGTGCGCAGGGCCCGTACGGGCCGTACGGCTCCCACGCTGCGCACGGCGCGCACGCCATGCCGGAGGATGTCCGGCAGGGTGTCCCGGTGCCGGGCCGTCAGCCCGAGGCCGCCGCACCTTCGAGAGCCAGGGCCGCGGCCGCCGGCCACCCCGGCGGGCAGGCGGCGGGGACCCCGCCGCGACGCCCGGCCGCTCCCGCCCAGCGGCCCGAGGCCACCCCGGTGACCCGGCCGCTGCGGGAGCGACCGCAGACTCCACCGCCCGGTCGCCCCCGGCCCCGGGACCGGCAGTACACCCCCGCTCCCGGTGGGCGGCCCGGCACGGCGCGACAGCGGCTGCTGCGGCAGCGGCTGGTCGTCTTCGTCACCGTCACCATCGGCGTGGCGCTGGCCATCGCGGCGGCGCAGGGCTGCGAGAACCGGAGCAACCAAGGAGCGCGGCCGCTGGTCGGGCAGACCGCGACGACGGGCACCAGTGGCCACGGCGGTGAACTGGCCGTGCCGGGGACCTCCGTGGACGTCGCACCGCAGACCTCGGCGACGCCGCTCCCTGCGGCGGCCCGGGGCGGTGCGGGGGACAGCGGGCTGGCGCCCGCGCAGGGGCCGGGCCCGGTGGTGGACTGGCCCAACCGCAGCTACCCCGACGGGATCGGCGGGGCCTCCGTCGCACTGAAGAACGGGCACTCCGTCGGTGGCGGACCGCAGGTCTCGCTGAGCGCGGTGCTGCCGGCCCGGTACAAAGGGCAGCCGGCCACGGTGATCGTGCTGCGGCGGGCGGACGGCTCGGCGCCGGTCGACCTCGTCCAGCTCTACACCTTCACGGGGGACAACCCCGTCGTCACCACCTCCCGCACGTCGACGGCCGACCCGCAGGCCACGGCCACCTGGCGCCTGGACGGCAACGCGGTCGTCCGCGAGGAACGCGCGGCCGCCACCGGCTCGATCACCTCCACCCGCTACACCGTCCGCGCCGACGGCACCCTCGACGAATCCTGGCCCGGCGCCGGCCCCACGACCCCACCCCCGGCAGCCGCCCCACCACCTCCCACCTCCCCGGCGGGCTGAGGCACAGAAAGTCGGCCCGGCCGACTTCCCGCGCACGGCGCCGGCAGCAGCGCGCAGCAGGACACCGGCTCAGCTGCAACCCCGCGCCAAGAAGCCAGGCAGCCGGACTTCCTGTGCAGCCCCATCCCTATCCGCCCCGGAATGCCGAAACGCGGCGGCGGAACGAAGGCAGCAAAGTCGGCCCGGCCGACTTTCCGTGCGCAGCGTCAGGGCCAAACCCACGGTAGTAGTGGCTCGCACATGGGTCCGAGTGCGGCATAGAAGAGAACCGGCTTCCCAAGTCTTCGGCCGCCCGAGAAGTCGGGTGGGCCGACTTCCTACGCGGGCGGCGACCATGCGCGACCGGCCGATGAAGCTGCTGGGGGGGCGCGTGGCCCAGAGGCGCACGCGTAGGAGGTCGGCTCGGCCGACTTTCCGTGCGGCGGCGCCGGGCCCGCGCCGGGGTGGGTGAAGGGGGTCGGCTTCTGGCGCGGGGGCGCAGGGTTGGTGGGGCCGACTTCCGGCGCGGCGGTGGGCTGAGCTGGCTCGAGTGGCCGAGGGGTGCTGGCGTAGGAAGGCGGCTCGGCCGGTTTTTCGGGGCGGGTGTCGGGGGCTGCTTGGTTGGGAGGCAGGGTGGGGCAACCGGAGCTGTCTGCCGCTGGGCGGTGGCTCGATGGTGTGCGGGCGGGCTCAGGTGGGGGTGGTGACGGCGTAGAAGGCGACGGCTGCGGCGGCGCCCACGTTGAGGGAGTCGATGCCGTGCGACATGGGGATGCGGACGGGGTGGTGGGCGGCGGCGATGGCTTGGGGGGTGAGGCCGTCGCCTTCGGCGCCGAGGAGGAGGGCGGTCTTGGGGAGGGTGTGGGGGGCGAGGGTGGCGAGGTCGACGGCGGTGTCGGCGGGGGTGAGGGCGAGGAGGGTGAAGCCGGCCTCGCGGACGGTGGTGAGGGCGGTCGGCCACGGGTCGAGGCGGGCGTACGGGACGGCGAAGACGGCGCCCATGGAGACCTTGACGGCGCGGCGGTACAGCGGGTCGGCGCAGTCGGGTGAGAGGAGGACGGCGTCCATGCCGAGGGCGGCGGCGCTGCGGAAGATGGCGCCGAGGTTGGTGTGGTCGACCAGGCCTTCGAGAACGGCGACCCGGCGGGCCCCGGTGAGCAGGTCGGCGGCGTCGGGGAGCGGCTTGCGCTCCATCGAGGCGAGCGCGCCGCGGTGGACGTGGTAGCCGGTGACGGCTTCGGCGAGCGCGGGCTCGACCACGTGGACGGGGGCGTCGGCCTCGGCGATGACGTCGGCCATGACGTCCAGCCACTTGGCGGTGAGCAGCATCGACCGCATCCGGTAGCCGGCCGTGAGGGCGCGGCGGATGACCTTCTCCCCCTCGGCGATGAACAGGCCCTCGGCGGGTTCGCGGCGGCGGCGCAGTTCGACGTCGGTGAGGCCGGTGTAGTCGGCGAGGCGGGGGTCGGCCGGGTCGGTGATGGTGCGGGGTTCGGACACCCTGCGATCTTGCCAAGCCGGGACGGGGAAGGCCAAACGGCCGAGGGCACGGGGTGGTAGCGGGCTACTCGGAGTGCAAATATGACCGTATGGCCCGAAACCCGGGCCGATCCTGGGCTCCGTCGGCCTCTGGTGCCACCGGCGACGCCGGCTCCTCCGGTGGGCGCCCACATGGTCGGCAAGAGCTTCCGCGCGCGAAGCGGTCGGGACCGGTACGGCACCGGTCGGTGGCCGGACAGGTGTTCGCGCTGCAGGTCCTGATCGTGCTGCTGCTGGTGGTGGCGGCCGTGGCGGCGCTGGTGGTGCAGTCGCACAACGACGCCGACCGCGAGGCCCGCAACCGCTCGGTGGCGGTCGCCCAGTCCTTCGCGAACTCTCCGGGCATGGTGGACGCGCTGCGCTCCCCCGATCCCACCGCGATCCTGCAGCCGAAGGCGCAGTCCGCGCGGATCTCCTCGGGCGTGGACTTCATCGTGGTGCTGAACAACCAGGGCATCCGCTACACCCACCCCAACCCGGACCGGATCGGCAAGAAGTTCGTCGGCACCTATGAGCCGGCGCTGCACGGCCAGGTGGTGACCCAGCACCTCAGCGGCACCCTCGGGCCGCTCGTCCAGGCGGTCGTCCCGGTGTACGCGCCGGACGGCTCGGTGGTGGGGCTGGTCTCGGCGGGCGTGACCCTGAGCCACGTCTCCACGGCGAGCGAGCGCCAGTTGCCGGTGGTGCTGGGCTCGGCGGCCGGCGCGATCGGCTTGGCCACGCTGGGCACGGCGCTGATCAGCCGGCGGCTGCGGCGGCAGACGCACGGGCTGGGCCCGGCCGAGATGACCCGGATGTACGAGCACCACGCGGCCGTGCTGCACGCGGTGCGCGAGGGCGTCATGATCGTCGGCGGGGACGGGCAGTTGCTGCTCTGCAACGACGAGGCGCGCCGGCTGCTGGACCTGCCGCCGGACGCCGAGGGCCGCCCCGTCACCGAGCTCGGCCTCGAGCCGGCCCCGCTGGAGCTGCTGACCGCCAACCGCCGGGTGACCGACGAGGTGGTGCTGGCCGGGGAGCGGCTGCTCGCCGTGAACGTACGGCTGACCGACCAGGCGGGCGGCCCGCCCGGCTGCGTCGCCACGCTCCGCGACTCCACCGAGCTGCTGGCGCTCACCGGCCGGGCCGAAGGCGCGCAGCGGCGGCTGCGGCTGCTGTACGACGCCGGCGTGACGGTGGGCAGTTCGCTGGACGTGACCCGGACCGCGGAGGAGTTGGCGCAGGTCTCGGTGCCACGGTTCGCGGACTTCGTCACGGTGGACCTCGGCGAGCAGGTGCACCTCGGTGAGGAGCCGCCGCCGGGCGTCTCGCTGGGCCGGATGCGGCGGGCGGCGGTCGCCGGGATCAGTACCGATGCGCCGTTCTATCCGGTGGGCACCGTCCTGGACGTCGTGCCCGCCACCCCGCTGGCCGGGGCGCTGCACAGCGGGGCGCCCGGCCTGGAACCGCGGCTGGCCGAGGCGCACGGCTGGCGGGGGCAGGATCCGGAGCGCTCGGAACAGGTGCTGGAGTACGGCGTGCACTCGCTGGTGCGGGTGCCGCTGCGGGCGCGCGGGGTGCTGCTGGGGGTGGCCCGGTTCTGGCGGTCGGGGCGGTCTGATCCGTTCGAGCCGGAGGACCTGGTGCTGGCCGAGGAGTTGGTGGCGCATGCGGCGGTGTGCATCGACAACGCCCGCCGCTACACCCGTGAGCACGCGATGGCGGTGACGCTGCAGCACAGCCTGCTGCCGCGCAGCCTGCCGCCGCAGAACGCGCTGGAGGTGGCGCACCGTTACCTGCCGGCGCAGGCCGGGGTGGGCGGGGACTGGTTCGACGTGATCCCGCTGCCGGGCACACGGGTGGCGCTGGTGGTCGGCGATGTGGTGGGCCACGGGCTGCACGCGGCGGCGACGATGGGGCGTCTGCGCACCGCGATCCACAACTTCTCGACCCTGGACCTGCCGCCGGACGAGTTGCTGGGGCACCTGGACGAGTTGGTGAACCGGATCGACCAGGACGAGGCGGCGTTCAGCGAGAGTTCGGGGTTGGCCGGGGCGACCTGCCTGTACGCGATCTACGACCCGGTCGTCCGGCGGTGCACGCTGGCCAGCGCCGGGCACCCGCCGCCGGCCGTGGTGGACCCGCAGGGGAACGTGGTGTTCCCCGAGCTGCCGACCGGGCCGCCGCTGGGGCTGGCGGTGCTGCCCTTCGAGACCGTCGAGCTGGAGCTCGCCGAGGGCAGCCGGCTGGTGCTGTACACCGACGGGCTGGTGGAGGACCGCCAGCGGGACATCGACGAGGGGCTGGCGCAGTTGCGGGCGGCGCTCGAAGGGCCGCCGCGCACGGCCGAGCAGACCTGTGCGGACGTGCTCGGGGCGATGCTGCCGGTGCACCCGCAGGACGACATCGCGCTGCTGGTGGCGCAGACCAGGGTGCTGGCGCCGGACCAGGTCGCCGAGTGGGACGTGCCCGCCGATCCGGCGGCGGTGCGGACGGTCCGGGCGCAGGTGGCGGTACGGCTGTCGGAATGGGGGCTGGACGAGGCCGCGTTCGTCACCGAGCTGATCCTGAGCGAGCTGGTGACCAACGCGATCCGGTACGGCTCCGCGCCGATCAGGGTGCGGCTACTGCGCGACCGGACGCTGATCTGCGAGGTGTCGGACGGCAGCAGCACCTCGCCGCACCTGCGGTACGCGGCGACCGAGGACGAGGGCGGGCGCGGGCTGTTCCTGGTGGCGCAGTTCGCGGAGCGGTGGGGGACGCGCTACACCGCGACCGGGAAGGTCATCTGGACGGAACAGCCGCTGGAGTAGGAAGTCGGACCGGCCGACTTCCCACTCCGCAGTGCCGGGCCGGCGTCAGGCCCGGAAAGCGGCGGCGAGGACGTTCACCACGTCGCCGACGACGATCACCGCCGGAGGCTTGACCCCCTCGGCCTCGACCACCGCGGCGACGGTGCCCAGGGTGGCGTCCACCCGGCGCTGGGCGGCGGTGGTGCCCTCCTGGACGACGGCGACCGGGGTGTCGGCCGGGCGGCCGTGCGCGACCAGCGTGGCCGCGATCGCGCCGATCTTGTCCACGGCCATCAGCAGCACCAGGGTGCCGCTCATCCCAGCGACGGCCTGCCAGTTGGTGACCGAACGCGGGTCGTCCGGGCCGACGTGGCCGGAGATCACGGTGAACTCCTGGGTCAGCCCGCGGTGGGTGACCGGGATGCCCGCCGTCTCCGGCACGCTGATCGAGCTGGAGATCCCGGGCACCACGGTCACCGGGACGCCCGCCTCGGCGCAGGCCAGCAGCTCTTCGCCGCCTCGGCCGAAGACGTACGGGTCGCCGCCCTTGAGCCGGACCACGAACTTGCCGGCCCGGGCGTGATCGATCAGCGCCCGGTTGATCGCCTCCTGGGCCATCTGCCGGCCGTACGGGATCTTCGACGCGTCGATCACCTCGACGTGCTCCGGCAGCTCGGCCAGCAGCTCGCGCGGGGCCAGGCGGTCGGCGACCACCACGTCGGCGTCCGCGAGCAGTCGGCGGCCGCGCACGGTGATCAGGTCCGGGTCCCCGGGGCCGCCGCCGACCAGGGCGACGCCGGCGCCGTGCGAGCGGTACTGGCGGGAGGCCAGCGAGCCGTCCCGCAGGCCGCCGACGATGGCGTCGCGCAGGGCCGCGGAGTGGCGCGGGTCGCCGGTCAGGACGGCGACGGTCGCGCCCGCGTCGCGGCCACTGGCCGGCGTCCAGGCGGACGCGGCCGAGGCGTCGTCGCTGCGTGAGCAGAACACCCGCTCGCGCTCGGCCTCGGCGCTGACCGCCGTGTTGACCGCCGGGTCGTCGGTGGCCACCAGGACGTACCAGGCGCCGGCCAGGTCACCGTCCCGGTACGGGCGGGCGTGCCAGGTCAGCTCGCCCGCGTCGGCCATCGCCTGGACGGCCGGGGTGGTGGCCGGGGATATCAGGTGCAGCTCGGCGCCGGAGGCGATCAGCGCGGGCAGCCGCCGCTGCGCGACCTGGCCGCCACCGACCACCACGACGCGACGGCCGGCCAGCAGCAGACCGACCGGGTACGGGGTACGGCCCTCGGTGCTGGGGTGCGGGGTGGGCGCGGTCATCGGCGGTGCTCCTGATCGGGGTGAGGGTGGGGGGACGGTACGGCGGTACGCCGCTCCGCGGGCCGGCGCGCCCTCGGGCCGGTCCGCGGAGGTGTCGACGGCCGGGTCAGGCCTTCTCGGTGACCCCGGCGGAGTCGAAGGTGGCTACATCGTGCATCGCGCGGGCCGCACTCTGCACCAGCGGCAGCGCCAGCAGGGCACCGGTGCCCTCGCCGAGCCGCAGGTCGAGGTCGATCAGCGGACGCAGGCCCAGCTTCGCCAGCGCGGCCTGGTGGCCGGGCTCGGCGGAGCGGTGGCCGGCGATGCAGGCGGCCAGCACCTCAGGGGCGATCGCCTTGGCGGCCAGCGCGGCGGAACCGGCGATGACGCCGTCCAGCACCACCGGGGTGCGCAGCGAGGCGGCGCCCAGCAGGAAGCCCGCGATGGCCGCGTGCTCCAGGCCGCCGACGGCGGCGAGGACGCCGATCGGGTCGCTCGGGTCGGGCTGGTGCAGGGCCAGCGCGGCGCGGATGACATCGATCTTGCGGGAGTGGGTCTCGTCGTCGATGCCGGTGCCGCGGCCGGTGACCTCGGCCGGGTCGAGGCCGGTGAACACCGAGATCAGGGCGGCCGAGGCGGTGGTGTTGGCGATGCCCATGTCGCCGGTGACCAGCGCCCGGTTGCCCGCCGCGACCAGGTCACGGGCGGTCTCGATGCCGACCTCGATCGCCTTCAGGACCTCCTCGCGGGTCATCGCCGGACCCTGGGTCATGTCGCCGGTGCCGGGCCGGACCTTGCGCGGCAGCAGACCGGTGGCACGGCCCTGCTGGACGGCGTCCGGCAGCTCGGCAGCCACGCCGACGTCCACCACGCAGACCTCGGTGCCGATCTGCTTGGCGAAGGAGTTGATCACCGCTCCCCCGGCCAGGAAGTTTCCGACCATCTGGGCCGTCACCTCCTGCGGCCACGGGCTGACGCCCTGGGCGTGCACGCCGTGGTCGCCCGCGAAGATCGCCACGCAGGCGGGCTCCGGGATCGGCGGCGGGCACTTGCGGGACAGGCCGCACAGCTGGGCGGAGATGATCTCCAGCATGCCGAGCGAGCCGGCCGGCTTGGTCATCCGCTTCTGCCGGTCCCAGGCCTCGCCGAGCGCCTTGGCGTCCAGCGGGCGGATGCCGCGCAGGGTCTCGGCCAGCAGGCTCTGCGGCTCCTCGCCGGGCAGCGCGCGGTTGCCGTACTGCTCCTCGTGGACCACCCAGGACAGCGGGCGCTTCTTGGCCCAGCCCTGCTGCTCCAGCTCCGGCTCACCCGGGAAGGAGTCGACGAAACCGATGCACAGGTAGGCGACGACGTCCAGGTGCTCGGGCAGGCCGAGCTCGCGGACCAGTTCCTCGTCGTCGAAGAAGCTCACCCAGCCGACGCCCAGGCCCTCGGCGCGGGCGGCCAGCCAGAGGTTCTCGACGGCCAGGGCCGCCGAGTACGGGGCCATCTGCGGCTGGGTGTGCCGCCCCAGGGTGTGGCGGCCGCCGCGGGTGCGGTCGGCGGTGACCACGATGTTCACCGGGGTGTCGAGGATGGCCTCGATCTTGATCTCGCGGAACTGCTTGGCGCGGCCCTTGGGCAGCGAGTCCGCGTACGCCTCGCGCTGGCGCTCGGCCAGGGCGTGCATCCGCCTGCGGGTCTTGGCCGAGCGGATCACCACGAAGTCCCAGGGCTGCGAGTAGCCGACGCTGGGCGCGGTGTGGGCGGCCTCCAGGACGCGGATCAGCACCTCGTGCGGGATCGGGTCCGGGCGGAAGCCGTTGCGGATGTCGCGGCGCTCGCGGATCACCTGGTGGACGGCCTCGCGGCCGGCCTCGTCGTAACCGGCGGCGGCGGGGCCGCGCGGCTCGGCGGGCTCGGCGGCCTCGACGGCCTCCGCGTCCTCGGCGGGCTGCTCGGGCTGGGGCTCCTCGGCGGGCTGGGCCTCGGTGGGTTCGACGGCCTGTGCCTCGGCCGACTGCTCGGCGGCGGGCTGGTCCGCGACGGGTACGGCGACGGGTGCGGCGACCGGCTCGGCGACCGTGGCGCCCTCCCCGGCGGCCTCGGACGCGGGAGCGGCGGGCTGCTCGGCCTGCGGCTCCTCGACGGCCGGGGCGCCGGCGACCGGGGCCTCGACGGCCGTAGCCTCCGCGGGCTGCTCGGCGGCGACCTGGTCGGCGGCCTGCTGCGGGGCCTCGGGAGCGACGGCCTCGGCGGCCTCGGCGGGCTGCTCGACGGCCTGCTGGGTGACGGGCTCAACCGCAGCCTCGACGGCCTGCTCTGCCACGACGGCGGCGGACTCGGCCGGGGCCTCGGCGGGCTGCTCGACCGGGGCGGACACCGGCTGCGGCTGCTCCCCCTCGGCGGCGGCCTGCTCGGCGGCCTGCTCAGCATGCGGCTCCGCGGACTGCTCGACGGCCTGGCCGGAGGGCATCTCACCCGTCCCGGCCGCGGTCTCGGCGACGGGCTCGGCCACCGGCTCGGCGACGGCCTGCGGCGCGGCCTCGGCGGGCTGCTCGGCCGCCTGGGCGTCCTGGACCACCTCGACGGCCTGCGGCGCGTCGGCGGCCGCTATGGGAGCGGGCAGCTCCTGGACCGCCTCCTCCGCCACCGGGGCCTGCTGGACGGCCTCGACCCTGGGCAGGCCGTGCGGGGTCGGCGCGGCGAGGAAGGCGGAGATCCGGCGCGGCTGGCCGCCGGCCGGGGCAGCGGCCTCGGACTGCTCGACGGCCGCGACGGCCTCGGCGGCCCCCTCGGCCAGGGCGGTCTCGCCGGCACCACCCGCGGCGGCGACCGCCTCGACGGCGACGTTCTGCGCGCCGCCCTGCTCGGCAGCGGTCCCGACCGCCACCGCCACCGCTTCGGCCACGGGCTGGGCGACGCCCTCCGCCGGGACCGGCTCGGGCCCGACGGCCTGAGCCTGCGCGGCCTCGGGGTTCACCGCCAGCTGGGCGGCCTCGGCCGTCGGCGCGGCGGGTGCGGCCGGTGCAGCCGGTGCGACCTGGGCGGCCTCCGGCGTCTCGACCACCTCGACCACCTCGATCGCCCCGACCGTCTCGACGGTCATCAGGCCCTCGACCGGCTGCCCGGCCAGCGGCACCTGCTGGTAGCCCTGGACCTGCGGCGCCTGCTGAACCTCCTGCGCGGCCTGCGGCACGGCGCCCGGGAAGGGCCCGGCGGCCTCGCCCATCGGCGGCCGGCCGACGACCGGGATGCCGTGCGCGGGCGTGCCGCCCTGCGAGGGGCCGCGGTCGGCCAGCGAACGGACCGGCACCTGGCCGGTCATCAGCGACGGGTCCGGGATCGGCGGTCCGGCGTGCAGCGGGCGTCGCGGGGCCTGAGCCTGGGTCATCGGCTGCTGGGCGTGCGCCTGCGCCGGAACGCCGTGGACCGGCACCTGCCGGCCGTGCTCGGCGCCGAGCACCGGCGGGTCCACCGGCGGCCAGGACGGCTCGACCGGGGTGCCGTCCGGCTGCGGCGCCGGCGGCAGCTGCTCGGCCGGGACGGGGACCACGGGCTCGCCCCAGGAGCCCTGCGGGCCGGGCATCAGCAGCACGTCGTCCTCGTCGTCCAGCCCGTCCGGCTGGTCGACGAAGTGGAAGGCCGGGCGCGCGGCGCCCTGGTCGACGGCCCAGCCCTCGCCCGGGACGGCCTGGGCGGGCATGCCGGGGACGGTGTAGTTCGGCTGGCCCTGCTGCGGGATGACGCCCGCGCCGAGGGGCACCGCACCCGGAGGCACCGCGCCCGGCACGCCGAGCGGCGCCGCCGGGCCGGGGATCATCCCGCCGTCCGTCGCGACGCCCTGCAGGGGTGCAACGCCCGCGACGCCCTCCGGTCCACCGAGCGGGTCGGGCCCGGCGTGCAGGTGCTCCGGCAGTCCCTCGCCGGGGACGTGGCCGCCATCGGTCATTGTCAAAGCTCCTTCCAGGCCGCTGCCGCGCCCCTTGGCGACGCGATCACCGACCGCAGCGCCCATCCGCACGGGCCGGGCCTGCACCGACCCGCCCCTCAACCACACACGGCCGCCGCGCCGAGGCGCTGCGGCCGAAGTCCTTCGTCCTTCCGGCGCGCTGCGGCACCCCGGCCCGGTCACCGCCCGGGAGGACGGCGCACCATCTGAAACAACGACAACCCGGAGCAACCGGTATGACCGCACCGGACCCTACGGCATTCTCCAGGTCCGGCACGCGGCCCGTCGAATTGCCCACACTCCGAGCGGAAACGGGTTGCACCACGTCAAAAAGGTGACAAACCGACCGAATCGGGTGGGTCGCCGACGGCCGAAGCCGCCTGGGACGCCACACTACCGGCCCGGCGCGGCGACCTCTCGAATCAGTGTCCGGATGCGACCTGGATCACCGCCGGGCCCGCACGGCGAGCCCCGCACGCACCCGAGGCCTTCACACGATCTGCTCACCCCAGAGCAGCAGTGCGCCGCCCGCGTCCGGGCCGAGTTCGAGGCCGCCGCCCTCCCCCGCGGGCCGCAGCGGAGTGGACTGCAGCAGCGCGCCGTCCGCCCGGTAGCCGGCCTCGGCGATGGCCCGGCGGACCTCCTCCGCCTCGGCGAAGGTGCGGGGCAGCGCGACGAAGCGCTCGGGCTTGCGGGCCAGCACCGCGCGCACCACCTCGGGCCCGCCCGACTCCACCACCGCGGCGTCCGGCTCCGGCAGCCCGCCCAGCACCTCGGGGCCGTGCCCGTGCACGATCTCCACCTCGACGCCGTACCGGCGGGCGTTGACGGCGAGTCGGGCGCAGGCCGAACGGGAGGCCTCGACCGCGACGACGGCGGCGCCGAACCGGGCCGCCTCCACCGCGAGGGCGCCGTTGCCGGCGCCGACCGACCAGACCAGGTCCCCGGGACGTGCACCCAGACGGGCCAGCACCAGCGCGCGGACGTGCGCGGGGAGCGCCTCCGATGCGCCCGCTCCGTCCTCCGTGCGCCCGGCGCCCGCGTAGGCGTCGGCGGGGAGCGCCCAGCCGCGGTCCGCGCCGGGGTAGCCGACCGGGCGCCCGGCGAGCCAGCCGGCCGCCTCGTCCACCGCCGCGGCCTGGGCGGTGCCGCCGATCACCAGCACCACGTTGGGATCACGCCAGACGTGGTCGGCGATCCGGTCGGAGGTCAGGACGGTGACGTTCTCCTCCGGGGTGCCGAGGGCCTCGCAGACCACGAAGGTCCGGTGCACCCCGCGCAGCATCAGGGCGAGCTCGCCCGGGCCGGCGCCCGGGGCGGTGAGCACCGCGACCTTGGGATGGGCCCGGCAGATGTTGGCCGCCCGGCGCAGCCGGCCGCCGTGGGCGCTGACCACCTGGGCGTCCTCCCAGGGCATGCCGGCCCGGGCGAAGGCGGCGGCGACGGAGGAGACGGCGGGCAGCACCTCGAGTTCCAGGCCGTACTCGGGGCGACGCAGGGTGCGCACCACGCCGAAGAAGCCCGGATCGCCCTCGGCGACCACCACGGCGGCGCCGCGGTGTTCGGCGATCCTCCTGGCGGCCTGCTGGATGTTGCCGAGGGTGATCCGCTCGGCGGCGTCCGGTACGGGGAGGGCGCCCAGCTGGTAGGGGGCGCCGGCCACCAGGGTCGCTGCGGCGAGGGCCGCACCGGCGGCCTCGGTCAGCGGCGTTCCGTCCCACCCGATGACCGTGATCCGGTCAGCCATCTGCGGCCGTTCTCCCTCGACTCGATGCCCGGCTCGTCGCGCCGGCTGTGCGGCGCCGGTGCAGAGGCTACCGGGTGTGGTCCCCCGCAGTCCGACATCTCGTACACATGTCCGTGCCGATCGGGTGGCCGGGCGGTTTCACCGGGGCGCAGGGCCGTGGGCAGCGGTGGATCAGTCGCGCAGCACGTAGCGGTGGTCGCCGTGCCAGCCGTCCCGGTGCGGATCGGGCGAGTCCAGGTCCTCGGGGAGCAGGCTCCACAGGATGAGGTCACTGCGGCTCTCCACGGCGACCTCGCCGGACTCGCCGCGCACTATCCAGGCGCTGCGCAGCACGCCCTCGCTGATGGCGCCGATCCGCTGGGCGACCTGCTGGGCGGCGGTGTTCCCGGCGGCGGTGCGCATCTCCAGGCGCAGGAAGCCGCGGTCCTCGAACAGCCACTGGGCGACGCCGAGGACGGCCTCCGGGGCGTAGCCCTCGCCGCGCGCCCAGGCTGCGGTGACGTAGGAGATCTCGGTGCTGCGCAGCCGCCAGTCGGTGTTGCGCAGCTCGACGAGACCGACCAGGCGGTGGGTGAGGTGTTCGGTGACGGCCAGCACGATGCCGCGCCCGGCGGCCCGGTGGGCGGGGGCCAGGGTGCGGGCGAGCTCGGCCGCGTACGCCTCGGTGAAGGGGTGGGGGAGGTCCGTCCAGGCCAGCACGAGGTCGTCGGCCATCATGGTGGCCAGGCCGGGGGCGTCATCCTCCGCAAGGGGACGCAGCAGCAGCCGATCGGTGCTGATGGCGGTCTCGGGGAAGCTCGCTGCCATGCCGTCTCTCCTCGCCGGGTCGTGAACACAACACCGTACGCCTCCGGCGCACTCCGGGTACCACGAGGTGCGCCGCGCGCACGACGGTACGTCAGAACTCCGTCGCCCCGGGGCCGTCCCTGGGGCATACTGCCCGACCGGGCCCCCGCCGAGCTGCGGCGGGGGCCCGGTCGGGCGTCGGGGCGTAGCGGTGCGACGGCTCAGAAGGCCGGGACAACCGAGCCCTGGAAGGTGTCGTCGATGTACTTCTTGACCTCGTCGGAGTGCAGCAGCTCGGCGAGCTTCTTCACCCGCGGGTCGTTCTCCTTGCCCTTTTTCACGGCGAGGATGTTGGCGTACGGGTTGCCCTCGGCCTTCTCCAGCACCAGCGCGTCGGTGGCCGGCTTCAGGCCGGAGTCGAGCGCGTAGTTGCCGTTGATGACGGCGGCGTCGAGGTCGGAGACGGAGCGGGGCAGCTGGGCGGCCTCCAGCTCCTTCCACTTGAGGTTCTTCGGGTTGCCGGTGACGTCGGCCGGAGTCGCGGTGGTCCCGGCGCCGTCCTTGAGGGTGATGAGCTTGTTGTCGGCGAGCAGCTTGAGCGCGCGGCCCTCGTTGGTGGCGTCGTTGGGCAGGCCGATGGTGGCGCCCGCCGGCAGGTCGGTGATCGCCTTGACCTTCTTGGAGTAGAGGCCGAGCGGCTCCAGGTGCACGGTCTCGACCGAGACGATGTCGGTGCCGTGCTTCTTGTTGAAGTCCTCCAGGTACGGGACGTGCTGGAAGTAGTTGGCGTCGGCCGAACCGTCCTGCACCGCCGTGTTGGGGGTCACGTAGTCGGTGACCTCCTTGATGTCGAGCTTGAGGCCGGCCTTGTCCGCGAGGTTGTCCTTGACGTACTTGAGGATCTGTCCGTGCGGGGTGGGGCTGGCGACGACCTTGAGCGGCGCGTTCGGGTCCGAGGAGGAGGACCCGGAGCTGCCGCAGGCGGCCAGCGAGAGGGCGAGGCCGGCGGTGGCGAGGACACTGGTGAACTTCAGGGCGTTGCGCACGAAAAGTGCCTTTCTGCGTGGTGCGTGGTGCGGGGAGCCGCGTCCGGGGTCGGACGGGGGAGGTCTAGGAGGCGACGAGGTCCTGGTCGGGATCCGTCGGGGCGCGGCCGAGCAGCCGGGTCCGGCCGCCGGCGCGGCCGCGGTGGGAGAGGCGCTGGACGGCGAAGTCGCCGATCAGCTGGACGGCGGTGACGATGATCACCAGTTCGGCCACGATGACCCACATGAAGGCCGTCTCGAAGCGCTGGTAGCCGTAGTTGACGGCGAGGGTGCCGAGTCCGCCGCCGCCGACGGTACCGGCCATCGCGGAGTAGCCGATCAGGGCGATGACCGTGGTGGTGGTCGAGGCCACGATGCCGGGCAGCGCCTCGGGCAGCAGGGTCTTGCGGACGATCGTCCAGGTGCTGCCGCCCATTGACTGGACGGCCTCGACCAGGCCGCGGTCGACCTCGCGCACGGAGGTCTCGACCAGGCGGGCGAAGAACGGGACGGCGCCGATGGTGAGCGGTACGGTCGCGGCCTGCCAGCCGATCGAGGTGCCGACCAGCCAGCGGGTGAAGGAGATCAGCGCGATCATCAGGATGATGAACGGCACCGAACGGGCGATGTTCACCACGAAGCCGATGGCCTTGTTGACGGCCCGGTTGGCGAGCAGTCCGTCCTTGTCGGTGAGCACCAGCAGCACGCCGAGCGGCAGGCCGAGCAGGACGGTGACGACCGCGGCCACCCCGACCATCTGGAAGGTCTCCTGGGTGGCGGGCCACATCAGTTCCTGCATCTGGTCCCAGGTCATGCCACCGCTCCGTTCGCCGCACCGATCACGTCCACCTGCAGGCCCTGCTCGCGCAGGTAGCCGATCGGCACCACGTTGTCCTGGTGGCCGCCGGACAGTTCGACCCGCATCCGGCCGACCATCCGGCCGGCGATGGTCTCGACGGCGGCGCCGAGGATGTTGATGTCGATCTGGTAGGTGCGGGCGAGCTGGGAGACGAACGGCTGGGCCGAGGTGTCGCCCTGGAAGGTGATCTCCAGCACCGTGGACCCGGGCCGACCGGTGCCGAACTCGCTGAGCGGGAACAGCTCGCGGGCCAGCTCCGAGCCGGGCTCGGCCAGCAGGTCGGCGAGTTCGCCGGACTCGACCACCCGGCCGCCGCGCATCAGGGCGGCGGAGTCGCAGACGGACTTGATGACGTCCATCTCGTGGGTGATCAGCAGTACGGTCAGGCCCAGCTGCCGGTTGAGGTCGCGCAGCAGCTTGAGGATCGAGCGGGTGGTCTCCGGGTCGAGGGCCGAGGTGGCCTCGTCGGAGAGCAGCACCTTCGGGTCGCCGGCCAGGGCGCGGGCGATGCCGACGCGCTGCTTCTGGCCGCCGGAGAGCTGGTCGGGGTAGCTGCGCGCCTTGTCGCCGAGGCCGACGAGCTCCAGCAGTTCGGCGGCCCTGCGGCGGCGCTGGGTGCGGTCCAGACCGATGATCTCCAGCGGGAGTTCGACGTTCTGCTGCACCGTTCGCGAGGACAGCAGGTTGAAGTGCTGGAAGACCATGCCGATCCGGCGGCGCGCCTCGCGCAGCTCCCGGCCGGCCCGGTTCTCGCCGCCGGACAGCGCGGTGAGCTCGACCCCGTCCACGGTGACGGTGCCGGAGGTCGGGCGCTCCAGCATGTTCACGCAGCGGATGAGGGTGGACTTGCCGGCACCGCTGGTGCCGACGACTCCGTAGACCTCGCCCGGGCGGACGTGCAGGTCGACGCCGGCGAGGGCGGTCACCTCGCGGCCTCGGGAGCGGTAGACCTTCGTGAGGTCCGTGGTGGTGATCACAGCTGCTTCCGTGGGTCGGGGGCGGGCGGCGGTGTCGACCGTCCGACCGGGTTGCGGTCGGCGGTGTCCACGACGCCTCACCAGGGGGATCCGGAGCTGCCACCCCTTGATCGTGGCCGTCGGACGGCCGGGCCGCGCGACGGCGTGGCCCTTACGAGTCGTCGGCGTCCGCGGGTGGCCGGGCACGCCGGAGGGAGGGGTTCCGGGAGGATGGGCGCACTCGCACGACGGGAGCGGCGCCGGGGTCTCGCTTCGGGGCGCGAGGAGGAGGCACCCTCAGCGGGGTGCCGGGGGCGGTGGCCCTCAGCAGTGACACATTCGACGGCACATGGCACGCTCACCTGCCGGCAGCGTGCCGGTGGGGGTCCAGTTCGTCGTCGCAGTCATGTGAGCCAGTAAAACAGATCAGCCGAACAGCGCCCAATTATTCTTCGCCGCCGTCCGCATTGCGGACAGGTGCGGCCGTGACCAGGGCGAATTCGACTCGGTGCCGCCCGTCATCCTGTCCGGATGGTGGCGGCACCGAGGAGGCCGGACGGACGGGGCTCAGGCGGTCGCGGCGAGCAGGGCGGCGACCGGCTTCTCGAAGTGCACGAAGCTCAGCCGGCTGCTGACCTGCTCGACGCCGGTCTGCCGGTAGCCCTGGCGGGTGTAGAGGCGCAGGTTGCCGAGGCTGCGGTGGCCGGTGGACAGGCGGTAGGCCGTCACCGGGCGGCCGCCCTCGGCCAGGCTGCGCTCCAGGGCGCCCAGCAGCCGTCCGCCCAGGCCGTGCCGCTGCATCCGGGGGTGGACCACCAGACGCCCTATCCGGCCGATGCCCTCGGCGTCGACGTGGCCGCGGACGGTGCCGACCACCTCGTCGCCCAGCCGGGCGACCAGGACGTGCTGCTCGGCCAGCTCGGCGCGCAGCTGCTCCAGGGTCTGGGTCAGGGGCTCGATCGCCCAGTCGCCGTACAGCTCCGCCTCGGGCTGGTAACCCAGGTACTGGAGCTTGAGGATCTGCTCGGCGTCGTCGGCCGCCGCGGCCGAGATGATCACGCTCATGCCCATGTGGAGGGGCCTCCCCAGTCGTCGTGCCCGGCGCGCAGAGGGTGACGCGCTCACGCTCAGTATCCGAGCGATCGCGTCCCCGTCAAGAGTTGACGTTCGCCAGCGCTCTACCCGGTTGTCAGCTCCGCTCAATCTTCGGAGGCGTCGACAGTGGCGAGGGTCACGCCCGGACGGGACGGGGCACGGCGGGTCGTGGTGGCCGCTCAGAGGTACCGCTCCGCGTGCAGCAGCAGCCGCAGGCAGGCCAGGCAGCGGGAGCGGGTGGGGCCGATGGAGCCGCGCGGCATGTCGAGGCGCTCGGAGAGTTCGCGGTAGGTCGGCGGCGGATCCTCGGCGAGGGCGGCGACCAGTTGCGGGCAGCGGCCGGGCAGGGCGGCGACGGTCTCGCGGACCACGCGGCGGCGGCGTTCGGCGAGGTAGACGTCCTCGGCGGAGGGGGCGGGCGGAAGGGTGGTGCACACACCGTGGATGACGGGCCCGGGCGGGCCCGGTTACGCCCGGGCCGGGGCGCGCACGCGGGAGGGGCGCGCCGGTCGGACCGCCGCGCCCCTCCCCCGCCTCCTCGGGATCAGCCCTGGAGCCACTCCTGCTGCCGCGCCAGGTCCGCCTTCACCTCGGCGAGCTGGACCGCGACGGCGGAAGGCGCGGTGCCGCCCCGCCCGCTGCGGGCGGCGATGGCTCCGTGCACGCTGAGCACCGAGCGGACCTCGGGGGTCAGGTGCTCGGAGATCGAGGCGAACTGCTCGTCCGTCAGTTCGGACAGCTCGATGCCCCGGGCCTCGCAGACCTTGACGCAGGCGCCGGCCACCTCGTGCGCGACCCGGAACGGGACGCCCTGCTTGACCAGCCACTCGGCGATGTCGGTGGCGAGCGAGAAGCCGGCCGGGGCCAGCTCCTCCAGCCGCTCCCGGTGCACGGTGAGGGTGGCCATCATCCCGGTGAACGCGGGCAGCAGCACCTCCAGGGTGTCGCAGGAGTCGAAGACCGGCTCCTTGTCCTCCTGAAGGTCCCGGTTGTAGGCGAGCGGCAGCGCCTTGAGGGTGGCCAGCAGGCCGGTCAGGTTGCCGATCAGCCGGCCGGACTTGCCGCGGGCCAGCTCGGCGATGTCCGGGTTCTTCTTCTGCGGCATGATCGAGGAGCCGGTGGAGAAGGCGTCGTGCAGCGTGATGAAGCCGAACTCCTTGGTGTTCCAGATGATCACCTCCTCCGCGATCCGGGAGAGGTTCACGCCGATCATCGCGGTCACGAAGGCGAACTCGGCGACGAAGTCGCGCGAGGCGGTGCCGTCGATGGAGTTGCCGACCGAGCCGCCCTCGAAGCCGAGATCGGCGGCGACGGCCTGCGGGTCGAGGCCGAGCGAGGAGCCGGCCAGCGCGCCGGAGCCGTACGGCGAGACGGCGGTGCGGGCGTCCCACTGGCGCAGCCGCTCGGCGTCCCGGCCGAGGGCCTGCACGTGCGCGAGGACGTGGTGGGCGAAGAGCACGGGCTGGGCGTGCTGCAGGTGGGTGCGGCCCGGCATGGCGGTGTCCGGGTGGGCCTCGGCCAGGCCGACCAGCGCGTGCTGGAGGTCGAGCAGCAGGCCGCCGATGGTCTTCGCGTGGTCCCGCAGGTACATCCGGAATAGGGTGGCGATCTGGTCGTTGCGCGAGCGCCCGGCCCGCAGCTTGCCGCCCAGCTCGGCGCCGAGGCGCTCCAGCAGGCCGCGCTCCAGGGCGGTGTGGACGTCCTCGTCGGCGACGGTGCCGGTGAAGGTGCCCGCCTCGACGTCGGCGAGCAGCCGGTCGAGTCCGGCCAGCATCGCGGCGAGCTCCTCGTCGGAGAGCAGCCCGGCCTTGTGCAGCACCCGGGCGTGGGCCTTGGAGCCGGCGATGTCGTACGGGGCGAGGCGCCAGTCGAAGTGGACCGAGGCGGAGAGCCGGGCCAGCGCCTCGGACGGGCCGTCGGCGAAGCGCGCGCCCCAGAGGCGGACGTCGGAGGACTGCTGGGCGGTCATCGCGGTGGCTCCTTACGCGGGTCGCACGGATGCGGTGGCGGCACACATGTGCAGCGAGTGGCATAAGTATGCACGACGACGTATGAAACACAAAACCCCGGCCGGAGCTGGTCCGACGGCCGGGGTTTCGGGGGCGGGGCGGCGCTACTGGGCCTTCGCCTGGGCGAGTTGCATGAGGTGGTCGGCGAGCGCCTGACCACCGCCGGGATCGCGGCTGATCAGCAGCACGGTGTCGTCGCCGGCGATGGTGCCGATGATCTCGAACACCTCCGCCTGGTCGATCGCCGAGGCCAGGAACTGCGCGGCCCCGGGCGGGGTGCGCAGCACGACCAGGTTCCCGGAGGCCGTCGCGGAGACCATCAGCTCGCCGGCCAGCCGGGCCATCCGGCCCTCGCTGGCCGACTCCCCCATCGGCGCGCGCGGCGTGCGGTCGCCGCCCTCGGCCGGGACGGCGTAGATGAGCGCGCCGTCCCGGTTGCGGATCTTGACCGCGCCCAGCTCGTCCAGGTCCCGGGAGAGGGTGGCCTGGGTGACCACGAGTCCGTCGTCGGCGAGCAGCTTGGCGAGCTGGCTCTGCGAACGCACGGGCTGGCGGGTGAGCAGGTCCACGATCCGCCGGTGGCGCGCGGTGCGGGTCTGCGGGACCTGCGGCGTCGGGCCGGCGGCGGAGGGGCCGGAACGGGAATCGGTCATGTGATTATTCTCCCGGACGATGGTCAACTCGCATCGGCCGGGGCGCCCTCGCGCACCGTCCGGAGGATGCCCGGCAGCGCGGCCAGGAACGCGTCCGCCTGCTGCTCGGTCAGCACCAGCGGCGGCACCAGCCGTACCGCGTCCGGAACGGCCGCGTTCACCAGGAAGCCCGCCTCCTGCGCCACGGCCTGGACCAGGGCCGAGACCGGCCGGGTGAGCACGATGCCGAGCAGCAGGCCGGCCCCGCGCACGTGCGAGACCAGCGGGTCCCCGATCGCCTCGATGCCCTGCCGCAGCCGCTCACCGGTCTTGCGGACGTGCTCCAGCAGACCCTGGGACTCGATGGTGTCCAGCACCGCGAGCCCGGCCGCGGCAGCCACCGGATTCCCGCCGAAGGTGGTGCCGTGCTGGCCCGGGGTGAGCAGCTCGGCCGCCCGGCCGAAGGCCAGCACCGCGCCCATCGGCAGGCCGCCGCCGAGCGCCTTCGCCAGGGTGACCACGTCCGGCTCGACGCCCTCGAAAGCCTGGTGGGCGTACCAGTGGCCGGTGCGGCCGATGCCGGTCTGGATCTCGTCCAGGACCAGCAGGGTGCCGGTCGCCCGGGTGATCTCGCGGGCCGCCGGGAGGTAGCCGTCGGGCAGCGGGACGGCGCCGCTCTCGCCCTGGATCGGCTCCAGGAAGACGGCGGCGGTCTCGGTGGTGACGGCCGCGCGCAGCGCCTCGATGTCACCGAACGGGACGTGGGTGACGTCGCCGGGCAGCGGGCGGAACGGGTCCTGCTTGGCGGGTTGGCCGGTGAGCGCGAGGGCGCCCATCGTCCGGCCGTGGAAGCCGCCCTCGAGGGCGACCAGGTGGGTGCGGCCGGTGCGCCGGCTGATCTTGAAGGCGGCCTCGTTGGCCTCGGCGCCGGAGTTGCAGAAGAACACCCGGCCGCCCTCGCGGCCGTCCAGCCGCAGCAGCCGCTCGGCCAGGGCGATGGTCGGCTCGGCCATGAAGAGGTTGGAGACGTGGCCCAGGGTGGCGATCTGCCGGCTGACCGCCTCGACGACGGCCGGGTGGGCGGTGCCGAGGGCGTTGACCGCGATGCCACCGACCAGGTCGGTGTACTCCTTGCCGTCCGCGTCCCAGAACGTGGCTCCCGCACCGCGCGCCAGCGGGAGGCGGGGAGTGCCGTAGTTGGCGGTGAAGGCGTGCTGCCACCGGTCGGTGAGCTGCTCGTTGTGCGTCATGCCAGTCCCCCGGTCACGGTCGGTTCGTCGTCCGGCACGACCATCGTGCCGATTCCCTCGTCGGTGAAGATCTCCAGCAGCAGGCTGTGCTGCACCCGGCCGTCCAGCACGCGGGCGGTGCCCACGCCGGAGCGGACGGCGCGCAGGCAGCCCTCCATCTTGGGGAGCATGCCGCTGGCGAGGCCCGGCAGCAGCTCCTCCAGTTCGCTCGCGGTGAGCTGGCTGATCACGTCGTCGGAGTTCGGCCAGTCCTTGTAGAGGCCCTCGACGTCGGTGAGCACCACCAGCATCTCGGCGCCGAGCGCGACGGCGAGGGCGGAGGCGGCGGTGTCGGCGTTGATGTTGTAGACGTGGCCGTCGGCACCGCGGGCGATCGAGGAGATGACCGGGATCCGGCCGTCGGCGATCAGCGCCTTCACCGCGCCGGCCTCGATGTTGACGATGTCGCCGACCAGGCCGATGTCGACCTGCTCGCCGTCCACCACCGCGTACCGCTTGACCGCGGTCATGGTGTGCGCGTCCTCGCCGGTCATGCCGACGGCGAACGGGCCGTGCCCGTTGAGCAGGCCGACCAGCTCGCGCTGGACCTGACCGGCCAGCACCATCCGCACCACGTCCATGGTCTCCGGGGTGGTGACGCGCAGGCCGTTGGTGAAGTTGGACTCCAGCCCCAGCTTGTCGAGTTGGGCGCTGATCTGCGGGCCGCCGCCGTGCACCACGACGGGGTGCAGTCCGGCGTAGCGGAGGAAGACGACGTCCTGGGCGAAGGCCGCCTTGAGGCTGTCGTCCACCATGGCGTTGCCGCCGAACTTGATCACGACGGTCTTGCCGTGGAAGCGCTCCAGCCACGGCAGCGCCTCGATCAGGGTCATGGCCTTGGGCAACGCCGTGTTGTTGCGGGCCTGTTCGCCCTTGGGTGCGATCTGCACGGTAGCGGTGTCCTTCGGAGGATCAGGTGCGCGGACCAGGTGCGCGGCTCGGGCGGCGCGGCTCAGGCGGCACGGCCAGGTGGCGCGGCTCAGGCGGCGCGGCTCAGGTGGAGTAGGCGCTGTTCTCGTGGACGTAGTCGGCGGTGAGGTCGTTGGTCCACAGCGAGGCGCTCGCCGTACCGGCGTTGAGGTCCGCCGTGATGACGACCTCGCGGCCCGCCATGTCCACCAGGTCACGGTCCTCGCCCACCCCGCCGTCCTTGCACACCCAGACGCCGTTGATCGCCACGTCCAGCCGGTTCGGGTCGAAGGCGGCGTCGGTGGTGCCGATCGCGGCCAGCACCCGGCCCCAGTTGGGGTCCTCCCCGTGGATCGCGCACTTGAGCAGGTTGTTGCGGCCGATCGTGCGGGCGACCTCGACGGCCTCGTCCTCGGTGGCGGCGCCGGTGACGTCGATCCGGATGTCCTTGCCGGCGCCCTCGGCGTCGCCGATCAGCTGACGGGCCAGGTCGGCGCTGACCGCGCGGACGGCCTCGGCGAACTCGGCCTCGTCCGGGGTGATGCCGGTGGCGCCGGAGGCGAGCAGCAGCACGGTGTCGTTGGTCGACATGCAGCCGTCGGAGTCGATCCGGTCGAAGGTGGTGCGGGTGGCGGCGCGCAGCGCGGTGTCCAGGGCGGCGCTGTCGAGGTCGGCGTCGGTGGTGAGGACGACCAGCATGGTGGCCAGGCTGGGGGCGAGCATGCCCGCGCCCTTGGCCATGCCGCCGACCGTCCAGCCGGCCGGGCTGGTGAACTCGGCGGTCTTGTGCACGGTGTCGGTGGTCTTGATGGCGATCGCGGCGGCCTCGCCGCCGGTCCCGCTGAGCTCGCGGGCGGCCAGGGTGACGCCCGGCAGCAGGACGTCCATCGGCAGGCGGACGCCGATCAGGCCGGTGGAGGCGACGGCGACCTCGCCGGCGTTGAGGCCCAGCTCCGTGGCGGCCCGCTCCGCGGTGGCGTGGGTGTCCTGGAAGCCGAGCGGGCCGGTACAGGCGTTGGCGCCACCGGAGTTGAGGACGACGGCGGAGACCTGGCCGCCCTTGAGCACCTGCTCGGACCAGAGCACCGGCGCGGCCTTGACCCGGTTGCGGGTGAAGACACCGGCCGCGGCGAGCGAGGGGCCGTCGTTGACCACCAGGGCGAGGTCGGGAGCGCCGGAGGCCTTGAGGCCGGCGGTCACGCCGGCGGCGCGGAAGCCCTTGGCGGCGGTGACGCCGGTGTTCGGGGTGGTCACGGTGCGACTCCGTTCACGGGAAGGCCCAGGTCCTCGGGCAGGCCGAGGGCGATGTTCATGCTCTGCACCGCGCCGCCGGCGGTGCCCTTGACCAGGTTGTCGATCGCGCTGATCGCGATGATCCGCCCGGCGGCCGGGTCCAGGGCCACCTGGATCAGGGCGGTGTTGGCGCCGTAGACGCTGCTGGTCTGCGGCCACTGCCCCTCGGGCAGCAGGTGGACGAAGGCCTCGTCCGCGAACGCCTCGGCGTAGGCGGCGCGCAGGCTCTCGGCGTTCACGCCCGGCTTGGCCTTGGCGGAGCAGGTCGCGAGGATCCCGCGCGGCATCGGGACGAGGGTGGGGGTGAAGGAGACGGTGACCGGCTCGCCGGCGAGCGGGGTGAGGTTCTGCACCATCTCCGGGGTGTGCCGGTGCACGCCGCCGACGCCGTACGGGCTGACGCTGCCCATAACCTCGCTGCCCAGCAGGTGGGGCTTGGCGGCCTTGCCGGCACCGGAGGTGCCGGAGGCGGCGACCACCACGGCCTCCGGCTCGGCGAGTCCGGCCGCGTACGCCGGGAAGAGCGCGAGGGAGACGGCCGTCGGGTAGCAGCCGGGCACGGCGATCCGGTTGCTGCCCTTCAACGCGGCGCGGTGACCGGGGAGCTCGGGCAGACCGTAGGGCCAGGTGCCGGCGTGGGCGGAGCCGTAGAACTGCTCCCAGTCGGCGGCGGCCTTGAGCCGGAAGTCGGCGCCGCAGTCGACCACCAGGACGTTCTGCCCGAGCGCGTCGGCGACGGCGGCGGACTGCCCGTGGGGCAGCGCCAGGAACACCACGTCGTGGTCGGCCAGCACCTCGGGGGTGGTGGGTTCGAGGACGCGGTCGGCCAGCGGGATCAGGTGCGGCTGCAGTGCGCCCAGCCGGGTGCCCGCGTTCGAGCCGCCGGTCAGCGCCCCGATCTCCACCTCCGGGTGGCCGAGTAGCAGGCGCAGCACCTCGCCGCCCGCGTACCCGCTCGCGCCGGCGACGGCGACTCGCAATGCCATGGCGTTCCTCCTTGGTCGTGGCATGAATATACGCGCGACGGAAAATCCATGCAAGACCCGCCCGGGCGGGCGGGCCCCGGGGGCGAGGGGCGACGGGCCGGGGGCCGGAGGCTGGGGCTCGGAGGTCGGAGGTCGGGGGCTTGGAGGTCAGGGCTTGGAGGTTCGGAGCGGACGATCGCCGCCCGGTCAGCGCTTGACCGCCCGCAGCACCACGAACTTGGGGTTCCCCGCGACGACTTGGCAGTTGCCGAACAGCTTGCGCAGCTTGACGTGGTAACCGAGGTGGCGGTTGCCGACCACCCAGAGTTCGCCGCCGGGCCTGAGCGCCCGCCGGGCGCCGGTGAACATCCGCCAGGCGGTGGCGTCGGTGGTGGCCTGGTGGGAGTGGAACGGCGGGTTGTTGAGCACCAGGTCCACCGACGCCGGGGCGAACAGGTCCGGAGCGAGCGCGTCCGCGGTGAGGAACTCCGCCGGGGCGTCCGGGCCCAGGTTGGTGCGGAAGGTCTCCTCGGCCGAGGCGACCGCCTGGTGCGACTCGTCCACGAACACCAGCTCCGCGCCCGGCCCGGCCAGTGCGGCGGCCGTCCCGACCACGCCGTTGCCGCAGCCGAGGTCGACGACGCGGGCGCCGGGAGCGGGGGTCGGCAGGTGGGACAGGAAGAAGCGGGTGCCGATGTCGAGCCGCTCCGCGCAGAAGGTGCCGGCGTGGTTGACCACCGTACGGCCGGAGACCGGGCCGATGTCCGGCGGCAGCGCGTAGCGGTGCGGCCACGGGTTGGGGCCGGGGTCGAGCGCCGGATCGGGGGTGCAGAAGATCAGCCGGGCTTTGCGGACCGCGAGCGATGTGCGGGTCGGGCCGAGGATCCTCTCGAACAGCTGCAGGGTGGAGGTGTGGATCTCGGTGACCATACCGGTGCCGACCACGACCGTGCCGGAGTGGATCGCCGGGACGAGCCGGTGCAGTTGGTCCTCCAGCAGCGCCAGGCTCTTGGGGACGCGCACCAGCAGGACGTCGATCCGCTCCGGCGGGGTGTCCCGGGTGGTGAGCAGCCGGGACTCGTCCACGGCGGCGCCGGCCCGGGCGAGGTTCTCCCGGGTGGCCTGGCGGCCGAGGTGGGAGTCGGTGATCTGGACCGGTCCGTCCGGCGCCGGGGCGGTGGACGGGGCCGTCGAGACGGCCGTCGAAAGCGCCGTGGTCAGCGCGCCCCAGCGGTCTCCCAGGACGACGACCCGGCGGCCGGCCAGCTCGGTCGCGGCGCCGGCGGCGCTGTCCGTCTCACCGGCGAGGTGGCGCAGCAGGTACTCGTCGGCGGCGTCCCAGGCCCGCAGCCGCTCGCGCGGGGCCGCCGGGAAGCGGGTGAGGTCGAAGGTGCCCCACGGGGTGGTGAACGGGGTCGCGGCGGGCGTGGTCTGCGGATTCATCGTGTTCTCAGGCTATCCGACGCCCCGACGGGGAACGGTTTCGTACGAATCCGACCGGACGGATACTGGAAGAGCCCGACCGAGAGGGGTGAGGGCGATGGACTGGAAGCTCGAAGTCGTGGTCCTCCCGGTGGCGGACGTGGACCGGGCCAAGCTGTTCTACGAGGAGCAGGCCGGCTTCACGGTCGACCACGACACCCGGTTGAGGGACGGGATCCGGGTGGTCCAGTTGACTCCCCCGGGCTCGTCCTGCTCCATCGTGGTGGGCACCGGGGTGATCGACTCGGCCCCCGGATCGGTCAAGGGGCTCCAGCTGGTGGTTCGGGACATCGAGAAGGCCCACGCGGAACTCGCGGCGCGCGGCGTCGCGGTCAGCCCCGTCCAGCACTTCGTGGCGGGTGCCCGGGTGGACGGGCACGGCGAGGCGTGGAACAACTTCGTCTTCTTCAACGACCCGGACGGCAACGGCTGGGCCGTTCAGGAGGCACCGTCCCTCGCCTAGCGGCTTGGGTAGGCTCCGGGAATGGCTGAACACGAGGGAAGCGTGCGGGTGGACGCCTGGATCTGGTCGGTCCGGCTGGCCAAGACCCGGGCGCTGGCGGCCGCCGCCTGCAAGGCGGGGCACGTCCGGGTGAACGGCGAACGGGCCAAGCCGGCGCAGTCGCTCAAGCCCGGGGACGAGGTGCGGGTCCGTGAGGAGGGCTACGAGCGGGTCGTGGTGGTGCGGCAGTTGATCCGCAAGCGGGTGGGCGCCGCGGCCGCGGCGGAGTGCCTGATCGACAACAGCCCGCCGCGGCCGCCGCGCGAGTTCGTCGCCCCGGCCTTCGAACGCGACCGGGGCGCCGGGCGCCCGACCAAGCGGGAGCGCCGCGAGCTGGACAACCTGCGCGGACGGTAGCCGCGCTACGCGGCGGCCGTGTCGGTGAGCACCCGGGCCAGGAAGGCCTCGACGTTGAGCACCGTACTCGCGATCTGGTCCTCCAGCGGCACCGACTCGTTGGGCCGGGTGATCAGGGTGGACTGCTTCAGCCCCCGCACGTAGAGCGAGCAGGCCAGGTCGGCGCAGATGTACGTGCCGACGGTGTTGCCCTCCCGGCCGGCCACCCCGGCCCGGCGGGCGGCCAGCAGCGCGACGCCCGACCCCGCGTGCGCGGTGACGCACAGCGAGCACACGTTGGTCTTGGTGAGGCTGCGCCGGATCACCGGCGCCCGCAGCGTCACCCCGACCACCTCGCCGCGGTACGGCGCCACCAGGTACGCCCGGTCGGGCGCGCCCGGATCTCGCCAGCCGAGGAAGTCCAGGTTCTCCCAGGGCAGTTCGGCCAGGCCCCGGGGCAGGTTGAGCCGACGGGCCTCGCCCTTGGAGCAGTTGACGAAGGACGCGCGGATCTCGGAGTCGCTCAGGGGTTCCATGCCGCGGAAGCTAACACCGCTCGAGCGGCCGTGTCGCGTCATTTTCTCCCGGTACGCACCGATGCGCCGCCCTGCGGCGAGGGGCTGCCAGTGCCCCGCCGCACGCTTCGACGGCCCGTCCCGGCGCAGGAGGCACGGGGAGGGAGGAGCCGGGGCCGGGCCGTCGTGCGGTGGTCAGGGTTTGATGGCGACGCCCGCGTAGGCGGAGACGTCCTGCCAGCCCTCGGGGAGGTCGGCGGTGCGGACGTGGCCGGGGGTGGGGCGCCAGAGCGGGAGTTGGACGAGGCCGGGGCCGACGAAGTCGAAGTCGCCGAAGAAGGGTTCGACGCCGGCGCGCGGGCGCAGGACGAGCGGGGCACTGGCGCTCTTGTAGATCCGGGTGCCCTCGGCGGCGCTCTCGCGGGAGGCGAAGTCGGGGCTGCCGTGGGACAGGATCAGCGCGCTGCCCGGCGCGAGCGCGTCGCGCAGGGTGCGCACGATCCGCTGCGCGCCGTCCTCGTCCCGGATGAAGTGCAGGACGGCGACCAGCATCAGCGCGACCGGCTGGGCGAGGTCGACGGCGGTGGCCAGTGCGGGGTGGCCGAGGATGGACTGCGGATCGCGCAGGTCGGCCTCGATGACGGAGGTGTGCCCGGCCGGGCGGCCGGCCAGCAGGGCCCGGGCGTGGGTGGCGACGATCGGGTCGTTGTCCACGTACACCACCCGGGCGTCCGGGGCGACGCGCCGGGCGACCTCGCTGGTGGAGCCGACGGCCGGGATGCCGGTGCCGATGTCGATGAACTGGCGGATCCCCCGGCCCGCCGCGAACTCGACGGCCCGGCCGAGGAACTGCCGGTTGGTGCGGGCCAGCAGCGGCAGCGCCGGGTAGGCGGCTATCGCGGCCTGGGCGGCCTTGCGGTCCGCCTCGAAGTTGTCCTTGCCGCCCAGGTAGTAGTCGTACATCCGTGCGGTGTGCGGTACGCCGGTGTCCAGTTCGCTCGGCGGCTGCCAGTCCTCGGCTCTGGCCCATTGCCAGTCGGCGCCGGTGCTGGTGCCGTGGCCGACGGCCGCGGTGTCCTCGTGCGTCATCTTCCGCCCCCAGTGCGCAATGCCGGAATGCGCTACCGCTCCGTAACAAAGCGGTGCGCCGCGATCGTATCCAAGGACACGCCGTGGAAACAGGCAGAGTTCAGGTTTGTGCAACGCCCGTAGATCGGAGTGTGTGCACGTCAAAACGCGTGCGGACACGCCGGTTCCGGATCGCCCGGCGGGGCCGCGCTCTCTATGCTGGCTGCCGATGACTGCCGACCGCCGCACCGTACTGCGCACCGCCGCCCAGCTGGCCGCCCTGACCGCCGCCGGCGGACTCGTCACCGGCTGCGCCACCGGTACGCCCCGCCGGGCCGACACCGGGACGCTCGCCGCGCACCCCGGGGCCGTCGACCCGCAGCACACTACCGACCCGGCCTGGACCGGCGGCGAGGGCCCGGAGTCGCCCGCCCCGACCACCCCGGCCGGGCCGCAGCCGGGCGGCGGGCCGACCGCCGCCGCGACCCAGAGCTCCGCCCCGCCGACCCCGCCGGCGCTGACGCCGCTCGCGGCCGGCACGCCGTTCGAGGTGGTGTACGGGCCGCGCACCGGCAAGAACGTGGCGCTCACCGTCCACGGCAGCGGCGACCCGAAGCTCGCCACCGCGCTGCTGGAGGCCGCCGAGCAGCGCGGCGCCAAGCTGACCGTGATGGCGGTCGGCAGTTGGCTGGACCAGCAGCCGCAGATGGCCCGGCGGATCCTGGACGGCGGCCACGAGCTGGGCAACCACACCCAGAACCACCTGAACATCTCCGCGATGACGCCGGATCAGGCCCGCGCCGAGATCGCCCAGTGCGCCGACCGGCTGCAGAAGCTGACCGGCTCGATCGGCCGCTGGTTCCGCCCCTCCGCCGCCCAGTACGCCACCCCGATGGTGCGCGAGCAGGCCAAGGCCGTCGGCTACGAGCACGTGCTGTCCTTCGACGTCGACCCGCGCGACTACAACGACCCGAGCGCCGCCGAACTGCAGCGCCGGGTGCTGAACGGGGTGCGCGGCGGCTCGGTGGTGGCCCTGCACATGGGCCACCAGTGCACCGTCGACGCGCTGCCGGCGATCCTGGACGGCCTGGCCAAGGCGGGGCTCAAGCCGGTCACCGCCAGCCAGCTCTGCGCGTAGCGGGACGGCCGGCCGGCCCGGCGGGGTCAGGCCAGCGGGATCAGGCCAGCGGGATCAGGCCATCGGGGTCAGGCCATCGGGTCGTCGTCCTTGTACGGGCGCAGCCGCAGCGTACGGGCGTCCGCCCGCCGGATCTCCTCGGCCCGCTCGACCAGTTCCGTCAGGTCGTCCCGCTCGGCGTGGATGAAGCGCCCGTGCAGGTCGTCGAAGCGGCCGCGGGCGACGTCCACGGTGACCGCGACCATGTACGGGATCGAGGCCCAGGTCTGGTTGTCCCGGAACATCGGCATCCCGGCGGTCATGTCGGTGGCCACCGCGCCGGGGCTGACGTCCAGGACCACGACGCCGTGCCGGGCCAGCGAGTCCGCCATGTTGTCGGAGAGCTGGAGCAGCGCGCCCTTGGAGGTGGCGTACGCGGTGTAGTGGCCGTCGGGGCGCACCGCGAAGCCGGAGTTGAGGTTGAGCACCCGGCCGCGCCGGCGGGCCACCATGCCGGGCAGGACGCAGCGCAACAGGTTGTAGGGGCCGCGCAGGTTGGTCTCGACCACCTGCCACCACTGGCCGGGGTCGGTCTCCCAGACCGGCACCTCGGCGCGGTCGACCTGGCCGGCGTTGTTGACCAGCAGGTCGACCGGGCCGAGGTCGCGCTCGATCAGGCGGACGGCCTCGCGCACCGAACCGGGGCGGCAGACGTCGGCGGCGACCGCCACGCCGCGCGAGCCGCGCTTGACGCACTCCTTGAGGGTGTCGGTCAGCGTGCCGTGGGTGCGGCCGACGAGTCCGACGGCCATGCCCTCGGCGGCCAGGCCGATGGCGATCTCCCGGCCGATCCCGCGGCCGGCCCCGGTGATCAGGGCGACCCGCCCCGTGAGCGATCCAGTCGACACCGCGTGCTCCTTCCCGGCCCCGTCCACCGTCCGCCGTCCCCGTCCGCCGTTCCCGGCGGTCCGCCGGAGCCGCGGCCTGCTGTCGCGGCATTCTGTCGGCCGCCGGGTGGCACCGGCAGCCGGGCACACGCGCGGGCGCCGCGTCCTCACTCGTTCGGAGGAGCCGTGAACGCGGCACTGCGCCGGGGAGGGGGTGACCTACCGGCCGGTACGGAGTAGTAACGTCGTCGGGGCGGTGACCGGTGCACCCATTCCGGTCCACCGGCCCGTTGACCAGCAGCTCGCTGGGCCACCAGTTCGCTGGGCGACCCCCAGCACCACCGAAGGGCAACTGAGTGAGTGACATCGCGCGCGTCGGAGTAGTCGGCTGCGGCCTGATGGGATCGGGCATCGCGGAGGTCTTCGCCCGGGCGGGGCTGGACGTCCTGGTGTCGGAGGCGAGCGGTGAGGCCCTGGAGCTCGGCCGCACCCGGCTGACCAACTCCCTGGAGACGGCGGTCAAGCGCGGCAAGCTGAGCCCCGAGCAGCGGGACGAGGCGCTGGCGCGGCTGTCCTTCACCGTGGAGCTGTCCGACTTCGCCGACCGCGACCTGGTGGTCGAGGCCGTCGCCGAGCGCGAGGACATCAAGGTCAGGATCTTCGAGACCCTCGACCGGGTGATCGAGCGGCGCGACGCGATCCTGGCCTCCAACACCTCCTCGATCCCGATCGTGAAGCTGGCCGCCGCCACCTCCCGCCCGGAGCAGGTGATCGGCCTGCACTTCTTCAACCCGGCGCCGGTGCAGAAGCTGGTCGAGGTCATCCCGACGCTGACCACCTCGGCGACCACCACCGAGCGGGTCGAGGCCTTCGCCACCCAGGTGCTCGGCAAGGAGCCGATCCGGGCCCGCGACCGGGCCGGCTTCGTGGTCAACGCGCTGCTGGTGCCGTACCTGCTCTCCGCGGTGCGGATGTTCGAGTCGGGCGTCGCGACCGCCTCCGACATCGACAAGGGCATGGAGGCGGGCTGCGCCCACCCGATGGGCCCGCTGCGGCTGTGCGACCTGATCGGCCTGGACACCATCGTCTCGATCGCCGAGTCGATGTACGACGAGTACAAGGAGCCGCTGTACGCCGCTCCGCCGCTGCTGTCCCGGATGGTCGACGCGGGCCTGCTGGGCCGCAAGTCCGGTCGCGGCTTCTACGACTACACCGCGAGCGCCTGAGCCCCGACGCGCAAGGGGCGGGGGGGGGGGGGGGGGGGGGGGGGGGGGGGGGGGGGGGGGGGGGGGGGGGGGGGGGGGGGGGGGGGGGGGGGGGGGGGGGGGGG
>NZ_JBVHXY010000046.1:0-21405 GCF_055569215.1 Kitasatospora sp. NPDC029312 | reverse complement strand
CCCCCCCCCCCCCCCCCCCCCCCCCCCCCCCCCCCCCCCCCCCCCCCCCCCCCCCCCCCCCCCCCCCCCCCCCCCCCCCCCCCCCGCCCCTTGCGTACGTGCCCCGTGCGTACTTGCTCCCGGCCTACTTGACCCCGGCCTCCGCGCACGCCTGCGCGTACGGCTGGGTGCAGATGTCGGACACCTTGTAGAGCCCGCCGCCGACGACCGTGGCCGCCACCTTCGACTTGGTCACCACGATCGGGGTGAGCAGCAGCGAGGGGATGTGCAGCGCTCCGCTGTCGGTGACGGAGGTCGCGGTGGTGCTGATGTCCAGGCCCTCGGCCAGTTGGACGGCGATGCTGCCCGCCGCGTCCGTCTCGGGCTTGTACGGCTTGTAGACGGTGTACGCCTGCTCGCCGGTGAGCACCCGGCGGACGGCGTCGATGGAGGCGTCCTGGCCGCCCACCGGCACGTTCTTGATGCCCGCGGCCTTCAGGGCGTCGATGACGGCGGCGGCCATGCCGTCGTTCGCGGCGTAGACGGCCTGGATGCCGTCCTTCCCGAGGCTCTGGATGGCCTCGTTCATCTTCGCGGTGGCCACCTCCGGCTTCCACTCGCCGGACTGCTCGTAGGCGATCTTCTTGACCTTGCCGTCCAGCGCCTGGTGCGCGCCCGCCTTGAACTGCGCCGCGTTGGGGTCGGACTCGGCGCCGTCGATCATCACGACGTTGGCCGAGGAGGCCTTCGCGCCCAGCGCGTCGAGCAGGGACTGGCCCTGGAGCTGGCCGGTGCGCTGGTTGTCGAAGGAGACGTAGGCGGCGACCTTGCCCTGGGCCAGCCGGTCGTACGCGACGACCTTCACGCCCTTGGCGTTGGCGGCGTCGACCCAGGGGGCGGTGAGCTTGGCGTCGACCGGGTCGAGCAGGATGACCTTCACGCCCTTGGCGAGCAGGTCGTCGAACTGCTTCTTCTGGACGGCCGCGTCGCCGCCCGCGTTGGCGTAGCTGAGCGTGCACTTGGTGCAGAGGCTGGTCACCGTCTGCTCGATCAGCGGCTTGTCGAACGCGTCGTAGCGGGTGGAGGACGCGCTCTCCGGCAGGAGCAGACCGATGCCCTCGTCGCCTCCGCCGGCCGCCGGCTCCTGGGGCGCCGCGGTCTGACCGCAGGCCGTGAGGGTGAGCGCGAGCGACACGGTGGCCGTGCCTGCGGCCGCGAGACGCATGGGTCTGATCATGATCGGTGGTGCCTCCTGTACTGCGCCGCAACACTGCGGCAGGGGAGGGAGTCAAGCGCCACCGGGGGAAGGCGTCAACGAGGGAGGAACCCTTCGTTATCGGCCTGCTCGATTCGTTACGGGATGAACAGGACGTTCACATCCCCTTTGGACTTTCGTGGGGGGGCGGAGCGCCGGGGCGGCGGGAGACGTCACGGGGGGGGATCGGCTCCCGCCGCCGTGCCGGCCGGGGCTCAGCTGTTGATGCTGTAGCTGTCGCCGTAGACCTTCCACTTCAGCGGCGGGTTGAGGTCGAAGTTCCTGGCGTTGAGGAACACCGACTGCTCGGTGTCGACCCGGCTGGTGTCCGAGTGCGCCTCCTCCTTCTTCATGACCACCTTGCGGGCGTCCAGGAAGGCCTTGAGGTAGGTGGCCTCGTCGCCGCCCTGGGCGGGCGTCTTGGCCTTCTTCATGGCGGCCGCGCGGATGCCGCCGAAGCTGTCGGAGTCGGTGCCGGGGCCGTGCATCACGATGGCGTCGTAGTAGATGAACTGGCCGAGCGCGCGCAGGCCGTCGGCCTCGGCCTGCTTGACGGCGGGGTTGAAGTACACCCGGTCGCGCTCGTCGTTCTGGGCCTGCTGGAAGGCCGGGTCCTTGGCGGCGGTGGCCCAGTCCTTGACGAACGGGCTGCCGAGGCCGGAGTGCGAGGCGCTGCCGTTGACCTTCTTCAGCGCGGGCAGGTACTTGGCGAGGATGTTGCCGGGCTCGATGTCGGCGTAGTGCTGCACCAGCTCCAGCATGTCGCCGGTCCCGGAACAGAAGCCGATGATGCCGGCGGTGTAGCCGCGGCCGTCGCCGATGTCCTCGATGTACTTGTACTGGGCCTTCCAGTCCAGCGACGAGTTCTCCGCGCTGGACACCAGCTGCATGGCGATGTCCTTCTTGTGCGGGTCGTCCAGGCCGACGCCGCTGAGCCGGACGGACGTCGCGGCGGCGGGCGCGGCCTGGGCGGCCGAGGTGGCCGCGACGGTCACGGGTGCGGCCACCAGGGCGGCGGCGATGGCGATGCGGAGGGCACGACGGGGCTGCGGACGCATGAGTGCTCCGTTTCCTCGGTGGGTTAGGAAACCTTCCTAACGAGAAGGAAACGCCCTCCGGCCGTGCCTCGCAAGGCCTTTGACCCATTCACTTCAAGGAGATGTGAACGGCCCAGGTCAGACCGCGGGTCAATCGACGAGTGAGGCCATGACGGTTCGTCAACCCGAGGAAGCGCGCCGGCCGCGCAGGGGCGACCCCGGGGGCCCCGCCCCGGGCGAACGCGAGGGGCCCCGCCCGGACTCGGTGGTCCGGGCGGGGCCCCTCGGGCCCTGCGGGGTGCCGGTGTCAGGCGCCGCGGAGCACGGCGCCGGTGCGGCTGACGGCCTCGGCGACAGCGGCCTCGCGGGCGGCGGTGGCCTCGTCGGCGGTCAGGGTGCGGTCGGCGGCGCGGAAGCGCAGCGCGTAGGCCAGCGACTTCTTGCCCTCGCCGACCTGCTCGCCGGTGAACACGTCGAACAGCCGGATGGCCTCCAGCAGTTCGCCCGCGCCCGTGCGCAGCGCGGCCTCCACCTCGGCGGCCGGGACAGCGGCGTCGACGATCAGCGCGACGTCCTGGGTGGCCACCGGGAAGCCGGAGACCACCGGGCCGTCGACCTTCCGGGCACCGTCGGCGGTCAGCAGGTCGATGTCGAGCTCCATGGCCGCGGTGCGGGCCGGCAGCCCGAGTGCCTTGACCACCCGCGGGTGCAGCTCGCCCGCGTGCCCGACCAGCCGGTCGGTGCCGGCCACCACCAGGGCCGCGCAGCGACCCGGGTGCCAGGGCGCGTGCTGGTCCTGGCGGACGGTCAGCTCCACGCCGGCCGCGCGGGCCACCGTACGGGCGGCCTCGACCGCGTCCGCCCAGGAGGCCTGGGCGCCGGTGCCCCACCAGCCGGAGGGCAGCCGCTCGCCCGCGAGGGCGACGGCGACCCGGCGCGGCTGGTCCGGCAGCGCGGCGTCCAGCGCGGCCAGCTCCTCGTCACTGGGCCGGCGGTCGACGGCCGGGCGCGGGGCCACGGTCAGCTCGTCCTTGGGCCGGAAGACGGTGCCGGTCTCGAAGATCGCCAGGTCGGTGTTGCCCCGGCCGACGTTGCGCCGCAGCGCGCCGAGGAGGCCGGGCAGCAGCGTGGTGCGCAGCGCCGGCTCCTCGTCGTTGAGCGGGTTGACCAGCTTCACCGTGCGGCGGCGCCGGTCGTCCGCCTCCAGACCGAGCGCCTCGAAGGCGGCCTCGCCGAGGAACGGGTAGTTGTTGACCTCGACGTAGCCCGCCCCGGCCAGCGCGACGCCGATCCGGCGGTGGACGCGCTGCGCCTCGGTCAGGCCCTTGCCCGGCGGCACATTGGGCATCCGGGCGGGGACGTTGTCGTAGCCCTCCAGCCGGATGACCTCCTCGGCGAGGTCGTACGGGTCGGTGAGGTCGGGCCGCCAGGTCGGCGGGGTGACCTCCAGGACGTCGGCGCCCGAGACGGAGCAGCCGATCTCCTGCAGGCGCCGGGTGACGGTCTCGCGGCCGTACTCGGTTCCGGCGACCCGGTCGGGCAGGTCGGCGGCGATGGTGATGGTGCGCACCGGGTGCGGGGCGGCGATGTCGGTGACCCCGGCCTCGGCGGTGCCGCCGGCGATCAGCACCAGCAGGTCGACGGCGCGCTGCGCGGCGGCGCGGGCCGCCTCCGGGTCGACGCCGCGCTCGAAGCGCTTGGACGCCTCGGAGGGCAGCTTGTGCCGCTTGGCGGTGCGGGCGATGGACACCGGGTCGAAGTGCGCCGCCTCGATGATCACCTCGGTGGTGCCCGGGCCGGCGGCCGGGTCGAGGATCTCGGTGGAGGCGCCGCCCATGACGCCGGCCAGGCCGATCGGGCCGCTGTTGTCGCAGATCAGCAGGTCCTCGGCGGCGAGCTTGCGCTCCACGCCGTCCAGGGTGGTGAGGGTCTCGCCCTGCTCCGCCCGGCGGACCGTGATCGGGCCGTCCACGCGCTGCTTGTCGTAGGCGTGCAGCGGCTGGCCGACCTCCAGCATCACGTAGTTGGTGATGTCGACGGTCAGCGAGATCGGGCGGATGCCCGCCTTCTGGAGGCGGCGCTGCAGCCAGATCGGGGACTTCGCGTTCGGGTCGACGCCGACGACGGTGCGGGCCACGAAGCGGTCGCAGCCGGCCGGGTCGTTGACCTTGACCAGGTAGCCGAAGGAGTTGGCCGGCGGCACGTCGAGCAGCGCCGGGTCGGCCAGCGGCAGCCCGTACGCGGCGGCGGCCTCGCGGGCCACGCCGCGCATGGACAGGCAGTAGCCGCGGTCCGGGGTGACGGCGATGTCGAGCACCTCGTCGACCAGTTGGAGCAGCTCGACGGCGTCGGTGCCGGGCTCGTACTCGGGCGGGAGCACGATGATGCCGTTGTGGTCGTCGCCCATGCCCAGCTCGCGGGCGGAGCAGATCATGCCGGCCGAGGTGTGGCCGTAGGTCTTGCGGGCCGCGATCGGGAACGGGCCGGGCAGCACCGCGCCCGGGAGCACGACCACGACCTTGTCGCCGACGGCGAAGTTGGTCGCGCCGCAGACGATCTCCTGCGGCTCACCGGTGCCGTTGGCGTCGCCGACGTTGACGAAGCAGTGCCGGATCGGCTTCTTGAAACCGGACAGCTCCTCGATGGAGAGCACCTCGCCGACCACCAGCGGGCCCTTGAGGTCGGCGCCGACCTGCTCGACGGTCTCGACCTCCAGGCCGGCCCGGACCAGGCGCTCGGCCACGTCACGGCCGGTCTCGCCGGCCGGCAGATCGACGTACTCGCGCAGCCAGGAAAGCGGGACGCGCATCAGATCTCCATCCCGAACGGGAGGGTGAAGCGCACGTCACCCTCGACCATGTCGCGCATGTCGGCGACGTTGTGACGATTCATCAGGATCCGCTCCAGGCCCAGGCCGAAGGCGAACCCGCTGTAGCGGTTCGGGTCCACGCCGCAGGCGACGAGCACCCGCGGGTTGACCACGCCGCAGCCGCCGAGCTCGATCCAGCCCTCGGAGGAGCAGGTGCGGCACGGACGGTCCGGGTTGCCGACGCTCTCGCCGCGGCACACGAAGCACTGCAGGTCGATCTCGGCGCTCGGCTCGGTGAACGGGAAGTACGAGGGGCGCCAGCGCAGCTCCAGGCCGCCGCCGATCAGCTTCTCGACCAGCACCTCGATGGTGCCCTTGAGGTCGGCGAAGGTGATGCCCTCGTCGACGGCGAGGCCCTCGACCTGGCGGAACACCGGGGTGTGGGTGGCGTCCAGCTCGTCGGTCCGGTAGACGCGGCCGGGGCAGACCACGTAGACGGGGGGCTCGCGGTCGAGCATGGTGCGGGCCTGGACCGGGGAGGTCTGGGTGCGCAGCACGACGCCGGAGTCCGCGGAGCCGTCCGGGGCCTGGACGAAGAAGGTGTCCTGCATCGAGCGGGCCGGGTGGTCCGGGCCCAGGTTGAGGGCGTCGAAGTTGAGCCACTCGGCCTCGACCTCGGGGCCCTCCGCGACCTCGTAGCCCATCGCGACGAAGGTGTCCTCGATGCGCTCGGCCAGCGTGGTCAGCGGGTGCCGGGCACCGCGCGGCGCGCGGTCGTACGGCAGCGTGACGTCCACCGCCTCCTCGACCAGCACGCGGGCGTCCCGCTCCGCCTCCAGCTCGGCCTGCCGCTTGGCGAGCGCCTGGTTGACGGCGCCGCGGGCCTGGCCGATCAGCTTGCCGGCGGCGGCCTTGGCGTGCGGCGGAAGGGCGCCGATCTCGCGGTTGGCGAGCGAGAGCGCGGAACGGTCGCCGGTGTGGGCGACCTTGGCCTGCTTCAGCTCGTCCAGGGTGCCGGCGGCGGCGAAGGCGGCGATCGCCTCGTCCCGCGCCTGCTCCACCACCTCGGGCTTGAGGGCCTCGACCTCGACCGGGTCGTACGACTTGTTGGGTGCCGACATCTCTATCTTTCCCGTGCTCCTGCTCGTCCGTGCTCAGGTGTGTGGGCTCGCCTTCGCGTCACGCCCGGCGGGGCCGGGGCGCGGGCACAGCCGATCTCCGGGCTAACGGGGAGGGGTGTCCGCGGCACGGCCGCACAGGGCGTTGCGCAACGCCAAAGGTCGAGTGTAGTCGCAGCGCGTAGCGCGGCTGCCGTCAAGCCCGTCCGGGGCCGGCTCGTGCTCCGTCAGAGCATGAAGTCGGGCACCCCGGCGGGCAGGATGAATCGGAACCGGGCCCCGCCGCCGGGCGCGCGGTCGACCCGGATCGAGCCGCCGTGGGCCTCCACGATGCCCTTGACGATGTAGAGGCCGAGGCCGGTGCCGCCACGCTTGGAGCCCCGCCAGAAGCGGGTGAAGACGCGCGGCATGGACTCCTCGGGGATGCCGCTTCCTTCGTCGCTCACGGTGACCGCTGTGCCTTCCACGATGCGGGGCGGGGTGCCGGAGCGCTCCCAGACGGGCGCCTCGACGACCTCCTTGGCCGGTGCCACCTCGATCGTGACAGTTCCCTCGCCGTGGCGCACCGCGTTTTCCAGCAGGTTGGCCAGCACCTGGTCCACCTTGTCCGGGTCGGCCCACAGTACGGTCAGCGGCTCGCTGATCCGGACGTCGAACCGCTCCTCCGGAATGCCGGTGGCGACCTTCCGCTCCACGTGCCGGCGCACCGCCGCCGCCAGGTCCACCACCTGCTTGCGCAGCTCCAGCCGCCCGGAGTCGATCCGGGAGATGTCCAGCAGCTCGGCGATCAGCCGGGTGACCCGGTCGGCGTCGGCGTCCACGGTCTCCAGCATCAGCCGCTTCTGCCCGTCGGTGAACCGCTCCCACTTGGCCAGCAGGGTGGCGGTGAAGCCCTTGACGCTGGTCAGCGGCGAGCGCAGCTCGTGCGCGACGGTGGCGATCAGCTCGGCGTGGCTGCGCTCGGTCCGGCGCCGGGCCTCGGTGCCGCGCAGGGCGATCACCAGGCGCTCCAGCGGCCCGCAGGGCTCGGTGCGGACGTACCGGGCGGAGACCAGCACCTCGCGGCCGCCGGGCAGCAGCAGGTTGCGCTCGGGCTGGCCGGTGCGGATGGCCAGGCCGCCGTACGGGTCGGTCAGTTGCCACCAGCGGCGGCCGTCCAGGTCCTCCAGCGGCAGGACGTCCTCCAGGGCGCTGCCGAGCGCGGCCTCCGGGAGCACGCCGGTGAGCCGGGCCGCGGCCCGGTTGAAGCGGACCACCCGGCCCAGCGCGTCGACGACCACCAGGCCGTCCGGCAGGTCGTCCGGGTCGAGCTCGGGCCCGCTGCCGACCATGGGTTGCCTCCCCGATTACCCACCGTGCCGTTCCCCCCACCGAGGCAGACCATAGCGCCTCGCAGGCCCACGCAGTAGGGCTTGCAGCATGGTGATCCCGGCGCGCCCCGGGGCGTGGGTCAGCCGTTCGAGCGGCAGCCGCCGGGCGAGCGCTGCGCCCGGGCCGAGGCGTACAGGCAGACGGCGGCCGCGGTGGCCAGGTTGAGGCTCTCGGCGTGCCCGTGGATCGGGACGCGCACGACCTCGTCGGTGAGCGCACGGGTCTCCTCCGGGAGCCCCCACGCCTCGTTGCCGAACACCCACGCGCCGGGGGCGCCCAAGGTGCCCTCGTCGAGCTCCTGGTCCAGGTCGCGCTCTCCCGCGCCGTCCGCGGCGAGCACCCGGATCCCGGCCTCGCGCAGCTTCCCGACCGCCTCCTCGACCGGCACGCCGACCGCCACCGGCAGGTGGAACAGGCTACCGACGGAGGCCCGGACGGCCTTGGGGTTGTAGAGGTCCACCGAGGCGTCGGTGAGCACCACGGCGTCCGCGCCGGCCGCGTCGGCGGTGCGCAGCACCGTGCCGGCGTTCCCGGGGTCGCGCACGTGGGCGAGGATCGCCACCAGCTTGGGCCGGGCCCGGAGCACCTCGGCGAACGGGGTGTCGATGAAGCGGCAGAGCGCCACGATGCCCTGCGGGGTCACCGTGTCGCAGATCCCGGCGATCACCTCGTCGGTGGCGGTCAGCACCGGCAGTCCCTCGGCGAGCGCGGCGTCGACGATGTCGGCGTGCCGCTCGGCGGCCTCCAGGCCCACGTACACCTCGACCACTGCGTGCTCGGCCGTCCCGGGCAGCTTGCCGAAGGCGACGGCCTCCCGCACGGCCTGCGGGCCCTCGGCCAGGAAGCGGCGCTCCTTGGTGCGCTGGTTTCGCTTGGCCAGCCGACGGGCGGCGACGACGCGCGGCGAGCGCAGGGAGGTGAGCAGGGGGGTGTCGGTGCTCGGCATGGTCTCGTTCTCTGTGGCGGGGTGGCGCTGCGGGCCGGGGGTCCGGGGGGCGGCGCCGCAGGCGGGAAACGCAGAACCGGACCCGCAGGGGAGCCTGCGGGTCCGGTCAGAGCTCAACCGATCTCGGAAGATCAGGCGGCGTCCGCGGCGGCCTTCGGGGCGTTCACGTCGGCCGGCAGCGCCTTCTGGGCGACCTCGACCAGGGAGGCGAACGCACCCGGGTCGTTGACGGCCAGGTCGGCCAGCATCTTGCGGTCGATCTCGACGCTGGCGGCCTTCAGGCCCTGCACGAAGCGGTTGTAGGTGATGCCGTTGGCACGGGCCGCAGCGTTGATGCGCTGGATCCACAGCTGACGGAAGTCGCCCTTGCGCTTCTTGCGGTCGTTGAAGTTGTAGACCAGCGAGTGGGTGACCTGCTCCTTGGCCTTGCGGTACAGGCGCGAGCGCTGGCCACGGTAGCCGCTGGCGCGCTCCAGGATGACCCGGCGCTTCTTGTGGGCGTTGACTGCCCGCTTGACGCGTGCCACTTGATTACTCCTTGGGTTGGACCACGGACTACTTCACGTGGTCCGTCATTCGAATGGGTCGGGAAGGATCAGCTGCCCGCACCGGCTCGCGCCGGGCGGGAGGGCGATCACTTGCCGAGAAGCTTCTTGATCTTCTTGGCGTCAGCGGGGGCCATCTCGATCGTCCCGGCCAGCTTGCGGGTCAGCGTCGAGGGCTTGTGCTCCAGGAGGTGGCGGCGGCCGGCGCGCTCGCGCAGCACCTTGCCAGAGCCACTGATCTTGAAGCGCTTGCTGGCGCCACTGTGCGTCTTCTGCTTCGGCATTTCGCCGTATCTCCTCGTCGGTCCCGTCCACACCCGCGCGACCTGAGCCGCGCGGGCGCGAACTGGATGGATCTTCGTGACCGGGCGGGACGCCCTGTCACTCGGGGGCCGAACCCCGGGCTGCCGTGAGCCTGGTGGCTCAGGCGCCCTGGGATGCGGCCGGCTGCTCGGCCGGAGCCTCGGCCTCGGGGGCCTCGGCCTCGGCCGGGACGTCCTGAACGTCGGTCACGGCGTCCTCGTCCTCGTCCGCGGCGGCGGCGTCGGAACCGGGGGTCCGGCCCTGCCGCTCGGCCTTGCGGGCGTCCGCGAGGGCGCGGGCCTCGGCCATCGCCTCGGTCTTCTTCTTGTGCGGGCCAAGAACCATGATCATGTTTCGGCCGTCCTGCTTCGGCGACGACTCGACGAAGCCCAGGTCCTGGACGTCGTCGGCGAGCCGCTGCAGCAGACGGAAGCCCAGCTCGGGGCGGGACTGCTCACGACCGCGGAACATGATCGTGATCTTGACCTTGTCGCCCTGCTTGAGGAACCGGACGACGTGACCCTTCTTGGTGTCATAGTCGTGCGGGTCGATCTTCGGCCGGAGCTTCATCTCCTTGATGACCGTGTGCGCCTGGTTCTTGCGCGCCTCACGAGCCTTCATGGCCGACTCGTACTTGAACTTGCCGTAGTCCATGAGCTTGCACACCGGCGGCCGGGCGGTCGCCGCGACCTCGACCAGGTCGAGGTCGTACTCCTGCGCAAGCTCCAGCGCCTTGGCAAGCGGCACGATGCCGACCTGCTCGCCGCTGGGACCGACGAGTCGCACCTCCGGAACGCGGATCCGGTCGTTGATGCGGGGCTCGGTGCTGATGGGGCCTCCTCGGTTGCACCTTCTGCGATGCGGCCGTCGGACGGCGGTCGCACGTAGTGGACTCGACCACTGGGCGGGGCTTCATTCGAGCTGCGCTGCCCGGCACCTGCCGGCACCTGCACCGCGACACGAAAAAAGCCCCGCTCGGTACAAGCGGGGCTCCACACAACCGGGGGCCGCGCCCGGTGAGGGGCGCTGCGGGCGACTCGGCGCCGTGGCGCCCGTCGCGGACCGGACCCGTCGACCGCGAGGCCGATCAGGTGGGAGACTTTCGCGGTTGCCCTCTCGGGCCTCCTCGCAGTGGAGCCTCCACTTGCTGGCCGGGGGCCCATGCGGGATCCCGGCCGGTCAGTCTCGAAGCATACAGCGCCGGGAGGTCGAACGCTATTCCGCCCCGCCCCAGTGCCCTCTCCGCGCGTCACGGGCCCCTTGTACGCTCCACCTGTACCCCACTCGGCACGAAGGAACGAGCCCCCCTTGAGCAGCGAGCCCACCCAGCACCCCGGCGCGGACGACGACGCGATCGGCTTCGACGACCTCACCCGCGACATCGCCGAGGTCCCGGCCGTCGAGGTGATCACCACCGTCGCCGTCCACCTGATGAGCGCGGCCGCGGTCAAGTGCGGCCTCGCCGAGGGTGGCGAGAAGGACAAGGACCTGGACGAGGCCCGCAAGCTGATCACCGCGCTCGCCGGGCTGGTCACCGCCGGCGCCCCCGAGATCAGCAACTTCCACGCGGCCCCGCTGCGGGACGGGCTCCGCTCGCTGCAGCTGGCCTTCCGCGAGGCCTCGCTCGTCCCGGACGCGCCGGGCGCGGGGCCGGGCGAGAAGTTCACCGGGCCGGTCTACTCCTGAGACGGATCCCGAGGACCACCTGCCGACGTCGGTAGGTGGTCCTTTTCGTTGGCTGGTCCCGCAGGTGCGTCTCCTTCCTGGCGCCGGCTACCGCCGGTACAGCGCCTCCCCCGGCAGCTGCGCGCTCGCCGGGAGTACCGCGAGGTCCAGCCCGCGGTCCAGCCGCACCCGCAGCACCGGGTCCCCCGCCACCGCCCGGCCGACACGCTGCGCGGCCTCCTGCAGCCCCGTCCGGTCCAGCGCGGGATCGAACACCACGGCCAGCACCCCGTCCGAGTCCTCCGAGGGCGCCAGCAGCCCGCTGACCACCTGCGGCTCGGCCGCCAGCAGCGTCCGGACCGCCTCGCGCACCTCCGGGTCCGTCACCGGCGGCAGGTACGGGCGGTTCTCCGCGAGCGCCCGCAGCCGGGCACCGGTCAGCAGGAAGGGCACCGGGCCGGCGGGGTCGACCAGCAGGGTGTCGGCGCGCTCCGAGAAGGCCACCATGGCGGCCTGCGGGGCGGCCGTCGGCGCCGGGCGGGCGTCGGCCCGCCAGCGGGTGAGCGTCTCCAGCGAGGTGAAGGCCGGCAGCGCGCGGCGCCCGTCCGGGGCCTCCAGCACCGGGACGGCCATGTCGCTGCTCTTGTCGTGCCCGTGTCCGTGCTCGTCCACCTCGACCTCGCCGAGCAGGGCCACGATCGGGACCATCAGCCGGGTCGGGGTGAGCGCCGCCAGGACCTCGGGCTCGGCCGCGCGGTCCTGCGACCAGCGGGCGAGGGCCGCGGTCAGCGCCGGGTCCGCCGTGCCGTCGTCGTCGGAGAAGCCGGGATTCGGGATGCTCTTGCCGACGAACGCCGGGTTGGAGAAGTCTTTGCGGTCCACCCGGCCGACCCTATGCCACCGCGGGGCGCCGTCCCCATTCCCGTGCACGGCCTCGGTACCGGCCTCGTTCCCGCACCCGGGCCCACGCGGTTTCGGTGCGCCCGCACCCCTACCCACCGGTAGCTCGCTGTGGCACCCTGCGGCCATGGTGATGCTCGACGCTCCCGCCCCCACGCCGGTCTCCGACCGCCACCGGTACGACCGGGCCACCGCCCACCTGGACGGGCCGGTGGCCGTGGTGGACCTCGCCGCCTTCGACGCCAACGCCGCCGACCTGGTGCGCCGGGCCGGCGGGAAGCCGATCCGGGTGGCCAGCAAGTCACTGCGCTGCCGCGCCCTGCTGGAACGGGCGCTGGCGGTGGACGGCTTCCTCGGGGTGATGAGCTTCACCCTCGACGAGTCGCTCTGGCTGGCGCGCACCGGTGTCCGCGACATCCTGCTCGCCTACCCCTCCGCTGACCGGGCCGGCTATGCCGAGCTGACCGCCGACCCGGAGCTGGCCCGCGGGATCACCGTCGTGCTGGACGATCCGGCCCAGCTGGACCTGATCGACAAGGCCCGCTCCGGCGATGCCGAAGTGCGGGTCTGCCTGGAGCTGGACACCGCCCTGCACCTGCTCGGCGGGCGGGTCCGGGTGGGCGCCCGGCGCTCACCGCTGCGCACCCCGGAGGACCTGGGCGCCTTTGCCGAACTCGTCCAGCGCCGCCCGGGCTTCCGGGTGGTCGGGCTGATGGCGTACGAGGGGCACATCGCCGGGGTGGGCGACCGGGTGCCGGGACGGCCGGTGCGCTCCCGGCTGATCCGGCTGATGCAGGGCCGGGCCCGGGCGGAGCTGGCCGAGCGGCGTGCGGCGGTGGTCCGGCGGCTGCGGCAGGTCGCCGAGCTGGAGTTCGTCAACGGCGGGGGCACCGGCAGCGTGGAGTCCACCGCGGCCGAGCCCGCCGTCACCGAGGTGGCGGCCGGCTCGGGGCTGTACCAGCCGCAGCTGTTCGACAACTACCGCGTGTTCCGGGGCCGTCCGGCCGCGCTGTTCGGCCAGCCGGTGGTGCGCCGCCCGGGGGTCGGGGTGGTGACGGTGCTCGGCGGCGGCTACCCGGCCTCCGGTGCGGCCGGTCCGGACCGCTCGCCGGTGCCGTACCTGCCGCCGGGACTGCGCTACGACCCGATGGAGGGCGCGGGCGAGGTGCAGACGCCGCTGCTCGGCTCCGCCGCGGACGACCTGCTGATCGGCGACCGGGTCTGGTTCCGCCACGCCAAAGCGGGCGAACTGTGCGAGCGCTTCGCGGAGTTGCAGCTGATCGAGGGGGACCGGATCGTCCGGACGGTGCCGACCTACCGGGGCGAGGGGAAGACCTTCCTCTGACCGGGCTCCGGCGCGATCCGGTCCCGCTCCGGACCGCTCCCGGACCGCTCCCGGACCGCTCTGACCCTCGGCAGTCTTTCCGCAGCCTTAAGCAGGCCCGATGGAAAACCTAACCCCGGTGCTCCGTCGGGCCTTTGCGCTGCTCATCGGCCCACTGGCCGTCAGAAGGCTTGGTGCGCAAGCCTATTGCCATCTGGTCCAGACCAATCCTACGCTCTGGCCGGGGCCCGCGATCCGGGCCGGGCGGTCCCCGAACGGGCAGGCGTGCCCGCTCTCCCCCACACCCGCCCGGAACGACGGCCGAGGAGTCCCCACCCCATGTCCATCACACACAGTGCCCTGTCCGTCGGCGTCGTCGGCGCCGCGGTGCTCGCGGTGGCCGCGACCACCGCCGGAACCGCCAGCGCCCACGGCACGATGACCAATCCCGTCAGCCGGATCGCCGCCTGCTACGCCGAGGGCCCCGAGCACCCGGTCTCCCAGGTCTGCAAGGACCTCGTCGCCGCGAGCGGCACCCAGCCGCTGTACGACTGGAACGAGGTCAACATCGCCAACGCCGCCGGGAACCACCAGGCCCTGATCCCGGACGGGAAGCTCTGCTCGGCCAACCGCGACAAGTACGCGGCGCTGGACTGGCCGCGCACCGACTGGCCGGCCACCCCGGTCAGCGCGGGCGCCTTCACCTTCCAGTTCCGCACCACCGCGCCGCACGTCGGCACCCAGACCGTCTACCTCACCAAGCAGGGCTACGACCCGACCAAGCCGCTGAAGTGGTCGGACCTCGACCCGGCCCCGGTGGCCCGGGTGCAGGTCGACCGCACCGCCGTCAACGGCTACTACACCTACTCGGGCACCCTGCCGCAGCGCACCGGGCGCCAGCTGCTCTACATGATCTGGCAGCGCAGCGACAGCCCGGAGGCGTTCTACAGCTGCTCCGACGTCGACTTCGGCACGCCCAAGGCCGCCGGCGCCCCGGCCGTCTCATCGCTCGCCGCCCCGGCCGCGCCCAGCGACGCGCAGATCGCCGCCGACGCGCCCCGGTCCACGGTCGCCCACCACGGCCACGGCGGTGACCCGAACGCCCCGGCCGGCCGGCCGCTCCCCACCAGCTCCGCGGCGGTGGCCGGCACCTCGGCCACCGGTCCGCTGCTGCTGGCCGGCGCCGCCGCGCTCGGCGCCGGCTGGGCGGGCATGGTGCTCCGGCGCCGTCGCGTCGAGGCTGTTCGACGCGACTCCTGACGCCGGATGCGGGGCCGGGCCGGTCCACCCCCGTCCGGTCCCGGTCCCGCGGCCCGTCGGGAGGACGGGCCGAACGGCGGCGGCCCACCCGGGAGGGATTCCTCCGGGGTGGGCCGCCTGCGGTGTGCGGAGCGGGGCTCAGGTGGTCTCGGTCCCCGAACCGTCGGGGCTGCCCGCGCCACCCGAGCCGCCCGAGCCGCCCGGCATCCCCGGGAGGCCGGGGATGCCCGGGATGGTCGGCAGCTTGCCCTTGTAGTCGGCGATGCCCTTGACGATGGTGTCCATCACGGCGACGTCCGGCGCCTTGTCGGCGATGTCGAAGCCGAAGTGCACCGAGACCAGCGCCTTGCCGTCGGAGGACGGGAACACCACGGTCTGCACGTAGCCGCTGTTGCCCTTGGCCGCGTCCACCTTCCAGCGGACCAGGTAGCCGTCCTGCCCGTCGACCTTCACGGCCTCGGACTTGAGCTCCTGGTGCCCGGTGGTGTCCCCGTACGCCGCCTTGGCGGCCTTCTCGATGTCCGCCTTGGCCGCCGCCTGGACGTCGGTGCCGCCGCCGTCGATCCGGCCGGTGGTCACCCCGCCCAGGGTGCACTGGTCGGTGCCGTCCGGGCAGGTGTACGAGCCGACGGTGATCGCGGCGTAGCCGTCGTCGGTCTGGCCGGCCTGCCAGCCGGAGGGGACGGGCAGGGTGAGCTTGTTCACCAGGTCGAGCGCCTTGCCGGCGGCCGGCCGGGACTTGCCTCCGCCGGTGCCGCCGCTCCCGTTGCCCCCGCTGCCGTTCCCGTTCCCGCCGTTGCCGCTGCCCCCGCCGAAGCCGGGGAGGCCGCCGAAGGGGCCGCCGCCGTCGGGCGCCGGCAGCTGCCGGGCGCTGCGCTGGGTGCGGTCCTTGCCGTGGCCGTCCATCGCGAGGTAGGTGATCCCCGAGCCCGCCCCCAGACCGAGCAGGGCGGCGACGGCGGTCGCCGCCACCAGCTTGGAGGGCTTGCGCCAGGCCCTGCGCGGCGCCTTCGCGGGCTCGCCGGCGGCACCGTAGGCGGCGCCGAAGGGCGGTGGCTCCGGGTAGCGGACCGTCGGGCCGCTCGCCAGGACCTCGCCCTCCAGCACCGTGGGCTGCTCCGTCGCGCCCGGCCCCGGAGCCGCGGCGGCCGGGGCCTCCGGCTGCGGCGCGTCCGAGGGTGCGGGCCGGGTGTCGGCCGTCCAGCCCCTGCCGTCCCACCACCGCTGCGGTCGCGGGTCGCTGGTGGTGTCCTTCGGGTCCGGGTACCACCCGGCTGGAATCTGCTCGCTCACACCAGAGAATGTAAAGGCAGCCGGATAAACGCGAAGTCAGCGCAGCCGCGAATTCCCCCGGTTTTCGATGAGATTACGGTGAGAAGCGCCGGCGCCTGCCGCACGCCCGCCCTACAGCGGCGTGACGTACGCCCCGGAGATGCCGCCGTCCACCAGGAACTCGCTCGCCGTGATGAACGAGGAGTCGTCGCTGGCCAGGAAGGCCACCGCGGCGGCGATCTCCTCGGCCCGGGCGAAGCGGCCGAGCGGGATGTGCACCAGCCGGCGGGCGGCCCGCTCCGGGTCCCGGGCGAACAGCTCGCGCAGCAGCGGGGTGTCCACCGGCCCGGGCGAGAGCGCGTTCACCCGGATCCCCTCCCGGGCGAACTGCACTCCCAGCTCGCGGGACATCGCCAGCACCCCGCCCTTGGAGGCGGTGTACGAGATCTGCGAGGTGGCCGCGCCCATCCGGGCCACGAAGCTGGCGGTGTTGATGATCGAGCCCCGCCCGTGCCGGCGCATGTACGGCAGCGCGGCCTTGCAGCACAGGTAGACCGAGGTCAGGTTGACCTCCTGGACCCTGCGCCAGGCGTCCAGGCCGGTGGTCAGGATCGAGTCGTCCTCCGGCGGCGAGATGCCCGCGTTGTTGAAGGCGACGTCCACGCTGCCGCAGGTCTCGTACGCCTCGTCGAACAGCGCCTCGACCATGTACGGGTCGGTGACGTCGGTGTGCACGAACAGCCCGCCGACCTCCTCGGCGGCCGCCCGCCCGGTCTCCTCGTCCAGGTCCGCGCAGACCACCTTCGCGCCCTCGGAGGCGAGCCGGCGCGCGGCCGCCAGCCCGATCCCGCTGCCCGCGCCGGTGACCACGGCGGTGCGGCCGACCAGACGGCGGCAGACGGCCTCGCCCTTCCCGGACTTCTCGGTCATCGGGTGCTACTCCTCGCTGTGGACGTGGACGTTCTCGGTCTCGGCCTCGATCTCGGTGGAGTGGCGCAGCACAGTCGGGGCGGTCACGGCTCACATCCGTTCGAAGGACCGGTAGCGCTCCCAGTCGGTGACCGCCCCGTCATAGGCGGCCTGCTCGACCCGGGCCATGTTCAGGTAGTGCTCGACGACGTCGGCGCCGAAGGCCTCCCGGGCCAGTTCGCTCTCCGCCCACAGCCCGGCCGCCTCGCGCAGTGATCCGGGCACCCGGGCGTACTCCTCCACGGCGTAGGCGTTGCCCAGGCAGGGCGCGGGCAGGTCGAGCTTGCGCTGCAGGCCGTACAGACCGGCCGCGATCATCCCGGCCACGGCGAGGTACGGGTTGACGTCACCGCCGGGCACCCGGTTCTCCATCCGCAGCCCCGGGCCGTGGCCGACCACCCGGTAGGCGCAGGTGCGGTTGTCCCGGCCCCAGGCGACGGCGGTCGGGGCGAAGGAACCAGGGCGGTAGCGCTTGTAGGAGTTGATGTTGGGTGCGTAGAGCAGGCTGAACTCCCGCAGGGCGAGGAGCTGTCCGGCCAGGAAGTGCCGCATGGTGTCGGTCATCCGGCCGTCCCGGTCGGCGAAGGCGGGGGCGCCCACCGCATCGCGCAGCGACAGGTGGATGTGGCAGCTGTTGCCCTCGCGCTCGTCGTACTTGGCCATGAAGGTGAGTGCGCAGCCCTGCTGCGCGGCGATCTCCTTGGCGCCGGTCTTGTAGACGCTGTGCTGGTCGCAGGTGGTGAGGGCGTCGGCGTACCGGAAGGCGATCTCGTGCTGGCCGAGGTTGCACTCGCCCTTGGCGGACTCGACGGTCAGTCCGGCACCGGCCATCTCGTTGCGGATCCGGGAGAGCAGCGGCTCGATCCGGGCGGTGCCCAGCATCGAGTAGTCCACGTTGTAGAGGTTGGCCGGGGTCAGGCCGCGGTAGCCGCCGAGCCAGGCCTGCTCGTAGGTGTCGCGGAAGACCAGGAACTCCAGTTCGGTGCCGATGTCGGCGGCCAGGCCGTACTCGGCGAGCCGGGCGATCTGCCGGCGCAGCAGCTGGCGCGGGGCGGCGTCCACCGGGTGGCCGCCGTGCCGGGCCAGGTCGGCGGTGACCTGCGCGGTGCCGGGCTGCCACGGGGTCAGCCGCAGGGTGCCGAGGTCGGGGCGCATCGCGAAGTCGCCGTAGCCGGTGGCCCAGGACGAGAAGGCGTAGCCGTCCACGGTATTCATGTCCACGTCCACGGCCAGCAGGTAGTCACAGGCCTCGGCGCCCTTCTCGGCGACCTCGTCGAGGAAGAACCGGGCGGCGAATCGTTTGCCCTGCAGACGGCCCTGCATGTCGGTGAACGACAGCGCGACGGTGTGCACCTCACCGGCGTCCACCAGGGTGCGCAGCTCGTCCAGGCTCAGCGGCGGCCGGGGCGGTGAGCCCGCGGCGGCGTTCTCGGGCATGACGGCGCCCTCCTCCTCGATCACTCTTCGAGTTCAAGCGGTCACAGCGAACCGTACGGCCTGCCCCTCATGGGGCGGAAGAGGGCGGGCAGGTGTGGCGCGCCGATATGCGTGGTTGACGAGGGATCAGACGGTACGGGGGGAGAATGCGCGCCATGGATCGCAGGCCTTTGATCGGTGTCAGCACCTACCTGGTGGACGCGAGTTGGAGCGACTGGCGGGGCCGCCGGGTCGCCCTCCTGCCGGAGCGGTACACGGCGTACGTCCGGAAGTCCGGCGGCATCGCCGTGCTCCTGCCGCCCGACGCCCCCGACCGCGCCCCCGAGGTGCTCGCCCGGCTGGACGCCCTGGTCATCGCCGGCGGCCCGGACATCGACCCGGCGTACTACGGCGAACCGGCGCACCCGCTGACGGAGGTGGACTCGCCGGAGCGGGACGTCTGGGAGGTCGCGCTGCTGCGGGGAGCGCTGGCGGCGGGGATGCCGGTGCTGGGGATCTGCCGGGGGATGCAGGTGCTGAACGTGGTCTGCGGCGGAACGCTCCTGCAGCACCTGCCGGACGTGGTCGAGGTGGACGTGCACGGGGGCTCGCCCGGGGTCTACGGCGCGCACGTGGTGCGGCCGGTGCCGGGGACGCTGCTGGGCGGGCTGCTGCCGGAGACCGAACTGGAGGTGCCGTCCTTCCACCACCAGGCGGTGGACCGGCTGGGGTCGGGCCTGCGGGTGAGCGCGCTCGCGCCGGACGGGACGGTGGAGGCGGTGGAGGGGCCGGGCTTCACGCTGGGCGTGCAGTGGCACCCGGAGCAGGGGGACGACCTGCGGGTGATGTCGGCGCTCGTCCGGGCCGCCACCGCGGCGGCGCTGGACGCGGTGGGCTGAGCGGCCTGGCTGCGGACGCCGCCGCGGCCGAGCCGCGGACGCTGCCCCCGGTGCGCCCGAACGGCAACGACAACGGTCACCAGTACAGCCTTTGGATCTTTGTCGATTCTGCGGTTCACTTCGAGTGCGGGGCGATCGCGCCCCGTCACCGCACCCAGTGCGCCCGGAGAGGACGTCGATGGCCAGGCACGAGCATTCGCAAGATGATCATGCGCATGACCACCAGCACTCGCAGAGCCACGGGCATGACCACGGGAAAGGCCACGGGAACGGTCATGCGCACGGCCATGCCGGCCACGGCGGCCACTCGCACGGCGTCGCCGCCGACGCCGACCGCCGCTGGCTGGTCAGCGCTCTCGCCCTGATCCTCGTCTTCATGGCCGGCGAGGTCGCGGTCGGCTTCGCCGCCCAGTCGCTGGCCCTGATCTCCGACGCGGCGCACATGCTCACCGACGCCGCCTCCATCGTCCTGGCGCTGGTCGCGATGCGGCTCGCCGCCCGGCCCGCCCGCGGCGGCTACACCTACGGGCTCAAGCGCGCCGAGATCCTCTCCGCCCAGGCCAACGGCGTCACGCTGCTGGTGCTGTCCGCCTGGCTCGGCTACGAGGCGGTTTTCCGGCTGATCGAGCCGCCGGAGGTCACCGGCTCACTGGTGCTGATCACCGCGCTGGTCGGGATCGTCGTCAACCTCGCCGCCACCTGGTGCATGTCGAAGGCCAACCGCAGCTCGCTGAACGTCGAGGGCGCCTTCCAGCACGTGCTCACCGACCTGTACGCCTTCGTCGCCACCGCCGTCGCCGGCCTGGTCGTGCTGACCACCGGTATCGCCCGGGCCGACGCGGTCGCCTCGCTGATCGTCGTCGCGCTGATGCTCAAGGCCGGCATCGGGCTGGTCCGCGACTCCGGCCGGATCTTCCTGGAGGCCGCCCCCGCCGGGATCGAGCCGGACGCGGTGGCCGACCGGCTGGTCGCCGAGCCGCTGGTCGAGGAGATCCACGACCTGCACATCTGGGAGATCACCTCCAACCAGCCGGCCCTGTCCGCGCACATCCTGGTGACCCCCGGCGGCGACTGCCACGCGGTCCGGCGCCAGCTCCAGCGCCGGCTGGCCGACGAGTACGGGATCACCCACAGCACCCTCCAGGTCGACCACGTCGGCGAGGACGAGGCGGGCGCGCTGCTGCAGATCGCCGCGCCGGGCGATCCCGCCGCCGAGCACTGCGCCGACGCCCACGGCCCGGTGCACCGCGCCGGACCGCACGAGCACTGACCACCGGGTGTCCGTCGGCGCGGTACGGCATGATCTGAGCTGTGACCGCACCGCGACTGATGCTGCTCGACTCCGCCAGCCTCTACTTCCGCGCCTACTTCGGCGTACCGGACACCCTGCGCTCCCCCCAGGGCGAGCCGGTCAACGCCGTCCGCGGCCTGCTGGACTTCATCGCCCGGCTGGTCCACGACCACCGCCCCGACCGACTGGTCGCCTGCATGGACGCCGACTGGCGCCCGCAGTGGCGGGTGGACCTCGTCCCCTCGTACAAGACCCACCGGGTCGCCGAGGCCGCCGAGGACGGCGAGGAGGATGTGCCCGACACGCTGGCCCCGCAGGTCCCGGTGATCGAGCAGGTGCTCGACGCCCTCGGCATCGCCCGGGTCGGCTCCCCCGGCTACGAGGCGGACGACGTCATCGGCACGCTCACCGCCCGCGCCGACGGCCCGGTGCAGATCGTCACCGGCGACCGCGACCTCTTCCAACTCGTGGACGACGCCCGGCAGATCACCGTGCTCTACCCGGTCAAGGGCATGGGGAACCTCCAAGTCACGACCGACGCCGTGCTGCTGGAGAAGTACGGCGTGCGCGGCGCCCAGTACGCCGACATGGCCGCCCTGCGCGGGGACCCGTCCGACGGCCTGCCCGGGGTCAAGGGCATCGGTGAGAAGACCGCCGCCCAACTGATCAACGAGTACGGCGACCTCGCCGCCATCCGCGCCGCCGCCCTGGACATCGGCTCCAGGCTCACCCCGGCCCGCCGCCGCACCATCGTCGAGGGCTCCGCCTACCTCGACGTCGCCCCCACCGTCGTCCGCGTCGCCACCGACGCCCCACTCCCGGCCTTCGACCCGGCCCTCCCCCACGAGCCCCTCGACCCCATGACCTTGGAACACCTCTCCACCCGCTGGGGCCTCGGCACCTCCCTGGAGCGCCTCCTGGAGGCCCTCGCCGCCCACTGAGCAACACGGAAGCGGGGGGGGGGGGGGGGGGGGGGGGGGGGGGGGGGGGGGGGGGGGGGGGGGGGGGGGGGGGGGGGGGGGGGGGGGGGGGGGGGGGGGGGGGGG
>NZ_JBVHXY010000045.1:0-63319 GCF_055569215.1 Kitasatospora sp. NPDC029312 | reverse complement strand
GGAGGGGGGTTGAGGAAAAAAAAAGTCAAACCACAACCGGGGGAAAAACCCTGGTTGGGGCCCCGGGAGGGGCGCGGTCTTCCCCGGGGGGGGGGTGACCCTGAGCGGGGTCACCCGCGCGAGGGTCACTTGACCGCGAGCCAGATGACGGCGCCCAGCACGACCAGGGCGACGACCGCGATCAGCGCGTACACGCCGGTGCGACTGCCGCTCTTGCTGCTGCCGTAGGTGGAGACGGAGCCCGGTGCCTGAGGGGCCGGGCTCTCGTCGACGAACGCCCGGAACATCTGGGTGCTACCGGCGGGGTCGTAGTCGTTGTCAGCCATGGCACGGACTCTAACGAATCAGCCCACCTCAGGCACACCCCGGACCCCTCCTCCGAAAGGCTCCACCACCCCCGCGCGCGAAGGTCATGTGAACATCGCACAACGCCCGGAATGCGCTGCCCCGCCGTCGGGTTGACTGCGGGCATGACCGGAAACCACCGCCGGGTCCCCCTCGGCAACTCCGACCTGTCCGTCTACCCGCTCGCCCTCGGTGGCAACGTCTTCGGCTGGACGGCCGACGAACAGCAGTCGTTCGCCGTCCTCGACGCCTACGCGGCCGCCGGCGGCAACTTCATCGACACCGCCGACGTCTACTCCGCGTGGGCCCCGGGCAACACCGGCGGCGAGTCCGAGACCGTCATCGGCAACTGGCTGCGCAGCCGCGGCAACCGTGACGACATCGTGATCGCCACCAAGGCCGGCCTGCACCCCGACGCGGAGGGCCTGGGCGCGGCCACCATCAAGGCCGCCGCGGAGGCCTCGCTGCGCCGCCTGGGCGTCGAGCGGATCGACCTGTACTACACCCACCGGGACGACGACACCCCGGTCGAGGAATTCGTGACCGCACTCGACGGGCTGGTCCGCGAGGGCAAGGTCCGGGCCGTCGCCGCCTCCAACATCTCCGCCGAACGGCTGGCCGAGGCACTGGCCTTCGCCGAGCGCGAGGGGCTGGCCGCGTACGTCGCGGTGCAGCCGCACTACAACCTGGTTTCCCGTGGAACATTCGAGGGCCCGCTGGCCGACGTGGTCGCCGCGCACGGCCTCGCCACCGTCCCGTACTACGCGCTCGCCTCGGGCTTCCTGACCGGCAAGTACCGCCCCGGCGGCCCGGACGTGGACAGCGCCCGCGCCGAGGGCGCCGCCCGCTACCTGGACGAGCCGCGCGGCCCCAAGGTGCTGGAGGCGCTGGACTCGGTCGCCGCCGAGCACGACGTCACGCCGGCCAGTGTGGCGCTGGCCTGGCTCGCCGCCCGCCCGACGGTCGCCGCCCCGATCGCCAGCGCCCGCACCGTCGACCAGTTGCCTCCGCTGCTGGCCGCCACCGGGCTGGAGCTCACCCCGGAGCAGACCGCCCTGCTGGACGCCGCCTCCGAGTGAGCGCCCGGGTGAGCACCTGAGTGCGCACGCGACCGGGCCCCGACGGCGCTCCGCCGTCGGGGCCCGGTGCCGCCCACCGGTCAGGGCCGGGTCAGGGCCGGCCGAAGTGGGTCGGGTAGTAGCCGGAGGTGAGCGCCGATATCCGGACGGTCCGGCCCGGGCGGGGCGCCTCCACGAAGGTGCCGTCGCCCAGGTAGATCCCCACGTGGTGGATGCCCGAGGCCCGGCCGCTGTCCGACCAGAACACCAGGTCGCCTCGGCGCAGCTGCCCCGCGCCGATCGGCGTGGTCGCCGCGTACTGGTCGTCGGCCACCCGCGGCAGGCTCATCCCGCTGCGCAGGTAGGCCTGCTGGACCAGCCCGGAGCAGTCGTAGCCGGACGGTCCGTCACCGCCCCAGACGTAGGGCTTGCCCAGCTGGGCGAGCGCGTAGTCGACCGCCGCCTCCGTGCGCCCCGAGGACGCCGTGCTGCCGGAGGAGGCCGTGTCGGCGGGGGAGGCCGTGTCGGCGGGGGACGAGTGGCCGCCGCCGGACCGGCCGGTGCGGCTGAGGTAGACGTCGTAGTGGCTGGTCCAGCGCCACTCACCGGCACTGTTCCTGAACCAGTACTTGGAACCGTCCCACCCCTGGCGCAGTCCCCAGGAGGAGGCCGAGCCGTTGGAGACGGCCTCCGCGCCGGACTTGGCGGCGCCGCCGGACTTCCCGGTGCGGCTGGCGTAGACGTCGTAGTGGCCGGTCCAGCGCCACTCACCCGCGCTGTTCCTGAACCAGTACTTCGAACCGTCCCACCCCTGCCTGCCGGCCGCGGCGTGCGCGGACCCGGCACCGGCCGTCAGGCCGACCACGCCGGCGCCCGCCAGCACGGTGGTGACCAGGCAGGTGCCCCGCACGGCGCGGTGGATCCGACTGCCACCGGGCGCCGCCGCCGGACGGGCGGTGCGCGGGCGGGCCGCGCAGTTCGGGCAGTCGCAACCCGCCACCGCGGGGATGCTGCCGAGTCGCTCCTCGAAGCCGATCAGACCGAAGTCCGGGCCGAGGTCGAAGCCGGGCTCGGCGTACGCGCCGGTGGCTATCCTCATGCGGGTCGTCCTTCCTTCCGCCCGGCCCGGGCGGCCGGGGGCGGTACCGAGGCGGCCACTCCGGCCGGGGCGACGAAGGCGACCAGCAGCTGCTCCATCAGCGCGCTGCGGGCGGCCTCATCCAGTCGGTGCGCGGTCGCGCGCTCCAGTCGGCGGACGGCCAGCGCCGCCGCCTCCACCGCGTCGTCGACCAGCACGGTCCGCAGGCCCGCGTCCAGGTCCGCCACCCGGCGGCGGCGCATCGACTCGGCGACCTCGGGCGCGTAGTCCAGCGCCAGCGGCTGCGCCGAGTAGACCTCCAGGCCGGCCGGGGCGACCTCGGCCGCCAGCGCACGGGTCATCTCGTCGGCGAACCACTGCCCGTCACGCAGCGCGGGCCCGGGCGCCGCGTTGCTGTCGCACGGCAGGGTGGACGCCGTCCGGGTGAGCACCGCCTGGACCTGCGCGCGCAGGTAGCTCTCGTGGTCCTCGATCGCCAGCAGCGCCCGCGCGGTGTCCTTGACCCGCCAGACGATCAGCAGCCGGACCACGATCGGGGTCCCGGTGCGGTCGACCACCTTGACCGGCTCGCTGCGCCAGTGCCGCAGCCGCACGTCCACCCGGCGGCGGCGCAGCAGCGGGTTGACCCAGACCAGTCCGGTCCTGCGCACCGTGCCCCGGTAGCGGCCCCAGCGGGTCAGCACCCGGGTCTCGCCGCCCGCGTTCGCCAGCAGACCGGCGAGCGCGAACACCACCAGCAGGCCGGCCGCACTGACCGCGGCCACCGTCTGGACGTCGACGCGGGGCCGGCCGCTCTCCCGGGCGGCGGGGTCACGCAGCTCGGGCAGCGCGCCCCAGTGCGGAATCACCCCCGTGCGCAGCAGCAGGCATCCCACGGCGGCCAGGCCCAGCAGCACCGCCAGCAGGGCGGCCCAGCCGGGCAGGGTGGAGGCGGGGTGCTCGCGCAGCGCCTGGTCGGCGCGCGGGGGGCGGCGCGGGGTGGCCGCGGTGGGGGATCCGGTGGTGACTCCGGGGAGTTCGACGGTCTCCGGGGCGGGCGCCTCCAGCGGGTCCCGCAGGTCGGCCGGGCCGGCGGGGGACGGGCCGGGGACGACGGCCAGCGGGGTGCTGGCCGGGCCGTCGTCGGCCGGTGGAGGCGTCGTTCCCGCCGTGGCGGCCTTGACCGTGGGATCGGGGGCCTTGGGGGCTGCCTTGACCGTCGAGACCTTGGCCAGCGGGCTGGAACCCGAGGCGGAACGTTCCGGCAGCACCGGAGGGAGCACTTCGGGCAGCTTCTCGGGTCGCTGCGAAGAGTCGCGGGTGACGTCCATGCACGGATCCTCTGGGTCGGTGTGTCGCGCAACGGGCGGCCCGGATCTGACGGGCAGTGCCGAAGTCAGGCTAAGTTCATACATCATCAAATGCGACATTTGAGCCGAGGTGTGTCGACATTTCCTGATGTATCGTCCAAAGTCGGCCCTGGCGCGCAGGCACACGATCGGATGGTCGGTACGGTCGGCGCAGGTCAGCGCCGTCGGGAACCGGGCCCGCAGGCGAACACCCGACGGGTGATCAGCCCGATTCCGGTGAGCATCAGCAGCACCCCGGCGAGCACGCCGTGCCGGCCGGCCTCCCGGTGCCGGCCCGCGGGCTGCGCGGCTTCCACCGAGGCTGCCCCGGTCGGCGGCACGGGCAGCGGCCGTCCGCCGGGGCGGCCGGTCCCGGGTTCGCCCTGGTCGACGGCCGCCGGGGACGGACGGCCGCCCGACGTCGCGGCGCCGGCGGGTACGGCCGGGGCCGACGGAACGACGGGCGGGACGGTGATCGGCCGCAGCCCCGGCGGGACCGGCGCGAACACCGGCGCCCCGGGCGCCGCCTCCCCGGCCGGGCTCGGCGACCCGGAAGCGCTCGCCGTGGTGGCGGTGGTGGCGGTGGTGGTGGTGACAGCGGCCGTGGCCATGGCCGTGGGCACCGTCGCGCTCGGGCTCATTCCCGGTGCAACGGGCGCCGCCGATCCGGGCGTTGCCGCGCCGGTCGCCACCGAGGCGGCGGCACTCGGGATCGCCGCCGGAACGGACGCGCTCGGGCTGACCGTCGCCGAAGCCGTCGCTGTCGGGCTCGGCGTCACCGGGCTCGTGGTCGCGGCCGCGACTCGCACCCGGACCGGCTCCGCCGACGTCCCGTTCCCCGCCCGGTCGGTCGCCGTGACGGTCAGCCACTGTTCCCCGTCCCCCAGGTCCCGGTTGGCCGTGCAGCTCCAGCTCCCGTCCAGCGCCGCGCCCGCCCCGCAGAGCACGGTACGGTCGCCCGCCCCCGCGGCTCCCGCCCGCGCCGTGACCAGCACGTTCGAGCCGGGTTCGGCACGCCCGGCGAGCTTCGGCCGGCTGAGCTTCAGCACCTCGCCCGCGCCCGGCGCGGTGAGCGTCGGCCTGTCCGGTGGCACGGTGTCGACCACCAGGGTGACCGCCTGCCCGACCGTCCGGTTCCCCGCCGCGTCGACCGCGGCGGGGGTGAGCCGGTGGCTCCCGTCCGTCAGGTTCTCGACCGGCAGGCAGGACCACCCGCCGTCCGGCCGGACCGCGCTGCTGCACAGTTCGGCGGAGCCGGCGCGGTCGGTGACCGAGACGGTGCTGCCCGCGTCCCCGGTGCCGGTGAGCTGCAGCCCCGGGTCATTGGTGTAGGCGGGGAGGGTGAGCACCGGCGCGGCCGGCGGGGCCGTCTTCACGGTGACCTTGACGGCCTCGCCGCGCAGCACCATTCCCCCGCTGGTGGTCTCCACCGGGGTGAGGCTGTGCGGGCCCGCGGAGAGAGCGCTGCCCGGGCGGCAGGACCAGTCGCCGCCGGGCTCGACCCGGGCCCGGCAGAGCGTGTCGTCGCCGTCCCGGACCTCGACCGAGGCGCCGGCCACCGCGCCCGCACCGTGGATCCGGGGGCGGGCGTCGGCCAGCACGGCGCCGTCGACCGGCTCGGCGATCTCGGGCCGGGCCGCGCCGACGGTCAGCTTGATCCGCTGGTCGGAGACCTCCCCGGAGTCGGCGAAGCCGCCGGAGGGGACGAGCTGACGGGTGTCGCGGCCGATCCGCAGCCGGGCCCAGGTCTCGCCGGAGGCGGCGCCGGCCGGCACGGTCCACTCCAGCGTCGCGGTGCCGGCGCCGGCCGGGACCTCGGTCTGCACCCGGTCGGCGGGGTCGAACCGGCCGCTGTGGCCGAAGTCGATCCATCCGGCCAGGGTCGCGGGCTGGTCGCTCACCGCGACCGGGACGGTGACCCGGTAGTAGCGGCCGATCGCGGCCTCGGCGGGGAAGCTGATCGACGGGTCGGCGCCCTGGTACTCGCCGCGCCCGGGCTGCGGCTTGGCCGGCGGCGAGCCGGCGTACGAGCCGGCGTACGGGTTGGCCAGGGGTGTGGCCCGTCGGGCGGCCCCGTGGTCGAGCTGGACCAGCGGTCCGTCCTCCGCCGCGGGGGCGGCGCTCGGGCCGGGGGCGCGGTCGCGCCGGGCCGGGGTGGTGGTGGCGTCGGTGCCCAGGAAGAGGTCGGAGACCACGTGCGAGGCGTTGCCGTAGGCCTGCGGCGCCGTCCCGAGGACCTCGTCCACGGTGACGGTGTAGGCCTGGCGCAGGACGGGCGGTGCGGTGGTGCTCCCGGCCCGGGAGGTGGAGCGCTGCTCGACCCGGAACACCGCCGTGCGGAAGGTCCCGGCGAGCTCCAGGGTGCCTTCCGCGGCGGAGCCGGCCGCGCCGTCGGCAAATCCGTCGCCGCCGCCGGGGGCGAGGGCGTTGCCGTCGACGGTCCAGCCGCGCCAGCCGGTGCGGCCGACCAGGGTGGGCGCGGCGGGCGAGCCGCCGGTGAGGGTCAGCCGGGCCGCGGTGCTGGTGGTGCCGGATTCCCCGGTGGCGATCGCGGCCAGTCCGCTGAGGTGCAGCCGGGGATTCCGGACCGGCCGGGAGAAACTCAGCCGGAGCGTCCCGACGGTGCGCCAGGAACCGTCCGTCTGCGGACGGACCGGGGTGGGGGTGAAAGTCTGCGCGGAATCCCCCGGCCTGATTCCGTCCGCGTACGTTCCGCCGGAATTCCCCCCACCGGAGCGGTCCACCAATCGGCCCGGCTCGGCGGTGACCTCCGTGCCGGGCGCGGCCGCGAAGTCGAACTGGACGGAGAGCCCGGACGGCAGGACCGCCCGGTGCTCCGGCGACCAGCTGTCAGGGGTCTGCTGCGCGAGGGAGAGCGGGGCGTTCAGACCGGTCAGCAGCCCGGCCGCGAGGACAGCCAGGGCGGCAGCTGTGCGGGGAAACCGTCGGCTCATCCGGCTCTCCTTCGCGTCGGCTGCCGGGCGACGAGCAGCCCGGTCACAAGATCCGACAAAAAGGAACCACGATCCCGGAGCGGCGCTACGGCGACACCTGTGCCTCCGACCGTGTGCCACCCGTTCGGCGGGCCGTCCGGACGGCAGGACGGGAGAGCGCGGAACGGGCGCAGTCCGGCCCCGAGACGGTCAGGGGCCCCGTTCGAAGAGGCGGATCAACCGGACCGGGCCGGGTGAGCCGGCACGACCGCCACCGGAGACGGGCCGGGAACGGGAGAAGCCCCCGGCCGACGGCCGGGGGCTTCTCGCTGGTGCGCTCAGCAGGATTCGAACCTGCAACCTCTTGATCCGTAGTCAAGTGCTCTATCCGTTGAGCTATGAGCGCAAGGAACGGGCGAACCCGATCTTGCGGAGGTTGGTGCGCTCAGCAGGATTCGAACCTGCAACCTCTTGATCCGTAGTCAAGTGCTCTATCCGTTGAGCTATGAGCGCTCGCCCCGGCGAACCGTGCCTCCGGGGCGTTGCGGGGACAACATTACATGACCTGCGACGCAGGACGAAATCGATTGATCCGGCCCCCGACCCCGCCCTCCCGGGGCCGGCCGGGGATCCGCCCCCGGACATGCGAAGAGCCCCGCCGACAAGATCGTCGACGGGGCTCCCGGGCTGCGGAGGCTGAGGGATTTGAACCCTCGATCAGGAATAACCCCGAAACCGCATTAGCAGTGCGGCGCCATAGACCGGACTAGGCGAAGCCTCCCCACAGGGACCACGCCCGCGCGAGCGGACCCGTTCCGTGTGTCAGCGATGATGCCACAACCCTGGGGTCCGGCACCAACCACCGCCAACGTTACTAGGCGGGTCGTCCCCGCCGCAAAGAAGAATGAGATACTGCCGACTCCGGAGGAGCTGCCCTGAGCCGAGGAGACCTGTCGACGTGAGCAGCAGGCCGATCCGAGGCGCTGCTCGCCTCGCCGCCATACTCGACGCCCTGCCCGATGCGTTGTTGCTGGTGAACAGCAACGGCACCGTCGTGGACGCCAACAGCGCGGCCGTCCAGGCGCTGCAGGCGCCGGGCACCTCACTGGTCGGCATGGGCGTCCTGGGCCTGCTACCCGAGTTCGACCCCAGCCGGATCCCCGGCTCGATGCGCCCGGCCACCCGCGACGGCGACGCCCTGGACCGCCCGGTCCGGATGACCGCCCACCGCACCGACGGCACCACCTTCCCGGTCGAGGTGTCCGGCAACGACTTCGCCGACGACGACGGCTACACGCGCTCCCCGCTCGCGCCGTACGACCCGTACCGCGAGGGCTCGCGCTCGCCGTCCTCCTCCGACCTGCTCCTGCTGCTGGTCCGCGACCTCTCCGGCCGGCTCGGCGTCGAGGCCGAGCTGCGCCGCCAGCACAAGCAGACCGAGATGATCCTGCGGGCCGCCGCCGAGGGCGTGCTCGGCGTGGACCTCGAAGGCCGTTGCGTGCTGGTCAACCCGGCCGCCGCGCACATCCTGGAGTACCGGGCGAGCGAGCTGGGCGGGCGCGAGCTGCACCCGCTGATCCAGCACTCCCGGGCCGACGGCACCCCGCTGGCGCTGGAGGAGTCCGCGCTGCTGGACACCCTGACCTCCGGGCGCAAGCACCGGGTGCGGGGCACCGTGCTGTGGCGCAAGGACGGCCGTCCGGTCACCGTCGACCTCACCACCGCCCCCGTCCGGGACGGCGACCAGCTGGTCGGAGCGGTGATGACCTTCACCGACCGCAGCCGCGAGCTCGCCCTCGTCGCCCGCAACGAGCACCTCACCGCCGTCCTGGAGAGCGAGCTCGGCGGCGCGCTGACCGTGCTGAACCAGCGGCTGGACGCGCTTGCCGCCGACCCGGCCGGGCAGCTCTGGCCGGAGGCCAACTGGACCCTGCGCCGGCTCGCCGAGGAGTGCCGGCGGTTCGGGCAGCTGATCGACGGCGTGCTCGAACACCAGCGCTCCGAGGCCGGCGAGAGCGGCCCGGCGGAGGCCGGGGACGCCAATTCCGACAAGGCTGAGAAGGACGGCAGGGACGGCAGGGACGGACGGAAGCCCCTGAAGCGGGTGCCGGTCGGCCTGGACAAGGTGGTCCGCCGGGCCGTCGAGGAGGCCGGCGGGCTGGTCGGCCCGGGCCGGGTGCGGTTCTCCGTGCACGCCGCCGCCGTCGAGGTGATCGCCGACGAGCGGCGGCTCGCCCAGGCGCTGGCGCACCTCGTCGCCGACGTCAGCGGTGTCGGCCTGTCGCTGGACGCGCCCACCACTTCCTCGTCCCCCGGTCTGGCCGTCCCGGGACTGTCCGTGCCGGGGCTGTCCGTGCCGGGGCTGGGCGGACCCACCGCGCCGACCACCGCTCCCGAGCCGCCGACCGTGGTGCTGGCCGCCGCCCAGCGCGGCGAGGTCGCCCGGGTCGAGATCCGCGGCCCCGGCGTCGGCGGCAGCCCCGTCCACCTGCCGATAGCCCGCGCGGTGGTCGAGCGCCACGGTGGCGTGCTCCAGCCGCACGAGCTGCCCGGCAAGTCCGGGACGACGTACGTGGTGGAGCTGCCGTTGGACCCGGCCGCCGCGAAGGCCGCCGCCGAGCGCGCGGCCGCCGAAGGCCGCTCCGACCGGCCCAAGGAGGGCGACAGCGCCGTCCTGCCCGAGCTGCCCGGCATCCCGCAGCTGCCCAGCAGCGGCGAGGCGACCGGGGCCGCCCCGGCGGCCGAGCAGCCCGGCTCCGAGGCCCCGGGGCCCGAGCGGGCATCCGCCGACGAGCCCCCGGTCGAGCGCCGCGGCCGCCGCGGCCGGCCCGCCGCCGAGGAGCAGGCCCCGACCGCTCCTGCGGCTCCCCCAGTCCCGCCGCCACCGCCGGCTCCCGCGGCCGGCACCGCCCCCGCCGTCCCGGCCGACCAGTGGCCGAACGCCCCCGCTCGGATCGAGCGGGCCGTCCCCGAGCAGTGGAACGGCACCGGCAACGACCCCGCCTACGGCCGCCTGGGCCTGGCCGGGCCGGGCGGGGCGCACAGCGACCCGTGGGGCACGGACGACGGCGGCTCCGGGCCCGCCTACGCCGTACCCGTCGAAGGCGCACGCCCCCAGCAGAACCGGTCCGCCGGCCGTGAGCCGCTCGCGCTCGGCCCCGCGCCCTCCGACGCCGCCGCGCCACCGGCACCCGCCGCCTCCGGGTCCGCCGAGGACGGTGGCGAGGCCAAGCCGCGCCGGCGCCGCGCCCTGCCCGCCGCCGAGGACTCCTCGAGCGGGTTCGCGCTGCCCGGGGTGGCCGACACCCCGGTCTACCCCGGCCTGGAGCACGCCCTGCCGGTCGGCCCGGCGCCCGCCCCGCCCGAGCCGACCGCCCCGCCGACCGGCCGCCGCCGCCGGCTCTCCGTACCGCCCGGGCCGGCCCCGGAGGCCGCCGCCGAGCCGGGCACCCCGGGCGCCTCGGGCCCCGGCAGCGCGCTGGAGCCCGCCCGCCCCGCGCTGCCCGCAGCCGAGGAGCCGAGCACCCCGCGGCCGGTGGGCAGTGGCCTGGCCGAGCTCAGCCCGCCGCGCCCGCTCGGCAGTGCGCCGGTGCCCGCCGTACCGCCGCAGCCGCCGGCACCGGCCGAGGCGCGGACCGCGCCGCGACCGATGGCGGAGCTGCCGGCCGCCGGCGGGGCCGCCGCCGGAGAGCAGCCGCGGGGCGGCACCGGTGAGCTGGCCAACGCGCGCCGGCTGCTGGTCTGGCCCGAGCCCGACCCGGCCACCAACCAGGCCCTGCGGTCCCGCGGCTACCAGCCGGTGATCGTCCGCTCCCGGGACGAGGTGGCCGCCCAGGTCACCGGCTTCCCCGCGGCGCTCTTCGTCGACCCGCTGACCGGCCCGATCACCCGCACCGCCCTGCAGTCGCTGCGCACCGCGGCGCTCGACAACCGCGTCCCGGTGCTGGTCACCGCCGGTCTCGGCCAGGCCACCCGGGACGCCGCGTACGGCGCCGACCCGGCCGTGCTGCTGCGTGCCCTCGCCCCGCGCGACGGTGAGCACCACGCCCCGCGCGTCCTGCTGGTCGAGGGCGATCCGGACATCGCCGCCGCCATGATCAGCAGCCTGGAGCGGCGCGGCATGCACGTCGAGCACGCGACGGACGAGAACGACGCCGTCGCTCGCGCCGCCAGCGTCCAGCCGAACCTGGTGGTGATGGACCTGTTCCAGATCCGCCGCCGCCGGGTCGGCCTGCTGGACTGGCTGCGCGCCAACGACCGACTGCACCGCACCCCGCTGGTGGTCTACACCTCGGTGGACCTCGATCCGCGCGAACTGCCGCGGCTGCGCACCGGCGAGACGGTGCTGTTCCTCGCCGAGCGCTCCACCACCGAGGACGTCCAGTCCCGGATCGTCGACCTGCTCGGGCGGATCGGCGCGATGGGCGAGGCGGGCGTCGCCGCCGCCGGCTGAACCCCGGTACTCCGAGGGCCGGCCACCCCCATCGGGGTGCCGGCCCTCGCCGTTGCTCCGCTCCTACTCCGTGCCGGGCTCCTACTCCTTGCCGAGCACCGTGACGTCCAGCGCGCCGGCCGCGTACTCGGCCCGGATCACCTTCTTGTCGAACTTGCCGACCGAGGTCTTCGGCACGGACTCGACGATCGCCCAGCGCTCCGGCAGCTGCCAGGAGGCGATCCGCCCGGCCAGGAAGGCCCGCAGCTCTGTCAGCCCGGCGGTCGCGCCCGGGCGCAGCACGACGGTGGCCAGCGGGCGCTCGCCCCACTTCTCGTCCGGGACGGCGACCACGGCGGCCTCGGCCACCTGGGGGTGGGCCATCAGCTGGTTCTCCAGGTCGACCGAGGAGATCCACTCGCCACCGGACTTGATGACGTCCTTGGCCCGGTCGGTGAGGGTCAGGTAGCCGTCGGCGGTGATGGTGCCCACGTCGCCGGTGCGCAGCCAGCCGTCCTCGGAGAACTTGTCGTCCGGACGGACCGGGTCCTGCCCGGCTCCGCCGTAGTACGCCCCGGCGATCCAGGGGCCGCGCACCTCCAGCTCGCCGGCCGAGACGCCGTCGTGCGGCATCCGCTCGCCGGCCGGGCCGATCAGCCGGGCCTCGACGGAGGCCGGGAAGAGGCCCTGGGTGATCCGGTACGGCCACTCCTCCTCGGGCGTGAGGCCGCCCGGCGGCTGGGCGAAGGAGCCGAGCGGGGAGGTCTCGGTCATGCCCCAGGCGTGCAGCACCCGGATGCCGTGGCGCTCGTCGAAGGCCTTCATCAGCGACGGCGGGCAGGCGCTGCCGCCGATGACCACCATGCGCAGGCTGGAGGTGTCGTAGTCGCCCGCGTCCAGCTCGTCCAGCAGGCCGCTCCAGATGGTGGGGACGGCGGCGCTGACGGTGGGGCGGACGGCGGCGATCATCTCGGCCATCGGCTTGGGCTGGAGGAAACGATCCGGCATGAGCAGGTTGGCACCGGACACGAAGGCGGCGTGCGGGATGCCCCAGGCGTTCACGTGGAACATCGGGACCACCGGCAGCGCGGTGTCGCGCGGGGTGAAGGCGAAGTTGTCGCCGGTGTTGACCTGCATGCAGTGCAGGTAGATCGAACGGTGGCTGTAGAGCAGGCCCTTCGGGTCCCCGGTGGTGCCGGAGGTGTAGCAGAGCACGGCGGCCTGGCGCTCGTCGATGTCCTCCTGCCAGGGGTAGGCGACGGGCCGGTCCGCGATCAGTTCCTCGTAGTCGTGCACGCCGCCCGCGAAGCCCGCCAGCAGCGAGCGGTCACCGGGCCCGGCCACCACGATGTGCTTGAGCGTGGGCGCCAGCTCCGGCAGCACGGCGGCGAGCAGCGGGAGGACGCTGCCGTTGACGATGATCACGCGGTCGGCGGCGTGGTTGACGATGAACGACAGCTGGGCGCCGGGCAGCCGCAGGTTGAGCGTGTGCAGCACCGCCCCCATCGCGGGGACGGCGAGGTACGCCTCCAGGTGCTCCGCGTTGTTCCACATCAGGGTCGCGACCCGGTCGTCCCCGGTCACCCCGAGCTCGTCGCGCAGTGCGTGCGCGAGCTGCGCGGCGCGGGCGCCCACCTCGGCGTAGCTGCGGACGACGGGACCGGCGCCGTCCCAGGTGGTGACGGTGGAGCGGGCGTGGATCGTGGACCCGTGCTCGAGAATCCGGGCGACGGTGAGCGGTACGTCCTGCATCGTGCTGAACACGGGTCCTCCTCGACCTGGCGGCACTGGCGGCTCCTGCGGCACCTACCGGGGGGTAATGCGCGCGGACGTGCCCGATTGTGCCGCTCCGCCCGCCCGCTGTCAGCATCCCGAAGCCGTTGAACGGATCACTGATTCGCCCGGTTTCTCCCGCTCGCCGGCCAGGGCGACTCAGCGGTGGTCGGGGCGGCACAGTCGGAGCGCGTTGGCCGGGTCGAGCACGTAGGCGGGGTCGAGGGCCCGGCCCTGTTCGGCCGCGATGCACAGCGCCCGGTGGGCGCCGGCGCCTCGGTACCCGTGCGCGCCGCCGTGCTCCTGGCCGTTCGCCATTCGCCATCCCCCCTGCGCCGGTCGGGGGGGACACCCTATCGACGGGGGGTCAACCGGCGGTCGGGCCGTCGACCTGGTTGCGGTCGATGGTGAGGGTGGCTCCGGCGTACGTCTCCTGGACCTTGCCGCGGTACTGGTGGACGCGCTGGCGGGAGGGCCAGAGGTCGGGGGCGAGGGGGCCGGAGCCCCCGGTGTCGGCGTGGTCGTCCCAGTGGGCGTACCAGACGGCGTCGGGGAGCGGGGAGCTGCCGGCCCGGGCGGCGGCGGCCAGGTCGGCGATGCCGGAGTCGAGGCTGGAGTAGAAGCCGGAGCGGTAGCCGGCCTGGTGCAGCGCCTCGGTCCAGCCGAGGGCGAAGTCGACCACGGCCTGACCGCAGGCGGCGTCGTGCATCGGGTAGGACTCGATGTCCAGGTACACCGGGCTGCCCTTGCCGAGGCCGAGCGAGCGCATCGCGCCCAGGGCCTCGGCGGCTTCGTCCTGGCCCTGCCGGACGGCGTTCGCCTGGTCGATCCGCTTGGGCTTGCGGACGGGGTCGGCGCACGGCGCCTGGAGTCCGACGTGCACCGGCAGAAACCGCCAGCCCATCGCGCGGGCCTGGCGGATCCAGTCGGCGGTGAGCCGGGGCTGGGCGCAGCCGCGCTGGGAGCCGCTGACGTAGACGCCGAGCGCGCCGTACGGGGAGCCGGCGCGCCAGGCCCGCAGGGTGTCGGGCGCGGGCGCGCTACAGGCGTCGAAGGCGGGGCCGCTCCACTCGTCGCGGCCCGAGGGCGGGACGGTCCGGTCGGGGAGGGTGAAGGCACGGATGCGCCGGGCGGCGGTCCGGGCGGAGGCCTCGGCGTTCACGCCCGTCCCATCGGTGGCCAGTAGGAGCACGAGGGAGGCGGCGAGGAGCGCCGCCGGGCGGATGTAGCGCATCCGGCCTTGATACTGACGGACCATCGGACGAACGCGCCAGCCACGCCGCACGTCCCGCGCGAGTCCACCTTTTCGGGCGCACCCGTCCGTATCCGTCCCGATTCTGGTAACGAGCTTGCCGGTTCCTCGGTCCTTACGGCAAACTCGTCAGCATGCCCGTCTCCCGTACCAGCGAAACCGCTGCACCCACCTCGGCCGCCGCCGTCGCCGAGGCCCTTGCCATGCCGCCCGCCCCCACGGGCGAACGGGCCGGCGAGCGGGGCAGCCGGCGACGAGGCGGGGAGCCCGGCTCCGCGGCGCCCCCCGGGGCGGGGACCGGCCGATCCACCGGCCGGTTCGGCAAGGCCCTGCGGCGCCCGGAGAGGATCCCGGCGCCGCTTCTCTGTCTGACCGCGATGTTCCTGGTGCAGACCGGCATCGCGCTGTCCAAGCCGCTCTTCGGCCCGCTCGGGGTCAGCGGCACGACCTTCCTGCGGCTCGGCTTCGCCTCCGTCGTCCTGCTCGCCGTCACCCGGCCCAGGCTCCGCGACAAGCGCCCGCGCGACCTCGCCGCGGCCGCACTGCTCGGCATGGCCTCGGCCGGAATGACCTTCCTGTTCGCCGGGGCCGTCGACCGGCTGCCGATGGGCACCGCCGCGACCATCGAGTTCCTCGGCCCGCTCGCCGTGGCCCTGCTCTTCGCCCGGCGGGCCAGCCACCTGCTCTGGGCGCTGCTCGCGGCGGCCGGGGTGGCGCTGCTGACCCTGCTGGGCGAGGGTGACGGCGGCGGTTCGCTCGACCCGGTCGGCCTGCTGTACGCCTTCGGAGCGGCCGCCTGCTACGCGGCGTACATCCTGTTCACCGACAAGGTCGGCGCCGCCTTCCAGGGCTTCCAGGGCCTGGCGGTGTCGATGACGGTCGGCGCGCTGGCCCTGGCGCCGTTCGGGCTCGCCGAGGCCTGGGACGGGCTGACCGCGCCCGGCGCCTCGCCGCTGGTGCTGCTCGCCACGGTGGCCGGGGTGTCGCTGCTGCTGCCGGTGATCCCGTACGCGCTGGAGATGACGGCGCTGCGCCGGATGCCGCAGCGGGTGTTCAGCGTGCTGGTCAGCCTGGAGCCGGCGGTCAGCGCGCTGGTCGGGCTGGTGGTGCTCGGCCAGCTGCTGGGCGCGGCGCAGCTGGCCGGGATCGGTTGCGTGGTGGCGGCCAGCGTGGGGGCAACGCTGACCGGGCGGCGGTAGGGCCCGCCGAGGCCGGCCGGGGTGTCCGGCCGGGGGCGCTACGGCCAGAGCAGGGTGCGCGACCACTCCGGGCTGCGGACCGGGCCCGTGCGGGTGTAGCGCAGCCGGACGTGCCGGCGCTGGGCGTCGCCCTGCCAGAACTCCACCTCGTGCGCCCACAGGGTGTAGACCGCGTGCCCGGGTGCGACGGCGTCCGGGGTGGCCTCCAGCCGGCGACGGGCGACCGCCACCGCCTCGTCGTACTCGGTGAGCGCGCCCAGCGGCTCGCTCTGCCGCCCGACCAGCGCGCCGACCCGGGCGGCGGGCGAACGGGTGGCGAACTCCGCGGCGGCCACCAGGTCGACGGCCCGCTCGACGGTGCCGCGGACCCGCACCTGGCGGCCCAGCTGCGGCCAGTAGACGGACAGCGCGGCGGCCGGGTGGTCGGCGAGCTGGCGGCCCTTCGGGCTGTCGGCGGCGGCGGAGAAGTTCCAGCCGGTGCCGGCCGCGTCGACGTCGCGCAGCACCAGCACCCGGGCGTCCGGCACGCCCTCCGCATCGACGGTGGAGAGGGTGAAGGCCTGCGGGTCCAGCACCCCGGCGTCCAGGGCGGTGGCGAGCCAGTCCACGAACAGCGGGCCGGGCTCGACGGGGGCGGCCTCGTGGTCGAAGGAGGGCAGCGGGCGGGCCATCGGCGGGCGGCCGAGCAGCAGCTCGGGGACGGACTTCGGCTCCGGCCGGTGCTCGGCCGGCGGCGCGGGGCATGCCTGCGGCTCGGGTGCGGGCCCGGCCCCGTCCGCACCGGTCAGGTCGTCGTCCTCCGCCGCCATCGCGCGCCCTTCCTTCGGTTGCCGCGGTCGTCGCGCCGGCCGGGCCGGTCCGTTCCGGGCCCGGCACGTGGTGCGCTGTCGGAGCGCAACCGTACCGCCGTGGACCGACGGCTTCCGGCGCGGGCCCTCGGTGAAGGGGCCGGGCACCGGACGTGCTCGTGGGCGGTGCCGATGGCGGCACCGCCCACGAGGCCGGTTTCGCGGCGACCCTTTCCGCTTGCCGGTCAATGCATCCGATCCGATCCGCACCCGGGCGGAACCCGCCCGGGGACTGCTCCGGGCCCCTCCGCGGGTGGTCGGTCCACCCGCGGTCGTCCACCTCCGGCGCCCCCGCCGTCGGTGGTGCCCGGGGCGGTCAGCGGGGGACCGGCGCGTAGCTGACGTTGACGTTCTTGTTGCCCTGACCGGTCAGGAGGTTGCCCGCGTTGTCCTTCGCCGCGAGGGTGTTGGCCTGGTTCGAGGCCCCGGAGCCGGTCGCCGTCTGCTGGTTCGAGACGTAGTTGCCGTCGACCCCGCCGAACACGTTGCCCGTCCCGCTGTTGGACACCACGCCGGCGTTGGAGCCGACGGCGGCCCCCGCGCCGTCGTCGGCGGCCGAGGCGCCGGCGCCCGCCAGCAGCAGGCCGGCCGCCAGCGGGACGGTGAGCAGGAACCCGCACACCCGACGGGTGCGTTTGCGAGCCATGTGAACCTCCGAGAAGATGTTCATCGTGCAATTCCGAGCATGAGATGCGGGAGTTCGTCGGCCAGACGAACGCCTGCCGACTGCGACGCCGGAAGACAGACTTCCGCAACAAATCGACAAAGCACTAGCCGACGGCGCATTTTTCCCCCGTTCGCGTGATATCCACCCGGGTGGCGCATATCGGCCGAAGGCTCGGACAACTCGCCGAAAAACCGCTGACTACCTGCGATTTCTCCCGAACTGGCGCTGATCTTCAGCCTTCAGAAGGCGTCGCCACGAATTCACCCGAGTCGCCGGTCGCACCACCCCGCGCGGTCCCCTGACGGATGCGCCCCGGAAAAGTTCGATCACCCTTCCATGTCGACTTTTTTCAGCCATTCATAGACCATCTGAAAGTCATATGGAATATCTGGAAGAATGGCGCGTCGATCCATACCGACAGCGGGTAACCGGAAATCAGACCATCTTCCCCGGGTTGAGGATTCCCAGCGGGTCGAAGACCGCCTTCAGCTGCCGCTGGAGTTCCAGCGCGACCGGCCCCAGCTCGCGCGCCAGCCAGTCCCGCTTGAGCAGCCCGACGCCGTGTTCCCCGGTGATGGTGCCGCCCAGCTCCAGCCCGAGCGCCATGATCTCCTCGAAGGAGCGCCGGGCCCGAGCCGCCTGCTCCGCGTCCACGGCGTCGAAGATCACGATCGGGTGGGTGTTGCCGTCCCCGGCGTGGCTGACCACCCCGATGGTCAGCGCGTGCCGCTCGGCGATCCGCGCGACGCCGTTCAGCATCTCGGCCAGCCGGGAGCGCGGCACCGCCACGTCGTCGATCATCGTGGTGCCCAGTCGGTCCATCGCGGGCAGCGCCAGCCGCCGGGCCGCCAGCAGCAGATCCGACTCCGCCTGGTCCTGGGCCGGCACCACCTCGGTCGCCCCGGCCTCCCGGCACAGTCCGGCGACCTTGGCCAACTCCGCCTCCCGGTCCGGCCCGTCGAAGGCCACCAGCAGCAGCGCCTGGGTCGTCTCCGGCAGGCCCATCCGCCCCAGCTCGTTGACGGCCCGCACCGAGACCGCGTCCATCAGCTCCATCAGCGACGGGGACAGCCCGCGCGCCATCACCTCGCAGACCGCCGCCCCGGCCGCGTCCGCACTCGGGAACTCCGCTGCCAGCGCCAACTGCGGCGCCGGCGCGGGCCGCAGTGCCAGCACCGCCCGGACCACGACCCCGAGCGTGCCCTCCGAACCGACCAGCAGCCGGGTGAGGTCGTACCCGGCCACGCCCTTGGCCGTCCGGCGCCCGGTGGACAGCAGCCGCCCGTCCGCCAGCACCACGTCCAGCCCGAGCACGTACTCGGCGGTGACCCCGTACTTCACGCAGCAGAGGCCGCCCGCGCCGGTGCCGATGTTGCCGCCGATCGTGCAGGACTCCCAACTGGACGGATCCGGCGGGTAGTACAGCCCGAACTCCTCGACCGCGCGCGACAGTTCGGCGTTCACCACGCCGGGCTCCACGACCGCGATCCGGTTCACCGGGTCGATCTCCAGGATCCGGTTCAGCTTCACCAGGGACAGCACGACGCAGCCGTCCACCGCGTTCGCCGCCCCCGACAGCCCGGTCCGCGCACCCTGCGGCACCACCGGGACCCGCAGCTCGGTGGCGGTGCGCAGCACGTGCTGCACCTGCTCCACCGTCTCCGGGAACACCACCACCGCGGGCGTGCCCGCGGCGCAGAAGCCGGCCATGTCGTGGCTGTAGGCGGCGGTCACATCGGGGTCCACTACGACGGCCTCCGCCGGGAGTCCCTGCGCCAGCCGGTCCGTCAGATCACCCATCGCCGCCTCCGCTCCACGCCCGCCCGCCCCCGCCCTCCGCACTCTGCCCCGAGGGCAGGGGCCGGGCAAGTGGGCCTCACCCCGCCGGTGCGCCGGCCCCCGGGAACGCCGAGGGCGGGTGCCGAGACTCTCGGCACCCGCCCTGTGCAGGTGGTTCTCCTACCGGCGGAGAGCGTGGGATTCGAACCCACGGTGACGGGTCACGCCACGACAGTTTTCAAGACTGTTCCCTTAGGCCGCTCGGGCAGCTCTCCAGGCGGAGGTCAGCCTAACGGGTCCGGCGGGGTTCGGCGCACACGATTCCGTGTGCCCGGTCACTGGTCTCCGTCTCGCTGGCCGAGGGTGACCTTGGTGGTGAACGTCTGGCCGTTGCGGGTGTACTCGACGTCCACGGTCTCGCCCGGCTTGTGCGTCCAGATCCGGCTGACCAGGGCCGGCCCGTTCTCGATCGGCGCGCCGCCGAGCTTGGTGATCACGTCGCCCGGCTTCAGGCCGGCCTTGTCGGCCGCGCCGCCGGGGGTGACGGCCGGCTGACCCTGGATGTCACGGGTCTGGATCTGCGCGCCGTCGCCCTTGTAGTCGTCGTTGCGCAGCACGTCGAGCTTGGCGTAGACCGGCTTGCCGGTCTTGATCAGGGTGTCCGCGACCCACTTCGCCTGGTTGATCGGGATGGCGAAGCCCAGGCCGATGCTGCCGGCCCGGCCGTTGGCGGAGGCGTTGGACTGGATCGCCGAGTTGATGCCGATCACCGCGCCGCTGGAGTCGAGCAGCGGGCCGCCGGAGTTGCCGGGGTTGATCGAGGCGTCGGTCTGCAGGGCGTTCATGTAGGAGGCCTGCGAGCCGGTCTCGTCGCCCGAGGCGACCGGGCGGTCCTTGGCGCTGACGATGCCGCTGGTGACGGTGGACTCCAGGCCGTACGGCGCGCCGATCGCGATCGTGGCGTCGCCGACGTTGACCTTGTCGGAGTCGGCCAGCGCCAGGGGCGCAAGCTTGTCCTTCGGCGGGTTGTCGATCTTGACCACGGCGACGTCGTAGCCCTCGGCGTGGCCCAGCACCGAGGCGTTGTAGGACGTGCCGTCGGCGAACTTGACGGTCAGTTTGCCGCCGCCCAGGGTCGGCGCGACCACGTGGTTGTTGGTGAGGATGTGGCCCTCGGTGTCGAAGACGAAGCCGGTACCGGTGCCCGATTCGGTGCTGCCCTGCGCCTTGATGGTGACGACGCTGGGCAGTGCCTTCTGCGCGATGGAGGCGATCGACCCGGGGGCGGGCTCGTTCTTCTGGGTGTTGCCGGCCTGGACCGTGGTGCTGCGGTGGTCGTTCACCGAGCTGCTGCTGTCGTTGCGGTCGGTGGCGACCACGCCGATCGCGCCGCCGGCCACGCCGGCGACCAGTGCCACGGCCGCGAGCAGGGCCACCAGGCCGCCGCGCTTCTTGCGCGGGCCGCCGGGGCCGTTCGGGCCGCCGGGGTAGTCGGCCGGGTAACCGAGCGGGCCGCCGGGGCCGTTCGGGCCGCCGGGGTAGCCCGCGCCGCCGGCGGTGGCGTCGTGGGCGGCGCCCCAGCCGCCGAGCGGCTGGCCGGCGCCGAACGGGTGCTGGGCGTGCTGGCCGTGCTGTCCGTGCTGGGCGGACGCACCGGCGGGCCCGGCGCCGTACGGCTCCTGCGCGCCGGCGGCGGGCACGCCGTGGGACGGGGTCGCGTACGGGTTGGCGGCCGGCGGCAGGGCCGGAGCGGCCGGGGTCACGGCCGCCGGGGCCGCGGGCGCGGCGTGCGGCGCGGGCGGCAGGACCGGCGGCGGGGCGTCGATGTAGCCGGTGGCCGGGTCGGCGGCGGGCTCCTCGGCGGCGGCCGCCGCCGGGGCCTCGGGCGCGGGGACCTTGCCGAAGGCCACGGTGGGCCGGTGACCGCCCTCGGCCGGGGCGCCCTCGGCGGCAGCGGCGGCCTCGGCGGCGGCCGGCGCGGGTCCGGCCTCCGGCGCCGGGACCCGGCTGAACGCCATGGTCGGCTTGTGGCCTCCCTGAGCGGTGCCTTCGGGAGCGGCTCCTGCCGCCTCCTGGGGACCCGCGGGCTGCTCCCCCTGCGGCCCGGTGGGCCCAACCTCGCGCTCGGTGCTCACGGACGACCTCCATAGCTGACAGAACCAAGGACCATAGTTTTTCGCACCACCGATTCGATTGCCGTAAGGACCCCTCTGAAGAACTCATAAGAATCCTTAGCCGGTACCGACGACAGCCCCGGAAACCCGTGCCGACGCCAGCCCCGACGAGGGCGCCGGCAGCGACGGTCGAGGGGCTCCCCTCCCCCCGTCCGGGCGTTCCGCGATGCGGACGGCACAGCCCGTGGCCTTGGCGTTCGCACCCGTGCCGGTTAGCCTGTCGCTCATAACTGACACGCGGGAGCTTGGACCGACCAGGCTGAGAGTGCGCATGTCGACCGTACGCCAAGCCACACCGGCGGACCGTCGAGGGGGCGCTGACCGCCGGAACCTGTCCGGGTAATGCCGGCGTAGGGAGTATCGGCCATGCCGCCTGCTTCGTCATCCTCTTCGTCGAACGCGTCCGCGTCCAAGGATTTCCTTGATCGTCCCGACGGCGGGAGCGCCGACCCGACCGGCCCCGCGGCCGCCGAACGGGTCGAGGCACCGCTGGTGCTGGACACCGAGCCGCCGCGCACCCTGCGCTTCCGGGACCACTTCGCGCTCTGGATGAACCTGGGCGTCAGCCTGATCGGCTTCTCCACCGCCGCCACCGTGCTCGGCGAGAAGGGCAGCGAGCTGTCGCTGGCCGCCGCGGTGACCGCGATCGTGACCGGTACGGCCGTCGGCACCGCGATGCTCGGCGTCGCCGCCCTGATCGGCGCCCGGACCGGTGCCCCCGCGATGGCCAACCTGCGCGGACTGTTCGGCACCCGGCTGTCCTACCTGCCGACCGTGCTGAACATCGTCCAGTGCGTCGGCTGGGGCGTGTTCGAGCTGCTGACCATCTCGGCGGGCGCGCAGACCGTCGCCCACACCAGCGGCTACCGCTGGCTGTTCGTGCTCCTCGCGGGCGCGCTGACCACCGCGCTGACGATCTGGCCGCTGGGCGCGATCGCGGTGCTGCGCCGCTTCGTCGCCGGGGCGGTCGCGGTCGCGATGGTGTACTTCACCGTCCAGCTGGGCCGTCAGGGCGTGCCGGACCCGGGCGCGGGCAACTGGCACGGCTTCCTGGGCGCCACCGACGCGATGATCGCGGTGTCGATCTCCTTCGTGCCGATGGCCGCCGACTACACCCGGCACTCGCGCACCGCGCGGTCGGCCTTCTGGGGCAGCTTCTCCGGCTACACCGTCGCCCAGGTCTGGTGCTACGTGCTCGGCCTGATGGCGCTGCTGCAGTCCGACGGCGACCCGAGCCGGATGTTCGACTCCTTCCTCGGCGTCTGGGCCGGCTGGCTGTTCCTGCTGGTGCTGGTGCTGCGCGAGACCGACCAGTCCTTCGCCAACGTGTACTCGACCGCGATGTCGCTGCAGAACCTGCTGCCGCGGGTGGACCGCCGGGTGCTGAGCGGCGGGATCGGCGTGCTGACCACCGTGCTGGCGCTGCGGATCGACAAGTTCACCGACACCTACAGCAACTTCCTCGGCCTGATCGGCTCGGTGTTCGTCCCCCTGCTGGCGGTGCTGGCGGTGGACTACTTCCTCGGCGCCGGCCGGCACGGCTGGAACCTCTCCGAGACGGCGCCGTCCCGCTGGCTGATGCTGCTGCCGTGGGTCCTGGGCTTCGCGGTCTACCAGTTCATCGCGCCGACCGCCGTCGCCGACTGGTGGACGGACTTCTGGACCTCGGCGCAGCGGGCGCTGCACTTCACCCCGCAGGAGTGGACCTCCGCCTCGCTGTTCGCCTTCCTGGTGCCGGCCCTGGCCACCTGGGCACTCACCCCGCTGGCCCGGCGCGCCGCGCGGAGCTGAGGCACCGGAGGCGGAGCCGGCCCCGTGGGTTGGGGCCGTCTTCGCCTCCGCTTCACCTCCGCCGCCTATCGTTGGGGCCGTGACCAGCCCAGACCTGTCCTCGGCCGAGGTGCGCACCGAGCCCTCCGTCCAGGTGATCGCCCACCGCGGTTCCTCCCACTCCCTGCCCGAGCACACCCTCGCGGCCTACCGGCGCGCGCTCGACGAGGGCGCGGACGCCGTCGAGTGCGACGTCCGGGTGACGGCCGACGGCGAGCTGGTCTGCGTGCACGACCGCCGGATCGGCCGGGTGTCGAACGGCCAGGGCACCGTCTCCGCGATGACGCTCGCCCAGCTGGAGGCGTACGACTTCGGCGCGTGGAAGACCGGCCGCCCCAGCACCGACCCCGAGCTGCGCAGCGTGCTGCGGCTGGAGCGCCTGCTGGAGCTGGTGGTGGACTGCGGGCGCCCGGTGGACCTGGCGATCGAGACCAAGCACCCGGTGCGCTTCCGCGGCCGGGTCGAGGCCGAACTGCTGCGGATGCTGGAGCGGTTCAAGATCGGCGCGTTCCGGGAGGGCGACCGCCCGTCCGCCCGGATCATGAGCTTCTCCTCGATCGCGCTGAACCGGGTGGCCGCGAGCGCGCCGGAGTACCAGCGGGTGTTCCTGTTCGAACGGATGCTGCCGCTACTGGGTCAACTGCGGCCGGGCAGGCCGCTGCCGGGCGGGGCCCGGATCGCCGGCCCGGGCATCGACCTGGTCCGAGCCCGGCCGCAGCTCGTCCCCCGCCTGCGCGAGCTGGGGCACCGGGTGCACGTGTGGACCGTGGACGAGCCCGCCGACGTCGAACTCTGCCTGGAGCTGGGCGTGTCCGCGATCATCACCAACCGGCCCGCCGAGGTGCTGGCGCAGCTCGGGCGGTGATCGCTCCGGTCGGCAGCCAAACCTTCCGTGCACGGTGTTGCCGGAATTCCTGCTGCCGCGCGACGGAGGGTGAGCACGGAATCTCTTCTCGGCGACCCTGAGTCGCGTCGCCGGAAATGGACCCGCGGGATCCTCCGGCGGTCGTTTCCGACGCATTACCAAGGGGCATCCATCCCTCGGCATACGCTGAAGGAGGTCCGGGGGTGGCGTTGATGGTGGCGCGTGTTGTGCCCGCAGAAGTCGGGCCGACTTCATGGACCATGGCGGTGCCGCACGGCCCGGCGAGCGTCGGGGTCGCGCGGCGTCGACTGCGTCGGGATCTGGGTGAGCGGCGGGTACCGGAACCGGTCGTCGACGATGCCGTCCTGATCCTCTCCGAACTGTTGAGCAACGCCTGTCGGTACGCCCGTCCGCTCGGCCCGCTCCAGGCCCTCGGGCGCGGCGCCCGCGCCGAGGTGGTGGACCAGTTGCTGGTCGGCGTCCCCTCCGGGGCGCACCCCGGGTCGGGCGGCCGGGAGCCCGGCGACGGTACGGACGAGCCGGACGGTGGAGTACTGGTCCGCTGGCAGGTGCACGCGGACGGCCTGCTCACCCTGGAGGTCACCGACGGCGGCGCGACCACCCGGCCGCTGCCCGCCAGCCCCTCGCTGACCTCGCGCGGCGGCCGCGGCCTGAGCATCGTCGACCAACTGGCCGTTGACTGGGGGGTGCGCGACGCGCCCGGCGAGGTGACGGTCTGGGCGGCGCTGCCCACCCGGGCCCGGCACGCCCGGCGCACCGGCGGCGACGCGCGCACCGCGTGACGGGCAGTGCGTGACGGGCGGCGCGTGAGGCGCAGCGCGTGACGGGCGGCGCGTGAGGCGCAGCGCGCGGGACGCACGGCGCCCGGCCGGACGCCCGTACCGCGCCCGTCGCCGGCGCGTTCCCGCACGCCCGCGGAACGTCAGTAGGCTTCCCGGAGAAAAGGACCACCGTTCCCGGGAGAGCCGCACCATGGGCAAGAAGGCCGCCAAGAAGGCGCCGCAGCGCCAGTCCACCACCGCCGTCACGGGCGAGGTCCCCGTGGTCGGGGCCCGTGAGAACTGCCCCTGCGGCTCCGGTCGCCGGTACAAGGCCTGCCACGGCCGGGAGGCCTCGCACGCGGTGCAGGAGCTGGTCCACCGCCCGTTCGAGGGTCTGCCGGGCGAGGCCGACTGGGTGGCGCTGCGCGAGCTGGTGCCGGCCGCCACGGCGCCGCTGACGCTCGCCGCCGGGGTCGCCGAGACGGCCAACGGTGACGTGCCCTCCGTCACCCTGGCCACCGTGCTGCCGCTGGCCTGGCCGGCCCTGCGCCGCCAGGACGGCTCGATCCTGCTCGGCCTGCAGACCCAGTCCGCCTCCGGCGACCTCAGCCGTGACCTCGCGGACGCGCTGGAACTGGCCCTGGCCACCGAGCCGGGCACCCCGGTGCCGGCCCGCCGGACCGTCCCGGGCGGGCGCCGCCTGCAGGACCTGCTGGACGGCACCGCCGAGTTCACGCCCACCGTGCACACCGGCTTCGAGTTCTGGCTGGAGGACGCCGAGACCGCCACCGGCGAGGTCGCCGCCTCGCTGGAGCGCGCCAACGCCTCGGCCATCCCGACCGAGAAGCTGGCCGGCCTCGACGCCGCCTACTGGTGCGGCACCCCGGACAAGAACCACCTGCGCTGGGTGATGACCGTGCCCGAGGAGAAGCTGCTGGACGCGCTGGCCCGGCTGAACGCCGCCGGCGAGGCCTCGCTCGGCCCGGACACCCGCCTGGTCGGGTCCTTCCGCGCGCACGGCCTGACCGTCCCGGTGTGGGACCTCCCGCTCGCCATGACCGCCACCGACTGCGAGAAGCCGGCCGCCGAGTTCGCCGAGCGCCTGGCGGCCGTCCTCGCCGACGAGACCCCGCTGACCGCCGAGGAGCGGCGCGCCCGCGCGAACCTGGTGAACCGTCAGGTCACTTTGAACTAAAGCCCGCTGGATTAGGGTGATACGCGTCACATTGTCGCCGTGAAGGGGCAATTTCCGGCCGTGGAGGGCGTCTTGGAAATTGGCGCGGGCGCGGATCCTTGTTACTGTCTAAAGAGTCCGGCCGCTGGTGCATCCCCCGTCGCCAGCGGCCGGATCTTTTGTTTTCCGGAGCGGCCCGCCCGAACGATCGGCGCGAACGGCCCGCCCGAGCCGCCTCGGACGGTCCGCAGCCGGCCGCGGACGGCCTGCAGCGCCGGCGCCGGTCAGTGCGCCGAGCGACCGCTGTCCAGCCGGACCGTCGCATCCACCAACTCGCCCAGCAGCGGCCCGACCTGCGGCAGCCGGACGCCACCACTCGCCGCCGGCTTCGGTGCCAGTACCCAGCGCACCCTCCCCCAGCCTCCGGCCGGGGGGACCCCCATGGCCGCCCCGGGTGGCAGCGGGAGGAAGCCGCCCGGCCCGTGGTAGCGCAACGAGCCCGGAACCCAAGGCAGTTGGGCGAGCATCTCGCCGAGCGCATCGAGTGAGTACGGGGCCACCAGCAGCGCGTAGCGCCCCGGCATCGCGAGCACCGGGCCGAGCGGCAGCCGCAGCGCGCCCAGGTAGACCAGGGCCCGGGCCCCGGCCGCCGCGGGCAGCGAGACCGCGGCGACGGCGGAGCCGGTGGCGGCCAGCACCGGTGCGTCCGGGCTCTGCCGCTCCCACCACCAGCGCACCATCCGGGAGTCCGTGGTGGCCGCCAGCAGCGACGGGTCGTGCGGGTGCGCACCGGGCACCGGGCAGTCCGGGTCCGCGCAGGAGCAGCGCCCGCCGCACAGCACGGTGCCCGGCACCACGGGCCAGCGGTACTCGACGGCGGCCGTCAGGGCCGCGTCCAACCGGGCGGACGACTCCTTCGACCGGCTCTTCGGGTTCTCACGCATGGCGCTCGTTCCTTTCCCTGACCGCTCGGTTCGCTCCGCCCCACCGGCATCCATCGGGACTCGCCACACGGGCCCGCGGCGGCACGGCCCCGGGCGGCGCGAAGCGGGGCGGGCGGCATGGCGGACGGCGCGGCTACGACGTGGAGCACGGTGTGGAGCACGACATGAGAAGGGCCGCGCACTGGAACAGGCCCTTGGAACGAGAATCCCGTATGCGACCGGATGGACGCCGCCCGGGCGCGCTTGGTTCCACCGTACGAGTGAGAGACTTCCGGCCAGCCCAGCGCGCGGGCGGCTCGGGCATACGATCCGGACGGCCGCCCGGTCCGTCCCCACGGTTCTGCCCGCTCCCGGCCCGCTCCATGCCTCCGGACCCGACCGGCACGCGCACGAACCGTTCGCGCCCCCGAGCGGGGTGATGACGAGGCGGAAGCGGCCACCACGTCGTCCCGGATCTGGACATGCCCCGAATGGCCTGTGTAGAAGTGGTGGCATTGCTGTCGATCAATGACGAGAAGTAGCGAATCGAGGCGAAACACGCCTTTTGGCCGTGCTCGCTCCACATCGGCCGTACCTGGGGGTTCCGCATGGCACGTAGCACCGCGTCAGGAGTGGCGGCATGAACGAGTCCCACCCGTCGACGTCCCACCCGTCGCCGACGACCTCCGAGCTCTGCGAACCCGGCTGTTCGGGCGGGCTCACCGTCCTCGACCCGCCGGGCCTGCCCGGCCCCACCGACACCCCGGAAGGCACCGCGGGCGACCTCACGGCCCCGTCCGCCACGGTGCAGGACCGTTTGGCCGGACGCCTGTCCGATATCACCAGCCTGCACGAGCACACCGAACGGCTCGCCCGCGCCCGCGGCCTCACCGCCACCCTGGACGCCGTCCTCGCCTCCGGCGCCGCGCTGCTCGGCGCCGACCGGGGCGTCCTGGTCACCCTGATGCCGGGCGGCGGCCCCGGCCAGCCGATCGGCCTCGGCCTCGACCGGGCCAGCCTCGGCGCCTTGGAGACCGTCCCGACCGAGCAGAGCCTGCTCGCCATGCTGCTGCGCGAACGGGACCGCCCCGAACAGCTGCACTCCGCCGACCTCGCCGAGGACCCGGCCATCGGCGCCCGGCTGCGCGAACTCGCCGTCCACCTCGGCCTCGGCGGCGCCTTCGGCCTGCCCCTCGCCACCGCCGAGGACGGCCCGCTCGCGGCCGCCGTCTGGTTCTACGACCGGCCCGCCTCCCCCACCGGCTTCCGGCGCGAACTCGCCCGCCACTACTGCGAAATCGCCGCGCCGCTGCTCGCCAAGCAGCTGGAGACCGAGCGCATCCTGCGCACCACCGAGGCGCTTCGCCGCGGCCTGCTGCCGGACCGGCTCCCCCAGCAGGCCGGGCTGCGGCTGGCCGCCCGGCTCGTCCCGGCCGGCCTGGACCGCTCCTGCGGCAGCGACTGGTACGACGCCATCCCGCTGCCGGACGGCACCGTCGGCCTCACCGTCGGCTCGGTCTCCGGCGACGGCCCCGGCGCGGGCCCCGGCTCCGCCCCCGGTGCCGCCGCCGCGATGGGCAGGGTCCGGGCCGCGCTGCGGGCCTACGCGGTGCTCGAGGGCGAGGACCCGGTCTCCGTCCTGGGCGACCTGGAACTGCTGCTCAAGACCACCGAGCCGACCCGCACCGCCACCGCCGTCTACGCCTGGATCGAGCCCGAGGACCGCCGGATCACCCTCGCCGGCGCCGGGCACTGCCCGCCGATCCTGGTCGGCCGGCACGGCGCCGAGTTCGTCGAGACCTCGCTCTCCGCACCGCTCGGCATGCTGGCCTGCTGGGAGGCCCCCGGCGTCGAGCTCACCGCCGAACGCGGCGACATCCTGCTGCTCTACACCGAGGGCCTGGCCCGCCGCTGCGGCCCCACCCTGCACGCCGGGCAGGCCAACCTGCGCCGGGCCGCCGCCGACGCCCCGCGCGACGTGCGGATCGACCCGGACCGGCTCTGCGCCCACCTGCTGGCCGTCTGCCCCGACCCGGCCGCCCTCACGGCCGCCTCCGCCGGCTCCGCCGGCTCTGCCACCGACGACCTCATGATGCTCGGGGCGCGCTTCGAGTAGGGGGCAGCGGGCCCGCCCCCAGGGGCCCAGCCGGCGAGCGGCCGGGCGTCCGTACCATGGACGCACGGCCGCCCGCGCGTGTCGCGACCCGACACCTCCCCCGACGGGCGGCGGTACCACCCCAAGGAGGCGTTGCACGTGACCGAGGACCGGACCCCCGCAGTGGCCGAGAACCCCGAGGCCGAGGGCGGCGAGGAGCCGCAGCAGTTCAGTGGTCGCAAGAACGGCCTCTACGGCGAGATCTCGGACGAGCTGTCCGCCTCGATGAGGACCGGCTGGGCCGACACCGAACTGCACGGCCTCGCCCCGATCGCCCAGGCCCCCTACGCGGCCGAGCGCCGCGCCAAGCTCTCCGCCGCCTACCCCGGCGAGCGCCTGGTCATCCCGGCCGGCAACCTGCGGGTCCGCTCCAACGACACCGACTACGGCTTCCGCGCCGCCAGCGAGTACGTGCACCTCACCGGCGACCGGACCGAGGACGCGGTGCTCGTCGCCGAGCCGACCGGCCGGGCCGGCCACGAGTTCACCCTCTACCTGCTGCCCCGCTCCAACCGCGAGAACGGCGAGTTCTGGCTCGACGGCTACGGCGAGCTGTGGGTCGGCCGCCGGCACAGCCTCAGCGAGCAGGAGCAGCTGCTCGGCCTGCCGGCCCGCGACGTCCGCAAGGCCGCCGAGGAGCTGGTCGCGAAGGCCGCCGACTCCGCCGTGCCCACCCGCATCGTCCGCGGCTACGACGCCGGCCTGGAGGCCGCGCTCGCCGAGGTGCTGGACGCCGACAAGGACGCCGAGTTCAAGGAGTTCCTGAGCGGCCTGCGGCTGGTCAAGGACGAGTGGGAGATCGGCGAGCTGCGCGCCGCCTGCGACGCCACCGTCAACGGCTTCACCGACGTGGTCCGCGAACTCGGCCAGGCCGTCGCCACGTCCGAGCGCTGGATCGAGGGCACCTTCTGGCGCCGCGCCCGGGTCGAGGGCAACGACGTCGGCTACGGCACCATCGCCGCCGCCGGCCCACACGCCACCACCCTGCACTGGGTCCGCAACGACGGCGACGTGCGCCCCGGAGAGCTGCTGCTGCTGGACGCCGGCGTGGAGACCCACACCCTCTACACCGCCGACGTCACCCGCACCCTGCCGATCAACGGCCGCTTCACCGACCTGCAGCGCAAGATCTACGACGCGGTGTACGACGCCCAGGAGGCCGGCATCGCCGCGGTCAAGCCGGGCGCCCGCTTCCGCGACTTCCACGAGGCCTCGCAGCGCGTCCTCGCCGAGCGCCTGCTCGCCTGGGGCCTGCTGGACGCCTCGGCGTACGACGTCGAGAAGGTCCTCGAACTCGGCCTGCAGCGCCGCTGGACCCTGCACGGCACCGGCCACATGCTCGGCCTGGACGTCCACGACTGCGCCCACTCGCGCCGCGAGGAGCACGTCGACGCCCTGCTGGTCCCCGGCATGGTGCTCACCGTGGAGCCCGGCCTGTACTTCCAGCAGGACGACCTGACCGTGCCGGAGGAGTACCGCGGCATCGGCGTCCGGATCGAGGACGACATCCTGGTCACGCCCGAGGGCAACGAGAACCTCTCGGCGGGGCTGCCGCGCCGCTCCGAGGACGTCGAGGCCTGGATGGCCTCGCTGACCTGAGCCGAATGCCGAAGGGCCCGGCCTCCCCGGCGGGGAGGCCGGGCCCTCGGCGTCACTTGGTGATCTTCACGGTGATGTCCTTCTCGCCGAGCACCGTCATGGCGCTGCCGCTGTAGGGAAGCATCACCTGGGCCTTCACCGGCATGTTCCCGGGACCGTTGCCGGCACCGACCGTCATCCGGTAGCTCACCTTCTTGGTCTGGCCCGGGGCCAAGGAGAACAGCGACGCGGGGTCGGCCACCGCGTAGCCCTTGTCGGTGCCCGGTGACATCGCCACCTGCTTCCAGGTGCCGCCGTCCTGGCGCTCCAGCTTGCCGTCGTTGCCCGACCACACGACCTGCGCCGGCGGCGAACCCGGGTAGTAGTCGGTGACGACCAGCGGCTCCAGCTGGCTGTACGTGCTGTGGCCGGTGTTGCGATAGGTCACCGAGAAGGTGACGACCGGGCCTCCGGCCACCACCTTCTGGCCGTCCGCTAGACCGTCGTAGCTGACCACGATGTCGTCCCTGCTGGCCTCGGGGGACACCACCGGGGCCTGGTGTCCGCTCACGTCGAGGCTGTTGACGATCGAGGTCATTCCGGCCTGGTAGTCGTCCTTGAGACCCGCCGCCGCGACGAACACCTGGTCCTTGGGCAGTTCCCAGATCTGAGCCGTGAAGGAGTCCTTGCCGCAGCTCACCTGCCACTGCGACTTGTACGCGGAACGACCGGCCACAGTGGGGAAGGTCCGGTCCGGAGCGCCGCTGTTCAGCTCCCCCGCGACGGGCGTGTGGGGATTGCCCCAGACCGGACAGGATCCCTGGTGGCTCCAGCCGTCGGGCGACTCCATGTCCCCCTCCACCGGCCAGGCGCCGCCCGTGAGCTCGTCCGGGGAGTCGTAGGCGACGAGCAGGACGCCGTACGGCGCACACATGCCCGTCGACCGGTTCTGCTGCGGATCGGTCGGCGTACCCGGGCTCAGGACGCACACCCCACGGTCCGAGACCTGAACGGCCTTCCAGCCCGCCGGGACGTTGAACTTCACGCCCCGGAAGCTGTACGAGCTGGCCGACCCCGCCGGGGTGCCGCCGGGCGTCCGGGTCGAGCTCGGGGTGACGTCCGCGAGCGGCTCGTCCGTCTCCGGGGGGTCGGTAGGGGTGTCGGTGGGGGCGGCCGTCGGGCTCGGGGTGGCGCTCGGGCTGGCCGTCGGGGTCGGGGAGGTGGTGAGGCCGGCGGCCGGGGGCGGGGGGACGTCCTGCTTGGCGACCGGGTCGCCGTGGAAGGTGAGCACGCCGATGGCCAGGGACGCGGCCAGGGCGAGGATCGGCGCGGTGGTCAGGTACAGCGGGCGGAGCCTGCGCACCCGGTTCTTCGGGGGCGCGGCCGGGCGCAGGCCGTGTGCGGTGACCATGGACGCCCGGGCGCTCATCGCCTCGCGGAGCAGCCGTTCCGTGGGGGTCTCGGCCGGCTCGTCGCCGTCACCGCCGCCCGGGCGGGGGAACTTGTCGGTCATCGAACCTTCTCCAGGTGCTTTTCCAAAGCGTCCAGGGCCCGGCTGGCGGTGGACTTCACGGCACCCCGGGACAGTCCCAGGGTCTCGGCTATCTGCGCCTCCGGCAGGTCGGACCAGTAGCGCAGCACCAGCACCTCACGCTGGCGGGGGGTCAACTCCTGCAGGGCGACGAGCACCCGGCGGTGCTCGTCGTTGAGCACCGCGTGGTCCTCGGCGGAGGGCGCGTCGGCCTCGTGCGGGGGCACGTACTCGCGGGCGGTCTTGCGGCGGCGCAGCATCGAGCGGGCGCCGTTGACCACCGAGGTCCGCAGGTAACCGAGGGCGTTGTCGAGGTCGTCCAGGTCCTCGCCGTAGCGCTGGTAGAGCTGGGTGAAGGCTTCCTGCACGACGTCCTCGGCCAGATCCTGGTGGTCCACCAGGAGCACCGCCATCCGTACCAGGCCCAGCCGGTGGGCGTGGTACAGGTCGGTCAGGGTGGGCCGGTCCTCGGCCGGCTTGCGGCCGCCGCGCAGCAGCCGGAAGCCGGAGCGGCGCTGGGCCGCCTGCTGGTCCGGGGTGGGGCCGACGACCGGCTCGCCGGCCTCCTGCACGCCGAACAGCGCGGCGACCGCTCCGCGGACGGAGAAGCCGCGCCGTCCCACCGGCGCGGTGATCGGCCCGATGGCCATGGACATGTGCGGTCTGCTTTCCCCCAGGACGGTGACGGCGTTCGCCGGCCCGTCAGGCCCAACTGATCAAGTTCGTGATCGGGGAGATCCTCGCAGCCGCCCACGGCCCGGTTCCCTCCGCCCCCGTAGTGATGGACGTGTGGGGCGGACGCAGGTTGCAGGGGAGTTCGGAGCGGGTTTCGGGGTGGCCGGGACGGCTACACTCACCGGCATTCCGCCACCCGTGAACAGGGGGTTCGCATGGCCGAGCAGATCGCCGAGGACCGGGTCGGCCGGTCGCGCCCGGTGGCCGTCGCCATCGGTCGGCGCCCGGAGCCCGTGCACGATGTCGCGGTGTACGCCTTCGAGGGCATGGCGCCGTTCGAACTCGGGGTGGTGGTCGAGGTGTTCGGGCTGGCGCGGCCGGAGCTGAGCGGCCTGCTGGCCACCCCCTGGTACGGGCTGAAGGTGTGCGCCGACCGGCCCGGGACGGAGCTGGAGGCGGTGGGCGGTTTCACGCTGACGGCCCGGCACGGGCTGGACGACCTGGCGGCCGCCGACACCGTGGTCGTCCCGGGTGTGCGCAACGCGTTCGGCGGCGAGGTGACCCCCGGGCTGGTGGCGGCGTTGCGGACGGCGCACGAGCGCGGCGCCCGGATCGTGTCGATCTGCTCCGGCGCCTTCGCGCTGGCCGCCGCCGGGCTGCTGGACGGCCGGGAAGCGACCACCCACTGGCGGTACGCCGAGCTACTCCAGCAGCGCTATCCGAGGGTGCGGGTCAATCCGGACGTGCTGTACGTGGACAACGGCGACGTGCTGACCAGCGCGGGCAGCGCCGCCGGGATCGACCTGTGCCTGCACCTGGTGCGCCGCGACCACGGCGCGAAGGTGGCCAACAGCGTCGCCCGCCGCTTCGTGGTGGCGCCGCACCGGGACGGCGGGCAGGCGCAGTTCATCGAGGCGGCGGTCCGGCCGGTCGAGGAGGAGGACGACGGGGTCGCCCGCAGCATGCAGTGGGCGCTGGACCACCTGTCCGAAGCGCTGACCGTCTCGGTGCTGGCCCGGGCGGCGCGGATGTCGGACCGTTCGTACCTGCGGCACTTCACGGCTCGCAACGGCACCAGCCCGATGCGCTGGGTCGTCACCCAGCGCATCGCGGCCAGTCTGCCGCTGCTGGAGTCCCCGGACGGGACGGTGGAGGAGATCGCCGCGGCGGTCGGCTTCGAGAGCGCCGCGACCTTCCGCCACCACTTCGGTCGGGTGATGCGCACCTCGCCGACCGCGTACCGGCGCTCCTTCGGGCACGGGGTGGCGTGACCGCCCTCCGGGCGGGCGGCTACGCCTCTTCGTTCCGGTCCGCGTTGGCGACGATGGCGTCGTGCAGCCACTGCGCCAGGCCCGGGGCGAGGTCCTCGTAGGTGGTGGTCCAGCGCGGGTCCGAGACGTACAGGCAGGCCAGCCCGCGGTGGATGGTGAACGTGCAGTCGTAGAAGTTCCGGCAGATGTGCTGCCGGTGGGCCTCGGCGAGGTCCATGGCCACGGCGCCGTCGGCGGGCTCGCCGGCGGTGGCCGCCGCCACCAGACGGTCGTTGAGCTCCGTCATCTCGGTCTGGATGCGCTGCCAGTCGGCCTTGCTGTAGCCGGCGGTGCGGCGCTGGGACTCCGCCCAGGCCTCGGTGTCGCCCCAGCGCTGCTCGGCCTCCTGCTCCCACTCCTCCTGGTAGCCCTCGCCGAAGATCTCGAACTTCTCCTCCGGGCTCAGTTGAATGCCCATCCTGCGTGCCTCCATGGCGTGTTCGACGGCGGTGGCGAGTTCCTGGAGGTGCCTGATCCGGTCGGTCAGCAGCCGGTGCTGCCGCCGGAGGTGCTCGCTCGGGCTGACCGAGTCGTCGTCCAGGATCGCCGCGATGTCCTCCAGGGGGAAGCCGAGCTCGCGGTAGAACAGGATCTGCTGCAGCCGGTCGAGGTCGGCGTCCACGTACCGGCGGTAGCCGGCCCGGGTGCGGCCCGCGGGGGACAGCAGGCCGATCTCGTCGTAGTGGTGCAGGGTGCGGACGGTCACCTTGGCGATCTTCGCCACGGCGCCGACCGAGTAGCCCTCGTTCTCGTTCATCGGGGTTTCCTCCCTGGTGCTGACCACGACTCTCCGCTCTCACGTCGCGTGAGGGTCAAGCCGACACTGCCGGGGGCTGCGGGGAGGTCGGGCATCGGCTCCGGAGGGGCTCGGGCGCCGGGCGCGGCGGGTGCCCGTGCCTCGGATTCGGAGGGGGCTCGGTCGCCGGCTCAGAGGGTCGGTCAGGTGCCGGCGCCGGCCAGGACCCGCTCGCGCCGCCGACCGGCCGTCCGGCGGCGGCCGTCACCGCCCCGGGCCGGTGGGCGGGGCCGACGGGTCCGCTGGGTGGGCCAGAGCAGCACGTACGCGGCCGAGACCACCACGAAGACGAGCCGGACGAAGCCGCGGGCCGCGTCGGACGGGAGGAGCAGCGTGCCGCCGTACAGCGCGACCAGCGCGATCCAGCTCCACCACGGGACCAGCCGCTTCTGTCCGACGGCGTCCCAGAGCAGGGTGCCGAGCAGGATCGAGGCCGTGTAGTACGTGTAGACGCTCGGGTCGAGCAGGATCCGGGCGTCCGCGCCGAGCAGCACCACGGCCGGCCAGCGGCCGCGCCGGACGGCGACGCAGCCGAGGCCGATGCCGAGCGCGAACTGGGTCGGGCGGTCCCACCACGGGGTGGCCGGGTCGGTGACGCCGAACCAGCGCAGTGCGGAGGCGGGCTGGTTGGGGATGGTGAACTTGGCGGCCGCCATGGTGTCCAGGTTGCCGAGGTAGAACGGCAGCCAGGCGACGGCCACCAGGACGCAGAACCAGATCGCGGTGCGCAGCCAGGCGGGCCTGGGCAGCGCCAGGATCAGCGGGGCGAAGGCGATCGCCCACGGTTTGGAATCGACCGCGAGGGCCAGGAAGACCGCGACCTGGCCGGGCTTGCCACGGGCCAGGGCGTGCGCGGCGAGAGTGGTGAAGAACAGCGCGAGGACGTCGTCCAGGTGCGCGAAGCGGACCGAGACCTCGACCCACATCGGGATGAACGCCAGCCCGGCGATCAGCAGGCGCTGCTGGAGCCGGCGGTGGTTGGTGCCGGTGCCCAGGTAGTACAGCGCGGCCGTGCGGCCGACCAGGACGAGCATCACCAGACCCAGCCCGGCGCTCACCGCCTCGGCGATCAACTCGCCGGTGTGCGGCGGGAACGGTGCGGTGAGCCGGGCGGCGGCCAGGCTGACCGGGCCGATCTGCAGCTCGGGGTGGTGGGCGTAGAGGGAGAGGCCGCCGTCGGGCTGGTGGCTGAACAGCAGCTGCTCGCCCTGGCGCAGGTAGTGCCAGGAGAAGCCGCCGCTGGGTTCGACCAGGAAGAACCAGAGCACCGTCCAGGCCGTCAGCAGGACGTGGTGCCGGCGGAGCGGGAGTCCCGCGATCCGCCCGGCCGCAGCGTCGTAGTCGGTGGTGGCCTGTGCCGCGCTTGCTGCCCGCACCTGTCCCTCTCCCCGCCGTTCCGCCCCCTCCGGCCGGACATCCTATGGGACGGAAAAGAACCGCCCGTGCCACCCGGGTGTCCGTTCGGAAGGACACCCGCGCGGCACGGGCGGCACGGCGGGGGCTCGCAGAGCCCCCTGGGATCAGCTCTGCTGGCCGGACTTGCGGCGGCGCAGCACCACGAGGGTGCCGACACCGGCGACCAGGACGGCGCCGCCGGTGGCCGCGATCGCGGTGGTGTGGTCTCCGCCACCGGTGGTGGCGAGGGACTTGTCCGCGGTGGCGGCGGCGGTCTTGGCCTGGGTGACGCCGGCCGGGGTGATCTTCGGCGGGGTGACCGTCGGGTTCTGGACCGGGAAGTCGATCGGCTGCGGCGCGTCGGAGCTGCTCTCGGACCCGGCCGGGGTGGTGGGCGCGCCGGAGGTGGAGGCCGGGGCGGACGGGGACGCGGTGCCGGTGGCCGGGGTGGTCGGCGTCGCGGGGGCCGTCGTCGGCTCGATGGTGGGCGTCGAGGTGGCCGTCGCGGTGGCGGTGGCCGTGGCCGTCGGCGAGGCGCTGGAGGTGGGCGTGTGGCTGGCCGTGGGCGAGCCGCTCCCGGTCGGGGTCGGCTTGCCGGTCTTGGTCGGGGTGGGGGTCGGGCTGGGCTTGCCGCCACCGGCCTTGATGGTGAAGCCGGCGCCCTTGATCCCGTCGCAGCTGAAGCGGCCGTGGTCGTTCTCGTCGTTGGCGTCGGCGGAGTAGACCACCGGCACGACGCCGGCCTTGCCCAGCGGGGCGTCCTTGGTGAAGGAGGCGCGGAGCTTGATGTCGATCTTCTTGCCCTGGGCCACGTAGAGCAGGGCGCCGTCGGCGGCGTCGCCGCCGTCGGTGACGTCGCCGAGGAACATCAGCACGGCGCTGTCGTCGCCGTCACCGCCGCCGGGGGCGACGGTGGCGGTCTTCCAGGTGCCGCCGCCGGGCAGCGAGACCGGCAGCTGGTACTCGAGCTTGAAGTCCTTCGCCTTGAGCGAGCCCGCCTTGTTCTTGAACTTCAGCAGCGGGAAGGCGACGAAGTCGGTCTTCGTCGAGTTGTCGATCCGGTAGGTGAACTCGCGGGCGTCACCACCGGCGATGAAGGTGCCGGGAACGCCGTGCACCGAGAGGTCGAGGCTCTGGTGGCCCGCCTTCTCGGCCTGGGCGGCGGCGGACGGGGTGCCGGTGGCGCCGACGGCCATGGCGCCCTGGGCGCCGGCCAGCACGAGCGAGGACGCGAGCGCGGCGGCGCCGGCAAGGGCAAGACTGCGACGAATGGACAAGGAGACCTCACGGAAGTTTCCGGGCGAGGCCCGGGCGCGAGGGGGAGGCCGCAGACGCCACGTACCCCCCGCGAAGCTGAAAGTCCGACGGAGAGTATCGAACGATCCGGCCACTCCGGAAGGCAGGTGGCATGCTGCGGCCCGCGCCCGGCCCCGGCGCGTCCGAATCGTCCAACTGCGTCCGCCGGTACGGCTTTTGCGCTTGTGTGCGAAGCGCCCCGGAGTGACGGGTACACGTCCGGATGACGCTACCGCACCGGGAGTGGGTGGCGTGAATGCGTCACTGTGCGGCGCCGGGGGCTGTGGGCGTTGAGGGATGCGCGCGTTGAGGGCTGCGCGCGTTGAGGGCTGCGGGCTGTCGGTTGAGGCTGACGGTCGGCAGGGCGGCTGACGGCGACAGGGGCGGATGGCCGTCGGCGGCTCCCGTACTCAGTCAGCGAAGAAGGACTTCGCCGCGATCAGCGCCCGCTCGTCGCGCAGGACGTCCCCGGGGCGGGTGCCGTTGCCGAGCAGCGTGCCGCCCCAGTGCATCCCCATGTACTCGGCGGTCAGCCGGAGCGTGCCGATCAACGGCTCGGCCTTGTCGTCCTCGGTGGCGAGGGCGGTGACGCCCCAGAGGGTGCGGCCCCGCATCCGGGCCCTGAAATCCAGGCCCGGCAGCCGCAACCAGGCCGACCAGTGGTCGAGGTAGAGCTTGGCGGCGGTCGGCAGGGAGTACCAGTACAGCGGCGCGACGAAGACCAGGTCGGTGGCCGCGAGGGTGGCTTCCAGCAGCGTCCGCTCGTGACCGACCGGCTCGGGGTAGCGGCCCTCGCCGGTGTGCCGCAGGTCCTGGAAGGGCGGCAGCGGGTGGTCGGCGAGCCGCAGCCAGTGCTGCTCCGCACCGGGCGGCAGACTCGTCCCGGCGGCCAGCCGGGCGAGCTGCTCGGAGTTGCCGCCGACGCGCGCGCTCGCGTCGAGGAACAGGAAACGGCGTGACGCCTCGGCGCCGGACGGCTGGTCGGCCATCGGAGACTCCCCCGGTCGGGTGGTGCGGACGCCGAGTGCGAGCACCCGTCCAGCGCCCGTTATTCCGCCGGCAGGTTCCCTGGGCTCGGAGTCCGGTCACGTCCTCGGAGTCCGGTCCGTCCTCGGAGCCCGATCGTCCTGGGAGTCCGGTCGCCCTGGGGGCACGGTGCGTCAGTCGGGCAGCCCGGCCCGGCGGCGGGCCACCTCGGCGACGGCGGCCCAGTCCTTGTCGCCGTCGCCGTGGGCCAACGCGTCCAGGAAGGCGTCCCGCAGGATGCCGCCGAAGGGCAGCGGGACGTTGCGCTCGGCCCCGGCCGCCAGGGCCAGTCCGACGTCCTTGAGGCCGAGCGGGAGCCGGAAACCGGCCGGCTCGTACCGGCGTTCGGCGACCATCGAGCCGTAGCCGGAGTAGACCGGCCCGGGGAAGAGCGTGCCGGTGAGCATCCCGACCAGGTCGGCCGACCGCACCCCGTGCGCCTCGGCCAGGCTGCACGTCTCGGCCATCGACTCGATCGCGCAGGCCAGCAGGAAGTTGGCGCTGATCTTGGCGGTGTTGGCCTGCCGGGGGCTGTCACCGAACCGCCAGGTGCGCTCGCCCATCGCGGCGAACAGCGGCTCGGCCCGCTCCAGCAGCTCCGGCGCGCCCGCGGCCAGGATGTTGAGCTTGCCCTCCGCCGCGACCGGGGGCCGGCCGAGGACGGGCGCGGCGACGTAGCCGATGCCGTGCTCGGCGTGCAGCGCCTCGGCGCGCTCGGCGAGCGCCAGCGAGACGGTGGCCATGTTGACGTGCAGGGTCGCGCTCGCGCCCGCCAGCAGCCCGGGGTCGAGCAGCAGCTGCTCGACCGCCTCGTCGTTGGCCAGCATGGAGACCACCGTGTCGGCGGCGAAGACCTCGGCGAGCGTGCCGGCGGCCTGCGCGCCCCGGGCCGCCAGCTCGGCCACCGGCTCGGGCGAGCGGTTCCAGACCCGTACGGTGTGACCGGCCCGCAGCAGGCTGCCGGCCATGCCCCGCCCCATCGCACCCAGCCCCACGAAGCCGACCGTCATCGTCCCGGTCATCCGCGCACTCCCGTCGCCGTAGCCGCCCGTTCGTAGCCACCCGTTCGCGGCCCATTGCTCGCGGCCGATTTGCTCGTGGCCGACTGTACGTCAGGGGTGGCACGGCGCCGGGGCAAGCAGGACCGGAGCCGTCAGGCGCAGACGCGGGCCCGCCGGTGGCTGCGGTTGGCGGCGGCGGCGCGCTCCAGCTCGGACATCACGCGGTGGCGCAGCAGCTCGTACTGGGCCTGAAGCCGCCCGGGGCGGGCCGGTCGGGCGACCGGGCGGCCGGGGCCGACCAACTCGGCCGGCCCGAACTGCTCACGCGTGAGATCGATCTCGAAGCCGCTGGCGAAGCGGTTCCACCAGTGGAGGTCCGTCCGGACCCCGTCGACGTGCACCTCGCCCATCATCAGCTCGCCGCCGAGCAGGTCGTTCACCACCAGCGACGTCACCCCGCACTGGCCGCGAGCGGGATTGTCCGGACGCCAGTGGGCCAGGTCCTCGGGCGCACAGGTGTCGACACCCCAGGAGGAGCGGATCGCACGTTCGATGTCGTTGAGGGTCCACGCCGTCATAGCGGGAAGCCTGCCACGCGGCACTGACAACGACACCGGCTTTTCAAAGGGTCACCGTCTGTCCTGCGACGACCCTCCCGGTGTTCACCCGAACGAGGACATTCGCGCCGCCTCGTCCGAAATGCGAACGTCCGGCCGGTCGACCACGGGGGTGGGCCGACCGGCCGGATGCGCGGCTACCGCCCGTCACTCGGCCGGGGCGGTGCCGGGGGCGCGTCACCTGCCCAGGGCGGCGACGCCGGCCTGCGCCCTGATCGTCCGGCGCCTGGTGCTCACCACCTACGACACCGACGCCGACATCACCCGGGCGATCGCCGCCGGCGCGACCGGCTACCTGCCGAAGGCGGAACGGCCGGAGGAACTGTTCGCCGCCGTCCGCGCGGCCGCCCGCGGCCGGACGGTGCTCTCCCCGTCGGTCGCCTCCCGGGTGATGGCACAGCTGCGGGCGCCCGCGCGGCAGCTCACCGAGCGGGAGCAGGACATCCTCGAACAGCTGGCGCAGGGCCTGGGCAACCGCGAGATCGCGCGGGGCGTGTTCATCAGCGAGGCGATGGTGAAGACCCACCTGGGGCGGATCTACGCCGAGTTGGGCGCGGATACCCGGGCCGGGGCGGTGGCCGTGGCCAAGGAGCGCCGACTGCTGCGCCGAGGTGGCGTTCCCCCGTCGGCTGCGCTGGGCATTCGCGCCGTGTCACTGGGTACTGCCATGATTCTCGGAATGCCGGATTCCAGGAACCGCCATCACCCCTCCCGGACCGGCACCCTGAACGGGCGCCGCCCCGGCGCACCGCCCTGACAGGGCCCACAACTGCCTGGTGGGGGAAGTGTGGCGGGCTTCGAAGCCGGCCACCCCGATTGTGGATTTTTCGTGGAATTCACTATTGACAAACCAACCACGCGGTTTGTTAGTTTGAACCAACGACGTCCCGGGGGTGGGGGCTCGCCGGGGTCTGTGCGGACCGCTCTCGCCGGAGGGCGTTGGCCAGGGGGAACGGCGGGACTGCCGGGGTGTCGGGGGGAGCGGCAGCGCCGAAGCCGCGCGACGAGGCGGCGTGAAGCGGGTCCGGGGGGACCCGCTCCACGCTTCCCCCGCCCCCCACGTCACATCGACGCGCTCCAGTACGGACAGCGCACCTGCGGCAGCGGCGCGACATCCCCGGCCGCACGCGGGACCGGGCCGGCCACCCCGGGAGAACTCGCGGTCACCGCCACCTCGCCGAACTCACCAATGCCGAACACCAGTCGATACCCATCCCGGGTGACAGCGGCCACTCCCGGCCGTTCCCGCCCGGCGTTCAACGAGGTGATCGTCCACCCCTGCCGCCGCCAGTGCCGCTCCACCACCCCCGCCAACTCCGCCCAGCGCACCGGCGACACGACGGTGAGCAGATCCCGGCCGCGGGCGACATACCAGTGCGCCTCCGACTCCCGCCCCGGCAGCGGCAACCGCGCCCCCTCCCGAGGCGCCGCCGCCCGCCACACCAACACCGGCCGCACAGCGTCGAGGGCGTCCCCCAACAGCCCCTCGCACCGCCGCGCGGCATCGAGCCGACCGCCCGTCACCTCGGAATCGAGCACCGGCCACCAGTCGGGCGCGACCGGGGACCCGTCGCGACAACCACCCGGGCACCCGAGATTCAGCTCGGCACCACCTGACTGCACTGGGTCCTCCGCACTCCTCCCGGCATTCAACCCGGGCAGGCATCCCGTCACTGCATGGACGGCACCCGAGCACGGACAGTTCCGCCCCGCCACCGATCTGCACCGCACGGTTTACTTCCCCGGCCAGGCGGCCCGGCCGGATGCCGACCACGACCAACCCCGGAGGTCGCCGAAAAACAAGAAAGCCGCAGGTCAGAAGACCTGCGGCTTTCGGTGATGGAGCGGGCGACGAGAATCGAACTCGCGCTCTAAGCTTGGGAAGCTCATGTTCTACCATTAAACTACGCCCGCCTGATGAGTGGTCAGAGACCGCTCGATCCGGTGCCACTGTACCCCATCCGTGACTGTGGTTGCACGGCTGGTCGGAGGACGTGGCGGAGCGGGGTGGGGGTGGGTGGGGGGCGTACTGTTTGGGCCGCGTGTGGTGCTCCGGTGGGTGTGGGGTCGGGGCGGCGAGCCATGGTGTGGAATGTCCGGAACATCCCCTAATGTGACGCTGTCCCGGGGCCTGGCCACCGGGGCGCGATGAGTACGGGTGAGTACTGGGTTAGGGATGGGAAGGGGATCGATGGAGCAGCGCGCCGTCGTTCGTTGTGCCGAGGGGCACCTGTTCAGCACCACCACGTTCCCGATGCAGAACCTCGGTCCCGGTCGGCTCGGGCCCGGGCGGTTGATCCGCTGTCCGCAGTGCGGACGGCTCCGGAGCTCGGTGCTGGCCGACGTACGGGAGCTGTCGACGACGCAACTGGCGCGGGCGATGCGGATGGAGGCCGCGGAGTTCCTGGCCTGACGGCCGTCGGATGGACGCAACGGGCCCCGGGCGGATTCGTCCGGGGCCCCGTCGTGCACGTAACCTCGAACCGTGCTGCTCTCTGACAAGGACATCCGGACCGAAATCGACCTGGGCCGGGTCGTCATCGACCCGTACGACCCGGCGATGATCCAGCCGTCGAGCATCGACGTGCGCCTCGACCGCTTCTTCCGCGTGTTCGAGAACCACAAGTACCCGCACATCGACCCCTCGGAGGAGCAGCCGGACCTGACCCGGCTGGTCGAGCCGGAGGGCGACGAGCCGTTCATCCTGCACCCGGGCGAGTTCGTGCTGGCCTCGACGTACGAGGTCATCACGCTGCCCGAGGACGTGGCCTCCCGGCTGGAGGGCAAGTCGAGCCTGGGCCGGCTGGGCCTGCTCACCCACTCCACGGCCGGCTTCATCGACCCGGGCTTCAGCGGTCACGTGACCCTGGAGCTGTCGAACGTCGCGACGCTGCCGATCAAGCTCTACCCGGGGATGAAGATCGGGCAGCTCTGCCTGTTCCGGCTCTCCTCGCCGTCCGAGCACCCGTACGGCTCCGCGCGCTACGGCTCGCGCTACCAGGGCCAGCGCGGCCCGACGCCGTCCCGCTCGTACCTGAACTTCCACCGCACCGAGGTCTGATCCCGGCGGAGCGCACGCACGGCGGGCGGCCGTCCCTCATCGTGAGGGGCGGCCGCCCGCGGCGTTCATCGGGCCGCCCGCGGGGTTCGTCGGGCCGCCCGCGGGGTCCCGTCAGGCCCGCTTGGGGCTGGTGACGGCGACCAGCTCAGTGCCGTCCTCGGAGAGCCGCAGCTCGGTGCGGAGTTCGGCGAGCTCGCCGAGGTGGTGCAGGTGGGTGCCGCCGCAGAAGATCTCGGCGCCGCCCTCGGGCAGCTCGCAGTGCCACTGGCGGCGGGCGGTGAGCTCGGGGCCGGGCACCTCGATCCGGACCGGGGCGTCGGCGGCGACCCAGGCGGCGAGCCGGGCGTTGACGGCCTCGGTGAGGGCGGGCAGGGCGTCGGCGAGGGCCGGGAACTCCTCGGTGGCGTCCGCCGTGAAGCCCTTCTTCTTCAGGGACTTGCCGAGCCGGTAGGTGTCGGTGCTGGCCTGGGTGTCCATCACCGAGCTCGCCATCGCGAGGCTGTCGAAGTCGGGGTTGCCGAAGGCGTCCGAGCGGCCCGGGTCCTTGCGCCAGCGCGGGGCGAGCGCGGCGTTCAGAGCGAGGGCGAGCAGGTGGCAGCCGCTGTGCGAGGCGCTCAGGGCGGCCCGGCGCTCGGCGTCGACGGCGAGGACGGCGGTGCGGCCGGTGATGTCGCCCGGGTCGGTGTCCAGGACGTGCAGGACCAGCCAGGACCAGTCCTCGTCGCCGCGCTTGACCGGGATGGCGGCGCCGACCAGCGGCACGCCGCCGTCCGGGCCGACCGCGCCGGTGAGGCAGTCCACCACGGCCAGCTCGGCGCCGTCGACGGTCAGGGTGCCATGGTCGGCCGGCTGGTCGGGCCAGGTGTGGTCGAGCGGGTGGAACGGGGTCGACTCGGTCACCACGGCGTACCGGCCGTCCTCCAGCGGGTGCACCGCGAGCACGGGGGACTCTCCGGTGACCGCCCCGGCCGGGAAGCTGACGTGGGTGGTGGGGAGGGTCATGACTGGCTCCGGTGGCTGGGGCGAACGAGGGCGGGCGGGCCGGGGCCTTCCGGCCCGGACCCGCCCACCATTGTGCCTTCCGCTTCTCAGCCCAGTGTCGGCAGCTTGATCAGCACGAGCAGCGCGACCAGCTGCACCGCGCCGGCGGCGGCCGCCTTGCCCCAGGGCAGGTCGTGCACCCGGCGGACCATGGCGGTCAGCAGGTACGCGCAGAACATCCAGGTGGCCCAGCCGACGGCCTGGACCACCGCGTTGCCGGAGGGCAGCACCAGGTCGAGCAGCAGTCGGGGCGCGTCGGTGAGCCAGCCGATCAGCGCGGCCAGGCCGACGGTCGACTTCCACGGGCCGTCGCCGCCGAGCTGGCGGGCCAGCGCGTAGGTGACCGCGCCGAAGACCCCGCCGACCACCGTGAAGCAGACGGCGCCGGCCAGCAGGCCGGTCAGCGCGACGGTGAAGGTCGAGTTGACGATGTCGTCGCGGGTCAGCCCGATGGCGAGCACCGCGAGCGCGCCGTACAGCAGCGAGACGGTGAGGGCGGGCAGCCAGACCTGGTGGTCGCGGGTGCGGTCGAAGATCGCGGTCGGGTTGCGCAGGAGGCCGGTGAACAGCTCGCGCCACTGCGGGCGGGGCCCGGCGACGTGCGGGGCGGACTGGCCGCCAGCCCGGTAGACGGCGACGTTGTCCTGCCCGTACGGGGGCTGTGGTTCCTGCCCGTACGGGGGCTGCGGTTCCTGGCCGTACGGGGCGTGCTGGTCGTGCCCGTACGGGGCGGACGGCCCGTAGCCGCCGTCGTGGTGGTCCTGGCCCGGCTCCCGGCCGTACCAGCCCTGGTCCTGGCCCGGCTGGGCCTGGTACGGCGCCTGTCCGCCGTACGGGTCGGCGACCGGGAAGGCGCGGGTGCTGCCCGGCCGGTCGGCCGCGTACGGGTCGTACCCGTCGCCGGGCGCGCCCCCGGGGCCCCCGGGAGCGCCGGGAACACCGGCCGCGCCCCCCGGGCCGCCCGGGCCGCCGGCCGCCGTCGGGTGCTGGGCCGTGAAGTACTCCGGCCCCTCCGGCTGCCCGTACCCCCCGGCCACCCCCGCCGGCGGCGGAGCGGCCGACCACCCGCCGTGCGGGCGATCGGCGCCCTGACCCCTGTCGTATCGATTACCAGCCACGCTCCGAAGGTACCCGTCCGGCCCAGCGCACGTCGGCCCCGGACGGAGCCGGGGCCGGTTTGCAGCGAGCCTGAGACGAACGGGGCCGAAAAGCCCCCGGAGCGCCGGCGCTACCGCTGGGCGCTGACCGACGGCCCGTGCACGGCGGCGGCCGCGGTGGTGCCGGCCGGGCAGCCGCCCGGGCCGGCCGAGGTCCGCACCGCGCCGACCGGCAGCAGGGTGCCGCAGGCGATCCGGATCCCGTTGGGCAGCTCGTTGTCCGGCTCCACGATCGCGCCGTCGCCGATCACCGCGCCGTCCAGCGCCGAGCGGTCGCCGACGGTGGCGAAGGCGCCCACGATCGAGTCCTTGACCAGGGTGTCCGGGCCGATCACCGCGCCGGGCAGGATCACGCTGCCCTCGACGATGGCACCGGCCTCGATCACCGCGTCCTCGGCGACCACGGTGCCGCCGCTGAGCACCGCGCGCGGGTGGACGGTGGCGCCGGGCAGCAGCAGGGCGTCGCCGGTCGGGCCGGGGACGGCCGGGGAGTCGACCTTGCCGAGCACCAGGTCGGCCGAGCCGCGGACGAACGCGGCCGGGGTGCCGAGGTCCAGCCAGTACGAGGTGTCGACGACGCCGCGCAGCAGGGCGCCGGTGGCCAGCAGCTCGGGGAAGGTCTCGCGCTCGACGGACACCTCCCGGCCGGCCGGGATGCGGTCGATGACGGACCGGGTGAAGACGTAGCAGCCGGCGTTGATCTGGTCGGTGACGATCTGCTCCGGCGTCTCCGGCTTCTCCAGGAACTCCAGCACCCGCCCGTCCGCGTCGGTCGGGACGAGGCCGAAGGCCCGCGGGTCCTCGACCCGGGTGAGGTGCAGGGTGACGTCGGCCCCGGCGGCCACGTGGCCGTCACGCAGGGCGGCGATGTCCAGCCCGGACAGGATGTCCCCGTTGAAGACCAGCACCGGCTCGTCCGGGCCGCAGGTCAGGCCGGAGGCGGCGTTGCGGATGGCCCCGCCGGTGCCCAGCGGCTCGCGCTCGGTGAGGTAGACCAGCTCGATCCCGTACGGGGTGCCGTCCTGGAAGTGGTCCTCGAACACCTCGGCCAGGTACGAGGTGGCCAGCACCACACGGGTGACCCCGGCGGCGGCCGCGCGGGCCAGCTGGTGGGCGATGAACGGGACACCCGCCACGGGCAGCATCGGCTTGGGGGTGTGGGTGGTCAGCGGACGCAGTCGCGTGCCCTTACCACCGACGAGCATGATCGCCTCGGTCATGGTCTGCGCTGTTCCCCTTGTGTCTCTGCGGCCCGGCCCGGTGGGCCGATACCTCCGTCGGTGTGTTCGGCCCGTCCGGAACGGGCCGACCGGCGCGCGGCCGGTCCGGCGCCTACTGTATTTCCTTCCGACCGAATGCCAGTCCGGCGGCTGTGCGATCGGCGTCACTCCCCGTCCGCCCGCGGTGTCCTCGGACGTCGGCCGTGGCGCCGAAAGCCCGGCCCGGCGGGCGCGTTGGGCGCGTCCACCGGGCCGGGCGGTTGTAGCAGAACTGTCGAACAGCGGCCGCTACGCGTCGACCGTCGCCGGCTCGTCCTCGGCCGCGGCCGGCGGAATCGCCTTGACCGAGTCGAGCAGCAGCTGGGCCACGTCGACCACCTTCAGGTGCTCCTTGGCCGCGCCCTCGTTCTTCTTGCCGTTGACCGAGTCGGAGAGCATCACCAGGCAGAACGGGCAGGCGGTGGAGACGATGTCCGGGTTGAGGGACAGCGCCTCGTCCACGCGCTCGGTGTTGATCCGCTTGCCGATGCGCTCCTCCATCCACATCCGGGCGCCACCGGCGCCGCAGCAGAAGCCGCGCTCCTTGTGCCGGTGCATCTCCTGCTGGCGCAGACCGGGGACCTTGTCCATGATCTCGCGCGGCGGGCTGTAGACCTTGTTGTGGCGGCCCAGGTAGCAGGGGTCGTGGTAGGTGATCAGGCCCTCGACCGGGTTGACCGGGACGAGCTTGCCCTCGTCGATCAGGTGCTGGAGCAGCTGGGTGTGGTGGATCACCTCGAAGTGCCCGCCGAGCTGGGGGTACTCGTTGGCGATGGTGTTGAAGCAGTGCGGGCAGGTGGCCACGATCCGCTTGGTCGGGGCGTCCTCCAGCGCGGCGTTCAGCGTCTCCACGTTCTGCGCGCCGAGCATCTGGAACAGGAACTCGTTGCCCAGGCGGCGGGGGGAGTCACCGGTGCAGGTCTCCTCCTTGCCGAGGATCGCGAACTTCACGCCCGCGGTGTGCAGCAGCTCGGCGAAGGCCTTGGTGGTCTTCTTCGCGCGGTCCTCCAGGGCGCCGGCGCAGCCGACCCAGTAGAGGTACTCGACCTCGGCGGGGTCGATGTCCTCGCCGATCACCGGCACCTCGATGCCGGTCTCCTTCTTGAGCTCCTTGACCCAGTCCAGGCGGGCCTTGGTGGCCATGCCCCACGGGTTGCCCTTGTTCTCCAGGTTCTTGAGCATCGTCCCGGCCTCGGTCGGGAAGTTGCTCTCGATCATCACCTGGTAGCGGCGCATGTCGACGATGTGGTCGACGTGCTCGATGTCCACCGGGCACTGCTCGACGCAGGCGCCGCAGGTGGTGCAGGACCACAGCACGTCCGGGTCGATGACGCCGTTCTCCTCGGCGGTGCCGATCAGCGGGCGGTCGGCCTCGGCCAGGGCGGCCGCCGGGACGTCCTTGAGCTGCTCGGCGGTGGCCTGCTCGGTGCCCTCCATGTCCTTGCCGCCGCCGGCCAGCAGGTACGGCGCCTTGCCGTAGGCGTGCTCGCGCAGGCTCATGATCAGCAGCTTCGGCGAGAGCGGCTTGCCGGTGTTCCAGGCGGGGCACTGCGACTGGCAGCGGCCGCACTCGGTGCAGGTGGAGAAGTCGAGGATGCCCTTCCACGAGAAGTGCTCGACCTGGGAGACGCCGAAGACGGCGTCCTCGGCCGGGTCCTCGAAGTCGATCGGCTGGCCCTTGCTCGTCATCGGACGGAGCCCGCCGAGCGCGGTGCCGCCGTCCTCCTCGCGCTTGAAGTAGATGTTGAAGAAGCCGAGGAAGCGGTGCCAGGCCACGCCCATCGAGGGGTTGAGGCCGATGGTGGTGGCCCACGCGAACGAGATGCAGATCTTCAGCATCGCGAACAGGTAGACCAGGTTCTCCAGGGTGCCGTGCGACAGCCCGCTGAGCGCGGAGACGATCGGGTACGAGACCAGGTGCTCCGGGCCGTAGGAGTCGACGCCGGACAGGGCGCCCTCCAGGGCGCGGAGCATCAGGATGCACAGGCCGATGCCGAGGATCGTGTACTCGACGTAGAAGGCCTGCCAGGCGATCGAGCCGGCGAACCGGGACTTGCGGCCCGACCTGGACGGCAGGCTCATCAGGCGGATCACCATCAGGGTCACGATGCCCAGGGTGGTCAGGGTGCCGACGAGCTCGACGAAGAGCTGCCAGATCATCCAGTGGCCGATGATCGGCAGTTCCCACTCGGCGTCGAAGAGCTGGCCCATCGCGTTGACGATGGTCAGCACCAGGCTGAAGAAGCCGACGGCGACGAACCAGTGGGCGACGCCGACGATCCCCCAGCGGTTCATCCGGGTGTGGCCGATGAACTCGACCGCCACGGTCTTCACCCGCTGGGCGGGCTTCCCGAAGCGGGTGGAGTCCGGCGAGCCGGTCAGCACCACCCGGAAGATGTGCCACGCCGCACGAAGGGCGAGCGCGGTGCCGATCACGAAGGTGACCAGCGAGATGACGATCGCTGCTAGCTGCATCGGCTCTCCGTCTCCTGCGGCTTGCGGTTCAGCAGGGTCTGTGGTTCCACGGTTTTCTGAGGTGAGTGTACTGGTCGGTAACTTTCCGGGCCGACGGCCCGGACATTACCTGTCAACAACAGGCCACCAGAAGGTTCCCAAGCTATGGCGGCAGTCACGTGACTCCCACGCGCCGCACCCGAGCGCGCCCGAGCGGAATCCGGCGGGCCGACCGCCCAAATCCGTGGGCCGACCGCCCTTCGGCCGACCTCCGTCCGACTTCCGGGCTCAGCAAAGTTGAGCCGCTCGAACTCAAAGCTGTTGACGGCCCCGGCCAGGTAGTGCATCCTTGAGCCTGTAAAGCTCAACTCTTCCGTGGAGGTACCAACGATGGCACGCGCGGTCGGCATCGACCTCGGCACGACGAACTCGGTCGTCAGCGTTCTGGAGGGTGGCGAGCCCACCGTCATCACGAACGCCGAGGGCGCTCGGACCACGCCGTCCGTCGTCGCCTTCGCCAAGAACGGCGAGGTCCTGGTCGGCGAGGTGGCCAAGCGCCAGGCGGTCACCAACGTCGACCGCACCATCCGCTCGGTCAAACGCCACATGGGCACCGGGTGGAAGATCAACATCGACGGCAAGGACTTCACGCCGCAGCAGATCTCGGCCTTCGTGCTGCAGAAGCTGAAGCGCGACGCCGAGGCGTACCTGGGCGAGACCGTCACCGACGCCGTCATCACCGTCCCGGCGTACTTCAACGACTCGGAGCGCCAGGCCACCAAGGAGGCCGGTGAGATCGCGGGCCTGAACGTCCTGCGCATCGTCAACGAGCCCACCGCGGCCGCCCTCGCGTACGGCCTGGACAAGGACGACCAGACCATTCTGGTCTTCGACCTCGGCGGCGGCACCTTCGACGTCTCCCTGCTGGAGATCGGCGACGGGGTCGTCGAGGTGAAGGCCACCAACGGTGACAACCACCTCGGTGGTGACGACTGGGACCAGCGCGTCGTCGACCACCTGGTCAAGGTCTTCCAGGCCGGCCACGGCGTCGACCTGTCCAAGGACAAGATGGCCCTGCAGCGTCTGCGCGAGGCCGCCGAGAAGGCCAAGATCGAGCTGTCCTCGTCCTCCGAGACCTCGATCAACCTGCCGTACATCACGGCCTCCGCCGAGGGCCCGCTGCACCTGGACGAGAAGCTCACCCGCGCCCAGTTCCAGCAGCTGACCGCGGACCTGCTGGAGCGCTGCAAGGTCCCGTTCCACAACGTGATCAAGGACGCCGGCATCTCGCTCTCCGAGATCGACCACGTCGTCCTCGTCGGCGGCTCGACCCGCATGCCGGCCGTCGCCGAGCTCGTCCGCGAGCTGACCGGCGGCAAGGACGCCAACAAGGGCGTCAACCCGGACGAGGTCGTCGCCATCGGCGCCTCGCTCCAGGCCGGTGTCCTCAAGGGCGAGGTCAAGGACGTCCTGCTCCTGGACGTCACCCCGCTGTCCCTCGGCATCGAGACCAAGGGCGGCATCATGACCAAGCTGATCGAGCGCAACACCACGATCCCGACCAAGCGCTCCGAGATCTTCACGACGGCCGAGGACAACCAGCCGTCCGTCCAGATCCAGGTCTACCAGGGCGAGCGCGAGATCGCCGCCTACAACAAGAAGCTCGGCATGTTCGAGCTGACCGGCCTGCCGCCGGCGCCGCGCGGCCTGCCGCAGATCGAGGTCACCTTCGACATCGACGCCAACGGCATCATGCACGTCGCGGCCAAGGACCTCGGCACCGGCAAGGAGCAGAAGATGACCGTCACCGGCGGCTCCTCGCTGCCGAAGGACGAGGTCGACCGCATGCGCCGCGAGGCCGAGCAGTACGCCGAGGACGACCACAAGCGCCGCGAGGCCGTCGAGACCCGCAACTCCGCCGAGCAGCTCGTCTACTCGACCGAGAAGTTCATCGCCGACAACGCCGACAAGCTCCCGGGCGACGTCAAGACCGAGGTCGAGACCGCCATCGGCGAGCTCAAGGAGGCCCTGAAGGGCGAGGACATCGCGAAGATCCGCGAGGCCTCGGAGAAGGTCTCCACCACCGCCCAGAAGCTCGGCCAGGCGCTCTACGCCAACGCCGACGCCGCCGGGGCGGCCGGGGCCGGCGAGTCCGCGCAGGCCAAGGACGACGACGTCGTCGACGCCGAGATCGTGGACGACGAGAAGCCCAAGGGCGGTGCGTCGGCATGACGGACAAGCCGCAGGGCGGCAAGCCCGGCGACGACTCCGCCGCCGAGGAGGCCGTGATCAAGGCTGCCGAGGAAGCCGCCTCGGCGGGCGCCGGCGAGGGCTCCGACGACCTCGCCACGGTCAAGCGCGAGCTGGCCGAGCGCACCGGGGACCTGCAGCGGCTGCAGGCCGAGTACCAGAACTACCGCAAGCGGGTCGAGCGCGACCGGCTGACCGTCCGCGAGATCGCGATCTCCAACATCCTGGAGTCGCTGATCCCGGTCCTGGACGACATCGGCCGCGCCCGCGAGCACGGCGAGGTGACGGGCGGCTTCAAGTCCGTCGCCGAGTCCCTGGAGACGGTCGTCGCCAAGCTGGGCCTCCAGCAGTTCGGCAAGGAGGGCGAGCCCTTCGACCCGACCCAGCACGAGGCGCTGATGCACAGCTACTCCTCGGACGTCACCGTGGACACCTGTGTGCAGATCCTCCAGCCCGGCTACCGCATCGGCGAGCGGATCATCCGTCCCGCCATGGTCGCCGTCGCGGAGCCCCAGCCGGGCACCCAGACGACGTCCGCCCCGGACGCCGAGGCGAAGCCCGCCGACACGGACGAGTCCGACGGTGGCGCGGACAGCTGACGAGCTGTGACAGCTGACAACCAGTGCGCTGCGGAGTCGAACGCCGGCAAGACGAGCGGCCGGCTCCGCAGCGCGCTGTCAACGGCTCTTCTTCCAGGGGCGGTTGACAGCACAGTGACGATGGACATCGGGAGGTGGCGGGAGCCGTGAGCGAGCGCAGCGAGCGAACCATCCAGGGGTGCGCGGACCGCTCAGCGGCTGCCGAGCGCAGCGAGGTGGGCGCATGAGCGGCAAGGACTTCGTCGAGAAGGACTACTACAAGGTCCTCGGCGTGCCCAAGGACGCCACCGCCGCCGAGATCAAGAAGACGTACCGCAAGCTGGCGCGCGAGTTCCACCCGGACGCGAACAAGGGCGACGTCAAGGCCGAGGAACGCTTCAAGGACATCTCCGAGGCGTACGACGTCCTGTCCGACGACAAGCGCCGCAAGGAGTACGACGAGGCCCGCAGCCTCTTCGCCAACGGCGGCTTCCGCACCGGCGGCCCCGGCACCGGCAGCTACAGCTTCGACTTCGGCGACCTCTTCAGCGGCAGCCAGGGCGGCGGCGGTGGCGGCCTCGGCGACGTCTTCGGCGGCCTCTTCAACCGGGGCGGCGCCCGGCAGGCCCAGCCCCGGCGCGGCGCCGACGTCGAGACCGAGGTGACGCTCTCCTTCGAGGAGGCGGTCGACGGCGCGACCGTCCCGCTGCGGATGACCAGCCAGGCCCCCTGCCGCACCTGCAACGGCACCGGCGCCAAGTCCGGCACCACCCCGCGGGTCTGCCCGACCTGCGTCGGCGCCGGCACCGTCAGCCGCGGCCAGGGCGCCTTCGCGCTCTCCGAGCCGTGCAAGGACTGCCGCGGCCGGGGCATGATCGTCGACGACCCGTGCGCCGACTGCCACGGCAGCGGCCGGGCCAACTCCGCCCGCACCATGCAGGTCCGCATCCCGGCCGGCGTCCAGGCCGACCAGCGGATCCGGCTCAAGGGCAAGGGGGCCCAGGGCGAACGCGGCGGCCAGCCCGGCGACCTCTACGTCACCGTGCACGTCGACCCGCACCCGGTCTTCGGGCGCAAGGGCGACAACCTGACCGTCACCGTCCCGGTCACCTTCCCCGAGGCCGCCCTCGGCGCGACCATCGAGGTGCCCACCCTCGGCGGCCCCACCGTCAAGCTCAAGCTGCCCCCGGGCAGCGCCAACGGGCTCACCATGCGCGCCCGCGGCAAGGGCGCCACCCGCAAGGACGGCACCCGAGGCGACCTGCTCGTCACCGTCGAGGTCGTGGTGCCGCAGCACGTCACCGGCGACGCGCTGAACGCCCTGGAGCAGTACCGCGAGGCCACCGCCTCCGACGACCCACGAGCCGCCCTGTTCCGGGCGGCGAAGGGAGCGTGACGACCAGATGAACCCCGACTCGATGACCCCCGACAGCCCGATCGGCCCCGGGCTCGGCGAGGGACTGCCCGGCGACGGCACCCGCCGCACCCGGCGCACCGCCACCGCCCCGCCGCAGTACGTGCTCACCGAAGACACCCCGGTGTACGTCATCTCCGTGGCTGCCGAGCTGTCCGGCCTGCACCCGCAGACGCTGCGCCAGTACGACCGCCTCGGCCTGGTCAGCCCCGACCGCACCGCCGGCCGCGGCCGCCGCTACTCCGCCCGCGACATCCAGCAGTTGCGGGAGGTCCAGCGGCTCTCGCAGGACGAGGGCATCAACCTGGCCGGCATCAAGCGGATCATCGAGCTGGAGAACCAGGTCGCCGCCCTCCAGGCCCGCATCACCGAGCTGGTCGACTCCCTGGAGGGCGCCGCCGCCGCACTCCAGCAGCGCGAGGCCGCCGTCCACGCCTCCTACCGCCGCGACCTCGTCCCCTACCAGCCCCCCACCCCGCAGTCCAGCGCCCTCGTCGTCTGGCGCCCCAAGCGCTGACCCGCGGCCCCGCCGCCCCGCCAGCCGCCGGCTCCCTCCTGTTCGGGGGGTGCCGGCGGCTGGCGTGTGGTGAGAGAGTGCTGCGGCAAGGGAGGCGGTCACCATCCGGGACGACTCCGGCCGGGTCCTGCGGGCCGCTTAAGATCCTTGCTGCAGTAGCCATCCGGCGCGTTGACTAACTTGTCCGGTCAACACAAGGAGACCAAGAATGAGTGGGCGAGAAGGAGCAGGTGCCGCGCCGGGCGGACTCCGGGTCCTGTCGGAGGACGCCCGCACGCTCTATCTGAAGGCCGTGAGCGAGAGCGGCCGGCTGAGCCGGAATGCCTGTGCGACCGGCGAGGATTCCGCCCTCCAAGAGTTGCTGGATCTCGGACTGCTAATTCTCGACAACGAAGAGCCGGACGCCTATTTCGCCGTCGACCCGACACAGCTGTCGGCGAGTCTGAGTTCGGCGTGGCAACGGCAGGCGCTCGACCTCCTGTCGCGCGCGGTGGCGCTGCCGACGGAGCTCAGCGAACTGGCCGAGGCTTTCCACGCCCCGAACCAATCCGGCGGCCCCATCGAATACGTCAGAGGCCGCGCCCTCATCAATCAACGGCTTCAGCAATCCGCGGCCGGCGGATGGACGGAGGGACTCGCCATGCAACCGGGCGGACCGCGCCCGGCCGAGCTGCTGACCGCATTCCTGGACCGCGACCTCGACATGCTCCGTCACGGCGCGTCGATGCGGACGATCTACCACGCGAGCACTCGCTACCACCAGCCGACCAGGGACTATGTGGCTCAGCTGGCCAAGGCCGGTTGGCAGTTCCGCACGCTCGACGAGCCCTACACCAGGCTGATCGTGGTCGATCGGAAACTGGCGGTGATTCCCGTGGCGGGCGACAACATCGCCGCGTTCATCTACGACCCCGCCGTCATCAACTTCCTCGCCGAGGAGGTCTTCGAGCGGAGCTGGAACAGGGCGCTCGAGTTCGAGGGGGATCGCACGGTCCCGCGCCAGGTCGTGTCGCAACTCCGGCAGACCATCATCGAGCTCCTGCTCTCCGGAACGAACCACCGCGTCATAGCGCGACGGCTCGGCATCAGTGAGCGGACGCTCGCCCGGCATATCGCCGAGATGAGGGAGGACTACAACGTCGACTCCCTCTTCCAACTCGGATATGTGCTGGGCCGCTCCCCGCGAGAAGAAGACGTGTAGGAACGCTCTTCCAAAGGAGCGGCTTTTCCAGCACTTCGGCCGGCCCGTCAGCGCGACACGGACTCATCCTCCAGTCCTGATGACCCAACGGGCCACGCCTCACCAGTGGATGTCGTCGCTCACGGCGACCGCCGCGGTCGGGGAGACGCCGGCCTGCTCGCCGCCGACAGCAGCCTGAATCCCAGCCAGCACAGCCGCGCCGAGGACAACCGAAATCGCAACCGTGCGGACGAGTCGGTACATAGGGGACACGGACCCACCCCTCCTTCTCTCAAGAGCTCCGTGAGCTGGATCTAATAGCACTAGCGTCCACATGATGCCGCAGACCTCGCAGCGTGTCATCTCCCCGACTACACAAGGAGCGTCATCTCTCTGCCAGTCATCCAGATGACAGGGCGGGACGCTGGACGGGGCTGCGACCGCTGATAGACGATCATTTCGTCCCCGATGGTGCAGCGAAAAGCGCAAACTTGCCGCTGTACCGTCAAATATCCGGCTGAACTCACCGGCTTTTCCGAAGCAGCAACCAACCGCAGCGCCTACCGGCACCGCATCCCCACCCGGTCGGCCTTTCCCCGGAGTCGACATGACCGAGCCCTACCTGCGTCACCACGACAGCCAGGCCCCTGAGGGTCGGCGTGCACGTGTGTTCCTGGCCGCGCCGCTGATGCGCCTGACCGGCCCGGCGGACAGTGTGGTGACCCTCGCCAGCCGGACGCGGCTGACGACGCTCCGCACCACGCTCCTGCGCAGCGGGGCCGCCGTGTACAGCGCGCACCACAGCGACGCCTGGACCGTCGCCGGGCGCGCCCCCGAGCCCCGGGTGCCCTCCGACTTCCGCGCCCTGCAGTCCGCCGACCTGGTCTTCGCCTACGTCGGAGCGCCGCTCTCGGCCGGCGTCAGCCTGGAGCTGGGCTGGGCGTCGGCCCTGCGGAAGCCGATCGTCCTGCTCGTCGACGAGGCCATCACCCACAACCCGCTGATCGCCACCATCGAGCAGGTCGCCCCCGTCCTGCCGCTGGTCTTCGACGACACCTGGTCGCAGGAGGCCCTCAACCACACCGTGGAGACCGCCCTGGACTGGGCCGGCATGGCGCTCTCCCTCCGCGAGGGCTTCTGGACCGCCCCCGGCGAGCAGTTCAACGTCCCCCGGCAGAAGTCCGCCCTCCCCGGCTACTGGCCGACCGGCGCCGCCACCGGCTGAGCGGGGCTCACCCACCGGACTCCCCCGTCCGGGCGCCCCGCACCTGCCAGCCCAGTTGGAACAGCGTCTCCGCGTCGTACGACTCGCGCAGCCGGGCGATGTGACCGGCCACGGTCCGCTCGCTCAGCCCCATCCGGCTGGCGATCGCCCGCTGCGTGAGCCCCCGGGCGAGCAGGCGGCCCACCTGCCGCTGGGTCGCGGACTCACTCGAACCGTCCGCCAGCGCTGCCCGGTTCACGCACTCGGCCTGCTGCCAGTGCGTCTCGAAGCTCGTCGCCAGGAAGCCGACCACGACCGGGTCCTCGACGAAGGCGGCGCTGCTGCCGTCCGGAGCGGCAGGGATCACCGCGACCGTCCGGTCGAGGACCATCATCTTCGTGAACGGCACGGCCAGGACCCGGATGTGGCACCCGGCCGCGACCAGCCGTGCCGCCAGCCGGGCCGTCGGGCCGTCGGACAGCACCGACGCCTCGTAGATCGTGAGACGGACGGCTTCAACAACCCGACGTCCAGCAGGGCCTGTACGGTCTCCGCGTCCTGCTCCGGGACGTCGGCGATCCGGATCCGGCCGCCCTCGCGGAGGATCGCGCGGTACAGGTCGCGGGCGGCCTCGTCGGGCAGGGCGAGGGTGCGGTCGGTCATAAGCGTTCTCCTCTCATCGGCGGGCCGGGCTCGGCTCGTCAGTCATGGCGGGAGCCCCGCATCAGCCAGCCGAGTTGGAAGAGGGTCTGGGCGCCGTAGCGGTCGCGCAGTCGGGAGATGTGGGCGGCGACGGTGCGTTCGCTCAGGCCGAGGCGGGTGGCGACGGCGCGCTGGGTGAGGCCGCGGGCGAGGAGGCGGCCGACGCGGTCGGGGATGGTGCGGGCGGGCCCCTGGCCGAGGCAGGCGGCGGCCTCGGTGGTGTCGGCGCGGGCCCAGTCGCGTTCGAAGGCGCCGATCAGGAAGGCGAGGGCGGCCGGGTCGGTGATGAAGGCGGCGGTGCTGTTGTCGTCGTTGGCGGCGATGACGGCGACGCTGCGGTCGAAGACGATCAGCCGTTGGAAGGGCTCGTCGAGGACGCGGATCCGGGAGCCGTGCCGGGTGACCTCCTCGGCGTAGGCGAGCGCGGGCGGGTCGGCGAGCGCGACCGGCTGGTAGATGGTGCGCAGCGAGCAGCCGCGCTGGAGGAGTTGGACGTCCTGGGCGAGGGCGATCTGCAGGGTGTCGGCGGGTCGGTGGCCGGGCTGGGCGGTGAGCACCTCGGAGCGGCAGTCGGAGACGAGTTGGGAGATCCGCTGGCGGATGTGGACGTGGCCCTCGACGTAGACCGCGCCGCCGGGGCGGCCGGACGGGCGGGGCATCCCGTCGTAGGCGCGGGTGAGGGTGTCCAGGGCTCCGGGGAGGCTCTCCGCACGGACCAGCAGGCGGGTGGCCTGGCTGCGCAGTTCGGCGCCGAGGCGGTCGCTGACCGAGCGCGGGCTGACGGCGGTGTAGCAGCGGTCCATCCGGTTGGCCATGACCAGGCCGATGTCGAGGAGCTGCCGGAGGGCGTCGCGGTCGCCGTCCGGGACGTCGGTGAAGGGGATGCGGCCGCCTTCGGCGATGATCGCCAGGTACAACTGCCGGGCCGCCTCGTCGGGTTCGCCGCCCGCGGGTACCGTCTGGTGCGGCGTGACCGCCGGTTCCGCCGTCACGTCGCACTCTCCCTGCCGGACGCCTCTGCCGTGGTGCTGCCCCCGGCCGTACGCGCGGCCGTGGGCTTGCGCGGTACCTGTTGCCGGGCGTGATCACGGTACCCGTCGAACGGCGGACCCCCGGGGCCGGGTGCCGTCGCACACCGGTGCCCGGGGACCGCCATCGGTACGCCATGCCAAGGCGCTTCCGGCGAGGCGGAGCAGCAACGCCTCGCCGGATCCGGATCCGGCGTCCATCACCACACATGGACCCCGGTCGGTGCTCTTCCCCCCCGTTCCACGGCTGCGGGTGTCGCAGTCGCGGTCGTTCTGAAGAGCGAGTCGCCACCATCGGGCTGCGGTTGCCCGGACGACCTGGCGTGCCTCCACCTTCACAGCCGTGACGCCCGGTGGACAAGTGGCGCCCGAGTGCAGGTTCACGCAATTGCAGTTACCTGCACGCGGGCGGGGGTCGCGGGCCCGGGCGGCGGGCCGGATTCCGGTAAAGGCCGAGGCCAGCGCGAGGTGCGGGCGGCGGTCGGCGGTTCCGCCGGTCGGCGGTGCACGATCATCCTGCAGCTGCGCGTTCCTGCAACCGCGGCGGGCTCCCGACCCGGCGGGCGCCCGGGAGCCCCGGCGGGCTCAGCGCGCGAGCAGCCGGCCGCGGGCCAGCCCGGCCGCGGTGCCCCCCGCCGCGAGCACCCAGCCGACGAGCAGCAGCAGGTAGAGCCCGGTGGTCAGAGCGGTGAAGCCGCCGAAGCCGGTGTGCCGGGCGAGCGCGGCGGAGCCGGTGACGCAGGTGCCGATCGGGAAGGTGTACGCCCACCAGGTCATCGCGAACGGCATCCCGGCCCGGCGGGCGCGCAGGTTGGCGGTGAGTGCGACGGCCAGCCAGAGCATCGCGACGCCGATCACCGCGACGCCGTACAGCTCGGCCAACGGCAGCAGGACGGGCGCCGGCCCGGGCAGCACCGGGCGGGCGGCGTCGGCGAGCTGGTGGACCGCGGTGACGGACTGGCCGAGCGGGCCGAGCACCAGGAACAGGGCGGGAGTGAGCGCCAGGGTGGGCGGCTTGGTGTGGAACAGCTCGGTGAACACCACCGGCAGCAGCACCAGGGTGGCCAGCAGGCCGACCCCGAACAGCGCGCCGCAGCCGTACAGCAGGGCCTGCTGCGGCTGACCGGCCGGCAGGTGCGGGACGAGGACGGGGCCGCAGGCGGAGGCGACCAGCGGCGCGACCACCGGCAGCAGCCAGGTCGGGTTGGCCGCCAGGGCGGACACCGGGTGCCGGGTGATCATCAGGTACGGGATGCCGGCGGCGACGGTCAGCGCGTACAGCGTGCCGACGCCCCACAGCACGGCGTCCACGGCGACCGCCGGCCCGGTGCCGATGACCCGGGAACCGAGCAGCAGGGTGCCGAGCCCGACCGCCAGCAGTGCCATCGGCGGGCAGCCGTAGAAGACGGCGGTGGCCGGGTCGTCCAGCAGCTGGGCGCGGGCCGCCGTGCGGTGCCGGGTGAGGTGGACCAGCCGGGCCGCCACCAGCACCACCAGGGCGGCCAGTCCGAGCGCCCACATCACCTCGCCGAAGCCGATCAGGCCGGGCAGCCGTACCGGCAGGGCCGCGGCGCCGTTGGCGGTGATCGCGGTGCCCATCACGGCGGCGTACCAGTTGGGGCCGAGCTGCGAGAGGTCGAACCGGGCGGCCCGGGAACGGTCGCCGGGACGGTCGGCGGGGCGGATGAGCGGGCGGGCGACGGCCGAGGTGGACATGGAGACCACCCTGCCCCGGCGGCCCGGCCTCCGGTAGCGCCGCGGATCCTATGGGGACATAGGCTGAATCTATGCCTCTCTCCCCGCACGTCCCCGAACTCGGCGCACTGGAACTGCTGCTCGCGGTGGCCCGGCTGGGCAGCGTCGGCCGGGCGGCGGCCGAGCTGGGCGTCAGCCAGCCGACGGCCAGCGCCCGGATCAAGGGCATGGAGCGGCAGATCGGCGTCGCGCTGCTGGAGCGCTCGCCGCGGGGCAGCCGGCCGACCGAAGCGGGCCGGCTGGTCGTCGAGTGGGCCCGGCAGGTGGTGGAGGCGGCGCAGGCGCTGGACGCCGGGATCGACGCGCTGCGCGACCGGCGGGACGCCAAGCTGCGGGTGGTGGCCAGCCTGACCGTCGCCGAGTACCTGATGCCCGGCTGGCTGCTGGCACTGGCCGAGGCCAGTCCGGGAACGGCGGTGACGCTGCGGACGGCGAACTCGGCGGAGGTCGCCGGGCACGTGCTGGCCCGGGAGGCGGACGTCGGCTTCGTCGAGGGCCCGTCCGCGCCGCCCGGGCTGGCGAGCGTGGTGGTGGCGGCGGACCGGCTGGTGGTCGTGGTGGGGCCCGGCCACCCCTGGGCGCGTCGGCGCACCCCGCTGAGCGGGGCCGAGCTGGCGGCCACCCCGCTGGTGCTGCGCGAGCCCGGCTCGGGCACCCGGGAGGTGCTGGAGATGGCGCTGACACCGTACGGGGGCGCCGCGCGGCCCCGCCTGGAACTGGCCTCGTCCACCGCGCTGAAGGCGGCGGCGATGACCGGGGCGGGGCCGGTCTGCCTGAGCGAGCTGGCCGTGGTGGAGGAACTGGCCACCCGGCGGCTGGTCGAGGTCCGGCTGGCGGAGGAGCTGGACCTGCGGCGGCCGCTGCGCGCGGTGTGGCCGGCCGGGCACCGACCGGGCGGACCGGCCCGGGAACTGCTGGGACTGACCCGGCGGACGAACAGCCCGACCCTGAAGCGGAAGGTCCGGACCCTGGGCGGAAGCACCCGGACGGAAGGCCGGGACGAGCAGCGGATTGCGGGCCGAATCGAAAGTTGAGCGGAATAGACTCAAGTTAGTGCATGCTGTAGGTAGCAGCAGTGAAGGACGACGAGGGAGGATCCCCCAGCAGTGGACGCCAGCAAGTTCACCACCAAGACGCAGGACGCCCTGTCCGCCGCGATCCGGCAGGCGGGCGCGGCCGGCAACCCGGACGTCAGGCCGGTGCACATCCTGATCGCCATGCTGGAGCAGCCCGAGGGCATCGCCCGGCCCCTGCTGGAGGCGGTCGGGGCGAACGCCGCGCGGATCGACGCCGAGGCGCGCCGCCAACTGGCCGCCCTGCCCAGCGCGATGGGCTCGACGGTCGCCGCCCCGCAGCTCGCGCGGGACACCCTCGCGGTGCTCACCGAGGCCGGCAAGCGCGCGGACGACCTGGACGACCAGTACGTCTCCACCGAGCACCTGATGGTCGGCCTGGCCGCCGAGGGCGGGCCGGTGGCCGAGCTGCTGGTGCACCAGGGCGCGACGCCCAAGGCGCTGCTCGCCGCCTTCAAAGATGTCCGGGGCAGCGGCCGGGTGACCTCGCCGGACCCGGAGGGCACCTACAAGGCGCTGGAGAAGTACGGCACCGACCTCACCCAGGCCGCCCGGGACGGCAAGCTCGACCCGGTGATCGGCCGTGACCACGAGATCCGCCGGGTCGTCCAGGTGCTCTCCCGCCGCACCAAGAACAACCCCGTCCTGATCGGCGAGCCCGGCGTCGGCAAGACCGCGGTGGTCGAGGGCCTGGCCCAGCGCATCGTGGCCGGCGACGTGCCGGAGTCGCTGCGCGGCAAGCGGCTGGTCGCGCTGGACCTGGGCGCGATGGTGGCCGGGGCCAAGTTCCGCGGCGAGTTCGAGGAGCGGCTGAAGGCCGTCCTGAACGACATCAAGGCCTCCGACGGCCAGGTCGTCACCTTCATCGACGAACTGCACACCGTGGTCGGCGCGGGCGCCGGCGGGGACTCCGCGATGGACGCGGGCAACATGCTCAAGCCGATGCTGGCCCGCGGCGAGCTGCGGATGGTCGGCGCCACCACGCTGGACGAGTACCGCGAGCGGATCGAGAAGGATCCGGCCCTGGAGCGCCGCTTCCAGCAGGTGCTGGTCGGCGAGCCCAGCGTGGAGGACTCGATCGCCATCCTGCGCGGTCTCAAGGGCCGGTACGAGGCGCACCACAAGGTGCAGATCTCGGACGCCGCCCTGGTCGCGGCCGCCACGCTGTCCAACCGCTACATCACCTCCCGCTTCCTGCCCGACAAGGCCATCGACCTGGTCGACGAGGCGGCCTCCCGGCTCCGGATGGAGATCGACTCCTCCCCGGTCGAGATCGACGAACTCCAGCGCGCCGTCGACCGGTTGCGGATGGAGGAGCTGGCCCTGGAGAAGGAGTCCGACCCGGCCTCGGTCGACCGGCTGGCCCGTCTGCGGCGTGACCTCGCCGACAAGAACGAGCAGTTGAGCGTGCTGACGGCGCGGTGGGAACAGGAGAAGAAGAGCCTCAACCGGGTCGGCGAGCTCAAGGAGCGGCTGGACGAACTGCACGGTGCGCTCGAACGGGCCCAGCGGGACGGGGACTTCGAGCGGGCGTCCAAACTGATGTACGCCGAGATCCCGGCCGCCGAGAAGGAGCTCACCGACGCCCAGGAGCGCGCGGCGACCGCCGACGGCGAGTCCGGGCCCGCGTCGGCCTCGATGGTCAAGGAGGAGGTCGGCCCGGACGACGTGGCCGACGTGGTGGCCTCCTGGACGGGCATCCCGGCCGGCCGCCTGCTGGAGGGCGAGAGCGCCAAACTCCTGCGCATGGAGGAGGAGTTGGGTCGGCGCCTGATCGGCCAGGCGGAGGCCGTGCGGGCGGTCTCGGACGCGGTGCGCCGCACCCGCTCGGGCATCGCCGACCCGGACCGCCCGACCGGCTCGTTCCTGTTCCTCGGCCCGACCGGTGTCGGCAAGACCGAACTCGCCAAGGCCCTGGCCGACTTCCTGTTCGACGACGAGCGGGCGATGGTCCGGATCGACATGAGCGAGTACGGCGAGAAGCACTCCGTCTCCCGCCTGGTCGGCGCCCCGCCCGGTTACGTCGGCTACGAGGAGGGCGGCCAGCTCACCGAGGCGGTCCGCCGCCGTCCGTACAGCGTGGTGCTGCTGGACGAGGTGGAGAAGGCGCACCCGGAGGTCTTCGACGTGCTGCTCCAGGTGCTGGACGACGGCCGGCTCACCGACGGCCAGGGCCGCACGGTGGACTTCCGCAACGCCATCCTGATCCTCACCTCCAACCTGGGCAGCCAGTACCTGGTGGACCCGGCCATCCCGGAGGAGCGGAAGAAGACGCTGGTGCTGGACTCCGTCCGGGCCGCGTTCAAGCCGGAGTTCCTCAACCGGCTCGACGACATCGTGGTCTTCGACGCGCTGGGCACCGCCGAGCTCAGCCAGATCGTCGACCTCCAGGTGGCCCGCCTCGGCGAGCGGCTGCGCGAGCGGCGGCTCACCCTGGACGTCTCCGAGGCCGCCCGCGACTGGCTGGCGCTCACCGGGTACGACCCGGCGTACGGCGCCCGCCCGCTGCGCCGGCTGGTGCAGTCCGCGATCGGCGACCAGCTGGCCCGGGCGATCCTGTCCGGCCAGGTGCACGACGGGGACACCGTCCTGGTCGAGCGGGACGACGAGGGCGACCACCTCACCGTCCGCAGCCGCGGACCGCTGGAGAAGTAGCAGCGCCCGGCCCGGGGGGGGGGGGGCCCCCCCCCCCCGGGGGGGGGGGGGGGGGGGGGGGGGTTGGTGTTCGGGTGTCATCCCTCCCGCAACCTGGGGGTTTGCGTCGGGGAGGTTGGGGTGGGTGGGATGGGGGGTGGGCGCCGGCCA
>NZ_JBVHXY010000044.1:0-70896 GCF_055569215.1 Kitasatospora sp. NPDC029312 | reverse complement strand
GATAAAACGAGCACAGCGAATAAGCACCGAGCCGCACCGCGCAAAGCGAAACGACCGGCACGAACCGGAAGTGGTGTTTCAGAGGATTGGCTACCTCGGGACCGTCCGCGCAGACGCGTGTCCGGTGCTCCCTGCCAGGCAGCTCGAAGAACACTAGACCTCTGGGATGGCCGAGTCAAGCGCCGCAACCGGATTCTCGGCGCCCTCCTCCGCCGGCAGGTGAAAGGCCAGGACGGCGACGTCGTCGTCGTGCTCCGAGGTCACTCCCATTGCTCGGAGCAGGCGGGAGCAGACCACGTCGGGGGCGCCGACCGCGCCGCTGAGGGTGCGGGCCAGTAGGTCCAGGCCCTGGTCGATGTCCTCGTCGCGGCGCTCGACCAGGCCGTCCGTATAGAGGACGCCGGTCGTCCCGGGGAGCAGGCGCAGGGTGTGGGAGACGTGGAGGCCGCCGCCGGTGCCGAGCGGGGGGCCGTTCTGCTCCTCGCTGCGCAGGATGGTGCCGTCCGGGCAGCGCAGCAGCATCGGGAGGTGACCGGCCGAGGCGTAGGAGAGGGTGCGGCGCTGCGGGTCCCAGACGGCGTAGGTGCAGGTGGCGATCTGGTTGGCGTCGATCTCCATGGCGAGGCCGTCGAGGAGGCGCATCACCTCGTGCGGGGGCAGGTCGAGGCGGGCGTACGCGCGGACGGCGGTGCGCAGCTGGCCCATCACGGCGGCCGCGCGCAGACCTCGGCCCATGACGTCGCCGATGACGAGGGCGGTGCGGCTGCCGTCGATGGCGATGACGTCGTACCAGTCGCCGCCGACGGCCGCCTCGGCTCCGCCGGGCTGGTAGGTGGCGGCGACCCGCAGGTCGGCCGGCTGGTCGAGCTTCTGCGGGAGGAGGCTGCGCTGGAGGGTGACCGCGGCCTCGCGCTGGCGGCGTTCGGCTTCGCGCAGCCGGGCGGCGGCGAGGACCTGGTCGGTGACTTCGGCGGCGAAGATCAGGACGCCGGCCGTCGGGCGCTCGGTGGGGGTGTCGCCGCCGTCGCCGGGGCCGAGCGGGACGCAGGAGACGTTGTAGTAGCGGTTGCCGGTGAGTCCGAGGATGCAGCGGGCCTTGACGCTGCGGGGGCGGCCGCCGCGGATGACCTGGTCCATCAGGGGCAGGACGCCCATGCTGGCGAGTTCGGGGAGGGCCTCGCCGGCGGGCCGGCCGGTGGGACGGTCGCCGAAGAGTTCGCGGTAGGCGCGGTTGGCGTAGCCGAGCTGGTGGAGCGGGCCGTAGGTGACGGCGACCGGCGCGGGGATCCGGTTGAGCACCTCGCGCAGGTTCTGGGGTTTGTGCGGGTCGAGGAGTTCGGCTGCGGTGGTGGGGCTGGTCGGGTCGCGGGGACTGGGGACGACGACGCCGTCGGTGGAGGGCGTGCCCTCGTCGGTGCCGGCCCCGGTGGGTGGGGCGGCACGCCAGGGGACTCCGGTGAGCCGGGCGCTCCAGCGCATGAGGTTCAAACGACGGCCGCTTCCTCGTTTTCCAGGCATATCATCACTTTTTGTGTGCACGACAGCACACGGGGTAATGACCAGTTCGGGCTGATCCTGTCAGGCGGAGGGCCGGTTCCGGAAGTCGCACGCCCGGCGTGGCCGTCGGATCCGTCGTCGCACGGAGGCAGCGACCTCGCTCATCGGGGCAGCGACCTCGCTCATCGAGGCGGGAGAGGAGTTCACCGGGGCGCGCCCGGCTCGGCGCCGGGCGGTCGGCCCGGGCCGGTGTCGAACCCGCCCTCGAAAGCCGAACGCGGGTGCTCCATGGCGCCGAGCGAGACCACCTCGCGGGAGAAGACGCCGCCCAGCACCCAGTCCATCAGGACCCGCACCCGCCGCTCGGTGCTCGGCAGCCGCCGAAGGTGCCGGGCCCGGTGCAGCCACCAGGCCCGCCGGCCGGTGAGCCGATCGCCGCGCCGGGTGTGGGCGACGGCCCGGCCCGGGCCGAGTGAGGTCGAGCAGGCGGCGGGGCCCGGCCGGTACGCGGCGAGGCCGGGCGCGTGCGGTCCGCCGTCCAGGGCCGTCGCGATGTTGCGGGCGAGCAGTTCGGCCTGGGCGAAGGCGTGCTGGGCGTTGGGCGCGCAGGGCGCGCCGTCCGCGTCGGGGTCGGGTACGGCGGCGCAGTCGCCGGCCGCCCAGACGCCGGGCAGGGCGCGGCCGTCCGCACCGACGGCCTGCAGGGTGGCCAGGCAGCGGACCCGGCCGAGGGTGTCCAGCGGCAGGTCGGTGTGGCGCAGCAGTGGGGAGGGCCGCACGCCCGCCGTCCACACCAGGGTGCGGGCGCCGAAGCGGCTGCCGTCGGAGAGGACGGCGACCTGCCCGGCCGCGGACTCCAGGGTGGTGCGCAGCCGGACGTCGACGCCGCGTTCGCGCAGCTGTCCGAGGGTGTGCTCGGCGAGTTCGGGCGACTCCTCGGCGAGGATCCGGTCCGTCGCCTCGACCAGGACCCAGCGCAGGTCCTCGGCGCGGACGTTGTGGTAGTCCCGCACGGCCGTGCGGACCATGTCCTCCAGTTCGGCGAGCGCGCCCACGCCCGCGTAGCCGGCGCCGACGAAGACGAAGGTGAGCGCGGCCTGGCGCAGCGCGGGGTCGCGGGTGGCGGAGGCGAGGTCGAGCTGCTCCAGCACGTGGTTGCGCAGGCCGACCGCGTCGCCGACGGTGGAGAAGCCGAGCCCGTGCTCGGCGAGGCCGGGGACGGGGGCCGTCCGGGACACCGAGCCTGGGGTCACCACCAGGAGATCGTAGGGCAGTTCGACCGGCGTCGGGGTCCCGCCGGGGCCGGCGGCGTCGGCCAGGGCGCGGCGGGCGGCGTGCTCGATCCTGGTGACCCGGGCGGTGATCACCCGGCAGTCCGGGAGTGCCCGGCGCAGCGGGACGACCACGTGCCGCGGGTCGATGGAGCCGGCCGCGACCTCGGCCAGCAGCGGGTGGTAGGTGAAGTAGGCCCGGGGCTCGACGACGGTGATCTCGACCTCGCCGCTCCGCAGCCGTTCCCGCAGGCCGCGTTGGAGGTGGAGGGCGGTGGCCGTCCCGGCGCAGCCTCCGCCGACGATCAGGATCCTGATGGTGCACCTCCTGCCGATGTGACGTTCCGCCCCGGCCCCGCGGCCGGGGGTGTCCCCCGTCACGCCCCCCTATGAAGGACCGGCCGGGGTGGTCTTGTCCACAGTCCGTACGGGGCGGCTTGCGACTGGAGTGACGGGCGTGGCCGGTTGTGCGTGCTGGACGAATTTCTGACGCACTTTCGGCCGCGAACAGGCGTGAACTATGGTCGGATTGTGTACCGGAGCGGCCACCGCCATGACAATCGGCGGCGACGCACCGTGGAGCGGCCATTACGGCCAGTTCCAGCGTTGGCGTGAGAACCCGACTGGGGGCCGGTCATCCGGGGAAAGGTAGTTCCCGGACAGGGCCCCGGTCGGTGCCGACGCGCCGAGCCGGACGTGAGGGCGGCCCGGCGGCACGACCGTGGTCACCGGAACGGGACGGGCGGCACTGACGATGGTTCATCAAGTCATTTCTGACGGGCTGAGCTGCACCGGGGGGTGCAGGGGCGGGCGACGACAGGGTCCGGATTCGGACGCCTGCGGGGGAGAGTTGGGATGATGGAACAGGAGCAGGTGTTGGGACGGGCGGGCGCACCGCACACCGGACAGGGCATGGTGCCGGAGCAGCGCGGCCCGGTGGACCTGCCGCAGGGCGGGATGTCCTACGCGGCCGTCCCGTACCGGGCGGATCCGCCGTCGGCGCCGGTGCCCGGGGCCCGGTTGCGGGTGGACGCCCGGCGGAACCTGGAGAGCGTGCTGCGCGCCGCCCGGGAGGTGTTCGGCGAGTTCGGCTACGGCGCTCCGATGGAGGAGGTCGCGCGCCGGGCCGGGGTCGGGGTCGGCACGGTGTACCGGCGCTTCCCGAGCAAGGAGGTGCTGGTCCAGCGGATCGCCGCCGAGGAGGTGGCCTGGCTGACGGCGCAGGCGCGGGAGTCGCTGTACGGCGGCGACGGCGCCTGGGACGCCCTGGCCGGGTACCTGGCGCGGGCGGTGAGCACCGGGGCCGGGCGGCTGCTGCCGCCGGAGGCGTTCCGGTACGCGGAGGAGCTGGGGCGGGTGCCCGAACAGCGGGCGCCGGAACCGCCGGCGTCGGTCCGCTTCGACCTGCGCGGCGAGGAGGTGCGCTCCGGTGCGGCGGCCGAGCCCTCGGCGGCGGACGCCGACCCCCGGCTGCTGCTGCAGCTGCTGGCCGCGCTGGTGGCGCGGGCCGGTGCGGCGGGTGAACTGCGGCCGGGCGTCACGGTGTCGGACGTGGTGCTGGTGCTGACGGCCTCGGTGCCGGTGCACGCGGCGCGGCCCTCGGTCTCGGCGCCGGCGGCGGCCGGTTTCACGGCGGTCGTTCCGCAGACGGACGGTCAACCTGCCGCCGGTCCGTCGGACCGGCTGTTGCAGATCCTGCTGGACGGTCTGCGGGCTCGCTGAACGCCCTTCGCGGGCCGGCCCGGGACGGGCGGGGGCTGCGGTGGACGCACCGGGCGGGCACGGTCGACGCGCCCGGCTGGTAAGGGAGTTGGCCCGCGCACCGGCGCGCGCACCGGGCACGCGCGCCGGGTGCGGGCGTCGCGCGACCCGGCTCCGCGCGTCGGGCGAACACATCCGCGACGGCCCCTCGGAAGAGTGGGTACCGGCCCGTCCGGCTACCGCCCCTCCCTGCGCTATGCCATTCTTTGCCCGTGGTTGGAGCCAATGTCCCGATGCGCGCCCTTCGCGCGCCGTCGGCGCCGTACGCCGGGGAACCGTGCGCCCACGCACTCCCGCGCGCCCTGCCACACTTCGGGGGCTGTCGTGGAATCTGGGGTCCGTTGTGAGCGCCGAGGAACAGAACGACTACGGGTACGGCCTCGACTTCGGAGGCCGCTACGGCAGCACCGCCGACGGCTCGGCCGCGGGCCCCAACGAAGTCGGCCCCGGCCAAGGACCGGGCCCCGCAGCGGGTTCGGGCGCCGGGCACGCCCCTGACCAGGCCGGGATGCCCGGCCGCGAGTCGCCGTCCGCCTCGGCCTCCGCCCTGCCGACCGGCCGGGTGCCGGGCCAGGCCCCGGCGGGCCGGGGCGGCGTCGCCCCCGAGGCCTTCGTCGGCGACGGCCGCCCGGCCCGTTCGACCCGCCCGACCGTGCCCGCCCCCGCCGACCCGGTGGACGGCGATCGCCCGCCCTCCGACGCCGAGTTGACCGCCCGGGTGCGGACCGGCGACGACACCGCGTACGAGGAGATCTACCGCCGGCACGCCGACTCGGTACGCCGCTACGCGCGCACCTGCTGCCGGGACAGCTTCACCGCCGAGGACCTCGCGGGCGAGGTCTTCGCCCGGACCCTGCAGGCGCTCAAGTCGGGCAAGGGCCCGGAGTTCGCCGTCCGCGCCTACCTGCTGACCGCCGTGCGCAACGTCGCCGCGGCCTGGACCCGCAGCGAGCGGCGCGAACAACTCGTCGACGACTTCGGCGTCTTCGCCCAGAGCTCGGCCGCCGTGGTCGACTTCGACCTGGCCGACCCCGGCGCCGACGCCTGGGCGATGGCGCTGGCCGACCAGCGCATGGTCATGCAGGCCTACGCCGAGCTCCCGGAGGACGACCGGGTGGTGCTCTGGCACACCGAGGTCGAACGGGAGTCGCCGAAGACCGTCGCGGTGATGCTCGGCAAGACCGCCAACGCCACCGCCGTCCAGGCCCACCGCGCCCGCGACCGGCTGGCCGCCGGCTTCCTCCAGGCGCACGTCTCCGGCAGCCAGGACAGCGCCTGCGAGGCGTACGCCAACCGGCTCGGGGCGTACGCGCGCGGCTCGCTGCGCAAACGGGCCTCGGCGGAGGTCGGCCGGCACCTCAGGGAGTGCGACCGCTGCACGGCGGCCTGTCTGGAGCTGACCGAGATCAACACCGGCCTGCGCGCACTGCTGCCCGGTGGGGTGCTGGTCTGGGTCGGGGTCGGCGGGTTCAGCGCCGCCGCGGCCGCCGTGGGTGGCGCCGCCGCGGTCGGCGGTGCGGCGGCGGCCGGCACGGCGGCGGCCTCCGCTGGGTCGTCCGGCGGTGCCGCGGGCGCCGCCGGGGCTGCCGGAGCCGCCGGAGCCTCGGGGGCTTCCGGGGCGTCGGGCGGGAGCGCGGCGGGTGCGGTCGCCGGCGAGGGCCTGGGCACCGCCGCCAAGGCCGGGATCGCCGCCGCCGTCGCGGTGGCCGCGGCCGCCGTCGCCGCGTACGCGCTGACCGGCTCGTCCGAGCCGAAGCCCCCGGCGGCCGCTCCCCCGGTCACCTCCGCACCGGCGGCGCCCGCGCCGCCGCAGCCCGCACCGGCGGCCCCCACCCCGGCCTCCGCGCCCAGCAGCGCCGCCCCGGCCCCGGAGCAGCCCATCCCGGAGCAGCCGGCGCCGAGCCCCAGCGCCAGCCCGGAACCGACACCGTCGCCCCGGCCGACCCGGGCCCCGGTGGTCACCCCGGCACCGAAGAGCGCGCCGCCCCCGGCCGCCGGCACGCCGGCCCCCGCGCCGGTGGTTCCGGTGCCGGTCGTCCCGACGCTGGTCGTCCCGACGCTGGTCGTCCCGACGCCGACCCTGCCGCCGGTGCCGACGCCGGTGGTGCCGGTCGTCCCGACGCCGACCCCGCCGCCGGTTCCCACCCCGACGATCACCCCGCCCTCGCCGCCCGCCCCCGCCGACTACTGGGGCGACTCCCTGCCCGTGGTCAAGCCGGGCAAGCACCGGACTCCGCCGGAGGGGCCGAGCATCCGGCGCAAGGGCAGCGACAAGTTCCGGCAGCGCGACGGCGCGCGGATCGGCGGCGCGTACCTGCCGCACGCCATCACCGCGCACGCGCCGGCGACCACGCTGATCGACCTCAACCGCGGTTGCACGGCCTTCGACGCGCTCGCCGGCGTGGACGACGCCACGCTCACCCCGGGCGGCGTGGTGTTCTCCGTCCAGGACGGCGACGGCGGCACCCTGTGGAGCTCCCGCGCGCTCGCCGTCGGGGACGACGCGGTACCGGTGCACGTGCCGCTGGCCGACCGGAAGTCGATCAAGCTGGTGGTCACGCCGGTGCACGGCATCTGGTCCGCGCTCAACGTCGCCGACTGGGCCGAGGCCCGCTTCCGGTGCTCCTGACGGCTCCCGGTACGGGCCCCGGCGGCGCTGCCGCCCGCTTCGGCGCGGCGCCCGGTGCGGCGCGGGCGCTCAGATCGCGCAGGCGCCGTCCGCGCAGGCCTCACCCGCCGGGGCGACCTGCACCGGCGCGGGGCGGCGCTCGCCGATCTCGGCGGCGACCTGCTCCAGCACCTTGCGGAAGGTCTCGGCCTCCTGGCCGCCCTGGACCGCCCACGTGCCCTCGAACACGAAGGTCGGCACCGCCGTGATGCCCAGCTCACGGGCCTCGGCCAGCTGGGCCCGCACCTCGGCGGAGCCCTCGTCACCCGCCAGGTAGGCGGCCACCCGCTCGCGGTCCAGGCCCGCCGCGACCGCGACGTCGGTCAGCGCGGCGCGGTCGCCGACGTCCACGCCGTCGCTGAAGTGCGCCTTCAGCAGGGCCTCCTTGACCCGGCCTTGTGCCTCGGCGCCGTACTCGGTCTCGGCGAGGTGCAGCAGGCGGTGGCCCAGGAAGGTGTTGGCGTGCAGGGCGGCGTCGAAGTCGTACGTGATGCCCTCGGCGAGGCCCAGCTCGGCCACCCGGGCGTCCATCGCCACCGACTGCGGGCCGTACCGCTCGGCCAGCCAGGCACGGTGCGGGCTCGCCGTCGCGGGCGCGTCCGGGACCAGCTGGTAGGGGCGGTACACGACCTCGACGTCCTCCTTGCCCGGGAAGTCCGCCAGGGCCTGCTCGAAGCGGCGCTTACCGATGTAGCACCAGGGGCAGGCGATGTCGGACCAGATCTCGACCTTCATGTCGGGGGCTCCAAGGGCGTCTGGGGGGGCGGAGGTACGAGATGGGTGAACGATGAACCATCTCGGCGCATTCCCGGCACCCGGGCCCTTTCCGCTGGTCAGGCCTCCGCGGGCGCCGGAACCACCAGCACCGGGCAGGCCGCGTGGTGCACCGCCGCCGAGCTCACCGATCCCAGCAGCAGCCGGGCGAAGCCGCCGTTGCCCCGGGTGCCGAGCACCAGGGTGTGCTGCCGGGTCGACGCCTCCAGCAGCACCTCGATCACGTTGCCCAGCACCACGTGCAGCGACATCTCCCCGGCGAACGGCCGCGCCCGCTGCCGCAGCACGGTGCCCACCGCCCGGCGCAGGCCGTCCGCCATGCTCTCGACCAGCGTCTCCACGCTCTCCTGCACCAGCTCCGCCATTCCCGGCGGGTACCCGGCCGGTGCCGGGTTCACCACGGCCAGCACGTACAGCGGCAGGCCGAACGACTCCGCCTCGGTCATCGCCCGGTCCAGCGCCCACAGCGAACCGTCCGACCCGTCGCACGCCGCCAGCACCCCGGGCGGACGCCCCGTCGGCGGCCGCCCGAGCACCGACAGCACCACGGGAACGTCCTGCTCCGGGCTCACACCGGCCACCACGCACTCCCCTCGCCCTGGGCTTCGACAGCTCCGCCATCATCACCCGCTCCGCGTGACCCGGCGGGCCAGCCGCGCCGGACGGTGGGGCACGGTGGCCCCGGCCCGCCGGTCGTACCCGCCGGAAACGGGGAGCCCCCGGACCGGACCGTTGCCGCCCGACCGCCGGCTCGTTGGGTTGGGTCAGTGATGGTGCTGGTGGGAGGGGCCGGATGGCGGTGTGGGTGACGGTGGCACCACGGCTGTCCCGCCGGGCGGGTACCACGACCGTGTCTCTCTGCCCCCTGTGCGAATGGAGATGTCCACGTGCTAGTGACCGACATCCATCGGTGCGAGGTCCGGCCCGGACTGCTCGTCGAGTGGACGCTCGATCCGGCGGCCATCGAAGCGGCGACCGGCCTGCCGGAGGATTCCCGGCCACCGGCGTACGTCCAGGAGTCGCACATCAGGACGGCACGGTCCGTGCGCGAGGACGGCCTGTTCGTGCCGACCTGGCTCGGCGCGGCATTCGACATCCCGGGCGTGGCCGATCTCGACCTGCTCCAGGACGCCCTGCGGAGCTGGACGCTCCGGCACGAGACGCTGCGCAGCGGCTTCCGCTGGGTCGGCGACGACATGCGCCGGTTCACGCTCGACGCCGAGGCCGTGTCGCTCCACCGCGACGTGGTCGGCGACTTCCCGGACGCGGACGCACTGGTGCGGCACCTCCAGGACCGCTTCGACGTCGCGGCGGACGCGCTCAGCTGGCCGAACTTCATCTACACGGCGGTCGTCCGGGAGGACTGCACCAGCGTGTACATGGCCTTCGACCACAGCAACGTCGACTCGTACTCCCTCCAACGCGTGCCCGCCGAGATCCACGAGCTCTACACGGCGGGCGTCGAGGGCCGCTCCGTGCCGCGGACACCGGTCAGCAGCTACATCGACTTCTGCGAGATCGAGCGGGCCGACGCCGACCGGATCGACGACACCCACGTGATCGTCGCCCGCTGGCGGGAGTTCATCCACCGGTGCGAGGGGAAGCTGCCGAACTTTCCCGTCGATCTCGGGCTGGAACCCGGCGGCACGCTCCCCACCCAGAAGCTCATGCACGAGATGCTCGTGGACGCCGACGACGCCGCCGCGTTCGAGTCCTACTGCCGGCCTTTCGGCGGGACCCTGGCCGGCCTCCTGGCCGCCACGAGCCTCATCGTCCACCGGATCGGCGGGCAGTCCGTCTACCGCACGGTCGTGCCGTTCCACACCAGGGCGAAGTCCCGATGGACGGACTCCGTGGGCTGGTACGTCGGTGGCGCGCCGATCGAGATCCCCACGGCGAGGTCACCCGAGTTCCGGAGCGCCCTGGAGTCGGCGCACGTCGCGCTGCGCGCCAACCGGTCACTGGCTCGCCTGCCGATCGGCCGGGTGCTCCACCTGCTCGGCTCGGACTTCCGCCCGACGTCCCCCGACCTGTACTCGATCTTCTCGTTCGTCGATGCCCGGGGCCTGCCGGGGTCCGAGCGGTGGAGGGAGCTCAAGGCGTACAGCCTCGTCAGGGTGTCGCACGGAGACCAGGTGTGCGCGTGGACCTACCGGTTCCACGAGGGCCTGCAGTTCGCGAGCCGCTACCCGGACACCGATGTCGCGTACAAGAACATGCGGCTGTACGTCGAACAGCTGCGGGACGTCATCATCTCGGTGGCCCGGCAAGGATCCTGAGGCCGCGAGCGGCTGACCGCCCCGAGGCGAGGAACCGCCCGGCGGTGGTGGGGCTTCAGGAGGTGAGGGCCGGGAGACGGGGGTGGGGGAGGCCGGTCCAGCAGGCGCCGTGGCGGCGGGCGCGGAGGCGGCGGAGCCAGAGTTCGGTGGAGACCAGGTCGGCGAGGCCGGCGAGGGCGGCTGGGGAGAGGGGGGTGGCGGAGTCGGTGGAGCGGGCGAGGCCGGCGCGGACGGCGGGGAGGTCGATCAGGCCGGCTTCGGCGAGGAGGGGGGCGTCGAAGAGTTCGGCGAGGCCGTCGGCGGCGAGGCGCAGGCCGGCCCGGATGGGGGCGGTGCGGTCGGGGCGGGGGCCGCGGCCCCAGTCGGGGGGCAGGTCGGTGCGGCCGGCGCCGGTGAGGACGGCGTGCAGGAGGGCGTGCCGGGCGCCCGGTTGGAGACGGACGTCGTCGGGGAGTAGCCGGGCGGCGCGGACCACCTGATTGTCGAGGAAGGGCGCGTGCAGTCGCTGGCCGGGGCGTTCGGCGGCGTGCATGAGCGTGCGGTAGGAGCGTGCCTGCCGGTAGAGGGCGTGCCGGGCGCGGTGCGCGCCCGGGTGTTCCTCGGGCGCCGGTTTGCGCGCCGCCAGGCGGAGCCTCAGGGCCACCGCGGAGAGCGCCTCGTCGGAGAGCCAGCGGGCCGCCGGGCCGGGGACGCACCAGGCGAGGTCGACGGCGGAGCGGTCGCCCGCGGTGCCGGCGCCGTCCGGGACGTGCCGGGCGGTCAGCTTGGCGGCCGCCTCGTCCAGCGCCTCGGCGTAGCGGATCCGGGAGAGCCGGTGGGCGGCCCGGACCACGGTGAGCGGGGTGCGCAGCGCTCCGGCCAGGACGCCGGCGACGGCGCGGTCGGCGCCGGCCAGCGCGGCGACCGGCGGCAGCAGTTCGCGGGGCCGGCCGGCCCGGATCAGGTCGGCGAGCCGGGCCGGGTGGCCGTCGAGCACCTGGCGGGCGCCGTAGCCGGTGAGGTGGTCGGTGCCGCCGGCGTCGAAGCGGGCCTCGGCGCGGGCGGCGGCGACGAGTTCGGGGCCGGGTTCGTCGGTGAGCCGGCCGGACTGCGGGTCGGTGCGCAGTCCGGCGTACGGGAGGGTGTCGGGGCCCGGGTCGAGCACGGTGTGCCGCAGCCGCGGGGTGTCGGGGGCGAGTGCGAGGGTGGTCGGCGGGTCGGTCTCGCCGATCGTGACGGCGGCCAACTGCTCGGGGGCCGAGGGTTCCTGGACTGCGGTGCGGGCCCAGGACCCCTTGACGGCGCCGTTCCTTGCGCCGGTGGCCGACGCCGGGAGGGCGCCCGCGGTGGCCATGTTGGCCGCGGAGGGTGCCGGTGGCAGGGGTACGGCGGCGGCGAGCAGGGCGACGGTGGCGGAGGCGGTGCCGTACGAGAGGTCGACGCCGAGCCGGGCGCGCCCGGTGAGAGCGGCGGCCGGGGCGGTGGTGCGGACCCGCGAGCGGACGGACTCCAGCAGGGCGCGGGTGAGTTCGCGGATGGCGGGTGCCTCGTCGCGCGGCTGTTCGGCGCCGGGCGGTTCGTCGTACGCGTCGACGTAGGGGCGGCCGCCGCGGATGGCGAGCACGTGACCGGGCGGCACCCGCTGGACGCCGAGGTACGGCGTGCCGGTGCCGAGGGCCTCGGGCGATTCCGGGCAGGCGAGCCGGGCGGCGAGGTGGCCGGTGTCCAGCGGGGCGCCGACCAGGTCGGCGAGCGGGAGGGCGGCGGTGGCGTAGGCGGTGCCGCCGGCCCAGGGGGTGTGGAAGACGGGCTGGGCGCCGGCCAGGTCGGTGAGCAGCAGGGTGGAGCGGGTGCCGGCCCGGAGCACCACGGTGTAGCTGCCGGGCCAGGCGGTCAGGTGCCGGACGGCGCCGCCGCGGGCGGCGGCGAGGCCGGCGGCGAGTTCGGCGTCGGTGGCGCCGCAGTGGCCGAGGACGGCAAGCCGGCTGGTGGCGGGGGTGTCCTCGCCGGGGTCGGGGGCGGTCGGGCCGGTGCTGACCGCGGCGGGGGCGCCGGGGCGCAGGGTGACCAGGCGGATCTCCTCGGGCCGCCAGTCGCCCACGGCCCAGAGCGGGTTGGGGCCGGTCCACAGGGGGCGCGCGGCGATGGGCGCCACCGCGGCGAGGGCCTCGTGCACCGGCGCGCCCGCTCGGGGCGTGCCCGTGCTCCAGCCCGTCAGCCACCGCATCGCGCCTCCACCGGACGAGGACCTGCACTCGCTCGGCGCGTCCGGCGCCGGGCGGGCGGCCGGGTGGGCGGCCGGGGCGGCCGGCACGCACGTCCGGGCGTGCCCTTCGGTCCGGCGCGCCGTCTGGAGACATCGTGCCACCACCGGGCGCCGCCGGGGCGGGTGTTGCCGGTTCCGCTTCCGTTTCGGCGCGGGATGCGAACGTGCGTGCCAGCGAAGCGGGTTCGGGCGGGCCGGGCCTCCCCCTCCCCGGCCCGGACCGCCCGGGGGCGCCTTTGGCATGGGCATCGCGAGATGGCCGAAAGGCGTCGCCCAGCCCGGGAGGGCATCCGCATGCCCTCCCGGACTCAGCCGCCGCCCGCGGGGATGGAAGCGGCGGTATCCCCCGGCCCGCCGGGTCCTCGACGGCGGGCCGACCCACGACCACCAGCGAATCGCCGAGCAGCCGGTCGGGCCAGGGGGCACACCCGGGCGCACGTGAACACGGGACCGGAGCACGACGCTCCGGCGCGTGGCGCACCCGATCCGCTCCGGGTGGTCCGGACCAACTCCCGCACCCGCCTGGGGCGGTGCGGCCGGGTGCGCGATCCCGCCATCCGGAATGCGGCCTCTTAACCGTCGGAACGCGTCCGACTACTCTAGGTACAGCAGCTACGGCCCGGTGCCGCCCGGGCCCCGCGCACAAGGCCGCAGGAGGTGCCGCCGCCACCATGACCGTCAGCCCACGTGGACCGAACGAACGGCTCGGCACGCTCCTGACCCTCGCCCAGATCAGCAACGCCGGACTCGCCCGCCGGGTCAACGACCTCGGCGCACAACGCGGGTTGACGCTGCGCTACGACAAGACCTCGGTGGCCCGCTGGGTCAGCAAGGGCATGGTCCCGCAGGGGCCCGTCCCGCACCTGATCGCCACCGCGATCGGCGGCAAGCTCGGCCGGCCCGTCCCGCTGGAGGAGATCGGCCTGGGCGACACCGACCCGGCGCCCGAACTCGGCCTGGCCTTCCCGCGCGACGTCGCCGACGCGGTCCGCTCCGCCACCGACCTGTTCCGGGTCGACCTCGACCTGCGCCGGGGGCCCGGCGGGGGCCGCTGGAGCGACAGCCTGGCCGGCACCTTCTCCGTCGCCGCGTACGCGACGCCCGTCTCCCGCTGGCTGATCAACCCGGCGGACGGCTCGGTGGCGCGCGAGGCGCCGCGTTCGCCGAGCGAGAGCTCCTCCTACCGGGTCGGCCAGTCGGACGCCGCGAAGCTCCGGGAGGCCGCCCAGGAGGCCCGCCGCTGGGACTCCAAGTACGGCGGCGGCGACTGGCGTTCGTCGATGGTGCCGGAGTGCCTGCGGGTGGAGGCGGCGCCGCTGCTGCTCGCCTCGTACAGCGACGCGGTCGGCCGGGCGCTGTTCGGCGCGACGGCCGAACTGACCAGGCTGGCGGGCTGGATGGCCTTCGACACGGGCCAGCACGAGGCCGCGCAGCGCTACTACATCCAGGCCCTGCGGCTCGCCCGGGCCGCCGCCGACGTGCCGCTCGGCGGCTACGTGCTCGCCTCGATGAGCCTGCAGGCCGGCTACCGGGGCTTCGCCGAGGAGGCCGTCGACCTCGCCCAGGCCGCGCTGGAGCGCAACCGGGGCCTGGCCACCGCCCGGACCATGAGCTTCTTCCACCTGGTGGAGGCACGGGCCCAGGCGAAGGCCCGCAATGCGGCGGCGTGCGCGACGGCGCTCGGCGCGGCGGAGAGCGCGCTCGAACGCGCGCGCGCCGGGGATCCCGATCCGGCGTGGATCGACTTCTACGCCTACGACCGGCTCGCCGCCGACGCCGCGGAGTGCTTCCGCGACCTCGGAGTGCCCTCCAAGGTCCGGCAGTTCACCCGCGAGGCGCTGGCCAAGCCCACCGAGGGCTTCGTCCGCTCGCACGGCCTGCGGCTGGTGGTCTCGGCGATGGCCGAGGCGGAGGCCGGCAACCTGGACGCCGCGGTGGCCGCCGGCGAACGCGCCGTCGAGGTGGCCGGCCGGATCTCCTCCCAGCGCAGCCGGGAGTACGTGGTCGAGATGCTGCGACGCCTGGAGCCATTTCAGGGTGAACGCCGAGTACGGGAATTGACGGAACGGGCGCGGGCGGTGATCGTCGCTCCGGCGTGAGGACCGCTCCGGCGTAAGCGGCGCGCATCCGCCGGTAAATCAGGTGCACCGGCGGGAGGGGCCTGGCTATGGTCTCTCTCGTCCAGGTGCGCAGGCAGAGGTTACTTCCACTCCTCATGGGCGGGTCGCGGGTTCGAGTCCCGTCACCGGTATTCCGTACCGGTGTAGCTCAGTCGGCAGAGCAGCTTCGTCACCTCAGCCGATCCGGAACTCTGGACACCCACATGTGAATAGGAATTCCGCACCTCCCGGTGCGACGGCAGCGGTTACTTCTGGCAGACGCCGGTATTCCGGCGTAGCGGTTCGAGCCCGCGAAACACCGCCGCCCATCCGATCTCGGGAGGCATCGCGCTTCGGAGTGCCCGGTGCGCAGGCGGGGGTTACTTCGGATCTTGCGGTTCCGGGTTCAAATCCCGGGCGTGCCGTGCGCGAGCGCGGCCGCTAGCTCAATCCGGTAGAGCACAAGGCATACACCTCCGCCGACGTCGGCCGTCCCACGGCCGGCACGATCTCGGGCACCCCGCACAGCCGTATGCCTCCCTCCCGTCCACACCACCAGCAGACCGAGGGGGGCTGTCGTATGTCCAGGTTCAATCTCCGCAAGGCCAAGGCGGGTCCGAGCTCGCCGGTGACCACGACCGGGCAGCGCGGCCTCACCCACGAGGGTGGTGCCGGCCACACCCGGGACCGCAAGTCCGAACTCTTCCTCCTGTCGATCGCCAACATGGTCGGCCGGGACACCTTCTACGAGCGCGGCGGCGACCGCGACGACCGCTACACCGCGCTGGTGCGCGAACTCGCCGTCGCCGAGCCGGAGTGGACCCTCGGGCTGCTGCGCTGGCTGCGGTACGGGGCTCAGATGCGCACCGCCGCGCTGGTCGGCGCCGCCGAGTTCACCCGGGCCCGGCTGGACGCGGGCGCCCACGGCTACTCCCGGCAGGCCGTCGACGCCGTGCTGCGGCGCGCCGACGAGCCCGGCGAGCTGCTCGCGTACTGGACCTCGCGCTACGGCCGGGCGCTGCCCAAGCCGCTCAAGCGCGGGGTCGCGGACGCGGTGCGGCGGCTGTACGACGCGCGTTCACTGCTCAAGTACGACACCGCGACCAAGGGCTACCGCTTCGGTGACGTCCTGGAGTTGACCCACCCGACGCCCGACCCGGACAAGCCCTGGCAGGGCGCGCTGTTCGGCTACGCACTGGACCGCCGGCACCGGCCCGAGGAGGCCGTTCCGCCCGCGGCCCTGCCGCTGCTGACCGCCAACCGCGAGCTGCTGGCGCTGCCTGTGGCGGAGCGTCGGGCGGCCGCGACCGCCGAGGGCGGTGCCGAACGGCTGGCCGCCGCCGGACTGACCTGGGAGGCGCTGGCGGGCTGGCTCCACGGGCCGCTGGACGCCGCGGTCTGGGAGGCGGTCATCCCCTCGATGGGGCCGATGGCGCTGGTGCGGAACCTGCGCAACTTCGACAAGGCCGGGGTGTCGGACGAGGCCGCGGCCGAGGTGGCCCGGCGGATCTCGGACCGGGGCGAGGTGCGGCGCTCGCGCCAGTTCCCGTTCCGCTACCTGGCCGCGTACCGGCACGCGCCCTCGCTGCGCTGGGGGCACGCGCTGGAGACGGCGCTCGCCCACTCGCTCGCCAACGTGCCCGAGCTGCCCGGCCGGACGCTGATCCTGGTCGACCGCTCCGGCTCGATGTTCGACCGGCCCAGCGCGCAGACCGAACTCAACCGGGCGGACTCGGCGGCGATCTTCGGCACCGCGCTCAAGGTCCGGGCTGCGGAGGCGGACCTGGTCGAGTTCGGCACCACCAGCCGGGTGATCGAGGTCGGCCGGGGCGACGCGGTGCTGCGGGTGCTGGATCGTTTCAGCAGCCTGGGCGGCACCAACACCGCCGAGGCCGTCCGCACCCACTACCGGGGCCACGACCGGGTCGTCATCGTCACCGACGAGCAGACCGGCTTCGGCTACCGGGGCAGCGATCCGCTTGCCGCCGTGCCGGCCCAGGTGCCCGTCTACACCTGGAACCTGGCCGGCTACGCCCACGGCCACGGGCCCAGCGGCGGCGCCAACCGGCACACCTTCGGCGGGCTCAGCGACGCGGCCTTCCGGCTGATCCCGCTTCTGGAGGCGGGGACGAACGCCGGGTGGCCCTGGGAGGCGTAGCCGGGGGGCGGCGGCCGCACCGGATCGGGGGACCGGTGGGGCGCGCTGCGTCGACGCCGGGGGGTGCGGCGCATGTGGCCAGGGGGGCGCATGCGCCGCATCGCGGCCGCGCACGGGGGGAGGGGGCGGCGAGGCCCGGCTGGGAGGGGGACGGAGCCACCGGGGGGTGGCTCCGCCGACACCGGAGGTGGGCGGCGGAACCACGCCGCCCACCTCGGCATGCCCGACCGGCCCGGGCCCCGCCACCGTCCGCGGACGACCGCGCCGGACCACCGCGCCGGACGACCTGACCGGATCACCGACGGCGCGCCCCGCGCGGCGGAGCCTTCACGGGCCGACCGCCGCGCCGGGCGACGCCCGCGCCGCAGCCGAGAGGCCCCCTCGACCCCCACCGGCCCCCGTGGCAGCATCGGCGACAGGCGACAGGCGGCAGGCACGGACCAGGCGGCAGGCGGGAGCGCGCGGTGGCAGGCGAGGGCGAGTTCGATGTCGTGGTGGTGGGCGGCGGGATCGTCGGCCTGGCCACCGCCCACGCGCTGACCCGGACCCGGCCCGGCCTGCGGCTCGCCGTCCTGGAGAAGGAGCCCGGCTTCGCGGCCCACCAGACCGGGCGCAACAGCGGGGTGATCCACAGCGGCGTCTACTACCGCCCCGGTTCGTACAAGGCCCGCTTCGCCGTCGCGGGCGCCGCCGAGCTGGTGGAGTTCTGCCGCGAGCACGGCGTCCCGTACGAGGTGACCGGCAAGCTGATCGTGGCCACCCACGCCGCCGAACTGCCCCGACTGGCCGCGCTGGCCGAGCGGGGGCGGGCCAACGGCATCCCGGTGACCGAACTGGACCGGGCCGGGATCGCCCGGTACGAACCGGAGGTCAGCGGCCTGGCCGGGCTGCACGTCGGGACGACCGGCATCTGCGACTTCCCGGCCGTCGCGACGACCTACGCCCGGCTGGCCCGGGAGGCGGGCGCCGAGCTGCGGCCCGGCACGGAGGTGCGGACGGTGGCCAGGCGCCGGGACGCCGTGACGGTCGACACCGCGGACGGGGAGCTGCGCGCCCGGGTGCTGGTGAACTGCGCCGGGCTGCACAGCGACCGGATCGCCCGGCTGGCCGGGGACGACCCCGGCGTGCGGATCGTGCCGTTCCGCGGCGAGTACTACGAACTCGCCGAGCAGCGGCGGGACTTGGTGCGCGGCCTGGTCTACCCGGTGCCCGACCCGGCCTTCCCCTTCCTCGGCGTGCACCTCACCCGGGGCATCCACGGGGCCGTCCACGTCGGCCCGAACGCGGTGCCCGCGCTGGCCCGCGAGGGCTACGACTGGCGCACCGTCCGTCCGCGCGACCTGGCCGACACCCTCGCCTTCCCCGGCACCTGGCAGATCCTGCGCCGGCACTGGCGCCACGAGGTCGGCGAGCTGCACCGCTCGCTGTCCAAGCGGGCGTTCACCGCGGCCGTCCAGCGCCTGCTGCCCGCCGTGACCGCCGCCGACCTGCTGCCGACCGCCGCCGGGGTACGCGCCCAGGCGGTGGCCCGGGACGGCTCGCTGCTGGACGACTTCGCCTTCGCTGGCTTCGACCCCGACGACCCGCGCTCCCCGCGCCGCACCGTCCACGTGCTGAACGCGCCGTCCCCCGCCGCGACGGCCTCGCTGCCGATCGGCCGCGAGGTGGCCCGCCGGGCGCTGGCCGCACTGGAGGCGGGCGGATGAGCCGCGCGGCGGGGACCGCGGCGAACCGCCCGCTCCTCCCCCGGCCGAACCGCCCGCTCCTCCCCCGGCCGAACCGGCCGGGCGGGCCCCGGATGAGCCCCGTCACACACCCCGGCGGGCGCCCCGCACGGCCCCGTAGACTCGGGTGATTGTGACTGCCACCGCCCCGATCCCCCAGCAATCGCCGTCCGCCCGGATGTCCGCCGCGCCGGCCGCCTACCCCGCGCCGATGTACCCGCACAAGGCCACCGAGGCCCAGCACCGGGAGCGGCGCATCCGCAGCTTCCAGCCGCGCCGGGGCCGGATGACCAACGCCCAGGCGGGTGCCCTGGACCGCAGCTGGGAGAGGTACGGCATCCCCATCGACGGCAGCCCGCTGGACCTGCGGGAACTGTTCGGCGGCCTGCCGGTCACCCTGGAGATCGGCTTCGGCATGGGCGAGACCACCGCCGCGATGGCCGCCGCCGACCCGTCCATGGGCATCCTCGCCGCCGACGTGCACACCCCCGGCCACGGCAACCTGCTCGGCCTGCTGGAGCGCGACGGCTCGCAGAACGTGCGGCTGGCCGCCGGTGACGCCGTCATCCTGCTGCGCGACATGCTGCCGGACGCCTCGCTGGCCGGACTGCGGGTCTACTTCGCCGACCCGTGGCCCAAGCCGAAGCACCACAAGCGCCGGCTGATCCAGCCGTCCTTTCTCGACCTCGTGCTGCCCCGGCTCGCCCCCGGCGCCCTGGTGCACTGCGCGACCGACTGGGAGCCGTACGCGGAGCAGATGCTGGCCGTGCTGTCCGCCTCGCCGGAGCTGGAGAACCTCCACCCGGAGGGCGACGGCAGCGGCTGGCTGGAGCCCGCGGACCACCCGGACGGCAGCGTCCCCGGCTACGCACCGCGACCGGACTGGCGGCCCGTCACCAAGTTCGAACGCGCCGGGATCGCCAAGGGCCATGTGGTCCACGACCTGCTGTTCCGCCGCCGCTGAACCCCCGGCCGCCGTTCGAACGGGCGGCGGCCCGCTGAGCGGACGGCGCCGCGCCCCGCGAGCGGTTCGTCCCGACTCCTCCCGACGGGCGGCCGCCGTGGCCTACCCTGTGCCGCATGGGCAGCCCGTCCGGCGGCGGGTTCCGGACGTCCGCCCGTGCCGCCGCCGACGCACCGGGGACGGTCCAGCGCACCGGTGACACCCGGACCATCCCGGGGCCCCGGGGGCGCCGGGCCCGCCGGCTGCTGCCCCGGCCGACCGGGGCGTTACCGGCCGGCAGCGCTGCCACCGCTACAGGTCCGCGCGATCGGGCCGCCGGTCCGGCCGTACCGCCGGGCCGCGCCCGGTCGATGGCGCTGTCCTCCGTCACCGCGACCGCCGTCCTGACCCTGATCGGCTGCGGCGTGCTGATCCTGCACCTGGTCCAGCGGCAGACCGGCACGGTCGGACTGCTGGTCGGCCTGGGCCTGGCGATGGTGCCGCTGCCCTTCGTGCTCGGCGGCCTGGCCTGGCTCAACCTCACCGCCCGGGTGCCGCTGCGGCACACCGTGTTCTGCCTCGGCTGGGGCGCCTGCGCGGCCACCACGATCGCGATCCTCGCCAACAACTGGACCGCCGACTACCTGACCGCGCACCCCGACCCGCTCGGTCAGCTGCTCGGCGCCGGGATCGCCACCCCGCTGATCGAGGAGAGCGCCAAGGCCACCGCCCTGCTGGTGCTGCTGCTGCCGCTCGGCCGGCGGCTGCCCTGCCGCGGCCGCCGCACCGAGCGCCCCTGCGCGCCGCTGCTGCACCGGTCCCCGGTGCCCGGGCGCACCCGCCCGTACGAGCGCCGCCCGGCCGGGCCGCACGCCCGGAGCCGGCTGAGGCTGCGCCCCTACCTGCGGCCCCTGCCGTACCTCTGCCCGGCCCCGCCCTCCCCCGGCACCCCGCACCGCCGCTCCAGGCCGCGCACCCTGGCCGCCGGGGTGGTGCTCGGCGGGATGACGGCCTGCGGCTTCGCCTTCGTCGAGAACGCCCTCTACCTGGGCCGGGCCTTCACCACCGACCAGCGGAACCGGCTCGACAGCATCGGCCTGGGCGACCGGCCCAGCCTGCGGGACTTCGACAGCACCGTGCAGACCTTCGTGCTCCGCGCCCTGCTCTCCCCCTTCGCCCATCCGCTGTTCACCGCGCTCACCGGAATCGGCCTGGCCGTCGCCCTCACCACCGGACGCCGCTGGCTGGCCCGGCTGGCCGCACCCGCCGGCCTGCTGCTGGCGATGGTGCTGCACGGCACCTGGAACGCCGCCGCCGACCTCGGGACGGACGGGTTCCTGATGGTCTACGGCGTCCTGATGGTGCCCTGCTTCGCGGCCCTGGTCTGCTTCGCCGCCTGGGCCAGGTCCCGAACCTCCCGGCACGCCCCGAGGCACGTCCGACGGGCCCCGGAAGCGGCCTGAGGACCCCGCTCGGGGCCGCCCGCAGAACCGATTTCCCATATCGGCGACTTCCCCGTATCGTTGTGTTCACCGACGCGGGGTGGAGCAGCTCGGTAGCTCGCTGGGCTCATAACCCAGAGGTCGCAGGTTCAAATCCTGTCCCCGCTACTCAGTAGCCGAAGGGCCCGGAGGATTCGTCCTCCGGGCCCTTCGCCGTTTCCGGGCACCGGCAGAGCACGGTCCTGCCACGAAGCGATAACAGGGATCGAATCCAAGATCTACTGTCTGCGGCCTCACCCATACTTCAGAGGAAAAATTTCATCCATTCGGGGGTGGCAACGCCGTGCCCCGGGACAGGAATCACCTCATGCCGTCGAAGCGCCTGGTCAGCACCGCCGTGATCTGCCTCCTCCTGGGAGCGGGCACGGCAGCCTGCGGCGACACCAAGGACTCGGACAAGGCCGCCGCGCCCGCGACCACCGCGGCTGCGGCCGCGCCCGTGACCGCCACGCCGACGCCGACCCCGACCGTGGCGAAGTTGGACACCGACAAGCTGACCGCGCAGGAGATCAAGAAGCAGGCCAAGGACGCCCTGGCCGGTGCCACCGCGGTCAAGATGGCGGGCACGATGGTCGACGAGGACGGCAAGACGGAGCTCAGCCTGGCCATGGACAGCAAGGGCCAGTGCACCGGCACCATGTCGGTGCCGGGCATGGGCAAGGTCGAGATCGTCCGCGACGGCAAGGCCTCCTACATGAAGCCGGACGCCGCCTTCTGGACCGCCATGGGCGGCCCGAACGGCGCCAAGGCCGCCGAGCTCTTCAAGGGCCGTTACCTGACCGGGTTCGACAACGACCCGCAGATGAAGCCGTTCACCTCCCTGTGCGACCTCTCCGACTTCAGCAAGCAGATCGTCGAGGGCGGCGACACGGCCGGCACCGGTGCCGAGAAGGGTTCCGCCGGCACCACGAACGGCGTGAAGAGCTTCAGCCTCAAGGTCACCAACGCCCAGGGCGAGCACGGCACGATCTACGTCGCCACCGAGGGCAAGCCGTACCCGGTCCGCATCGAGACGGCTCCGAGCAAGGACGGCCAGACCCAGATCGACCTCACGGACTTCGACAAGCCCCTGACCGTCCAGGCCCCGTCGGCCGACAACACGATCGACTTCTCCAAGTTCAAGGACCAGATCAAGACGGCCTGATCAGCGGCCCGCATAAATCCGTTGCCTCCCCGACAGGGGCCTGCCTATCGTGGGGCCACACTGAAAGGAGGTGATCCTGAATTGAGTTCCATCAGGATGCGTGAGGTGGCTGCTCGCTAGAGCCGCCCCTGCCTGCGCAGGGTGAGGCCCCTGGCCTCCGGCAGGCGAAATCCACAGCAGTCACCCGGCCCGCAGGCTCACCGGAACATCCCCGGTGCCTCGGCGCCAGGCCAGTGCACGGGCCGGCGTCGAAGGAGCAGCCTGCGGGCCGTCTGCGTTTTGGGCGGCCGTCGCGTCGTCGCCGCGGTGCCCCCGGAACGTTTCCGTGGTGGGGTCGCGGCGCTAGAGTCGGCGCGGACTCCGCAGCGGAGCGGCGCGGACACTGGGGGTGGGCGATGGCGAGGTCGCGGCGGGTCGGCGCGTCGGCGATGCGGACGGCGCAGGGGGCGGCCGCCGGGGTGACGGCCGGGACGGGACTGCTCGGGCTGCTGCTGTTCGCGCTCGGCCGGGCGCACACCTGGCAGGCGCTCGGCGGCGGGCTGGTGGTGGCCGGGGCGTCGACGGTGCTCGGCGGTGCGTTGGGCTTCCTGTTCGGGGTGCCGCGGGTGAAGGGCGGTTCGGGGGAGCCGCAGGGCTCGTACACGCCGAACACCAATCTGGAGCAGGTGTCGGACTGGTTGACCAAGGTGCTGCTCGGCGTCGGGCTGACCCAGCTCGGCTCGCTCGGCGAACGGCTGCACCAGCTGGGCACGGTGCTGGCGCCCGCGCTCGGCGGTGGGGACGCGGCGGTGCCGTTCGGGGCCGCGCTGGTGCTGTACTTCCTGGTCCTCGGCTTCCTGGCCGGCTGGTTGGTGACCCGGCTCGCGCTGCCGCAGGCGCTGACCGACGCGGACCAGGCGCTGGACCTCTTCCTGGCCGGGCAGGACCGCGACCGGCACGGCGACAAGGTCGGCGCGGACGATCTGCGGATGCGCGCGATGCAGCACCTCGGACTGCTCGGCGGCAGTGCGGACCATCCCTCCGCGCTGGCCGCGCAGCTGCCGCCCTCCGTGGGCTCGCCCGCGGGGCCGGAGGGGGTGGTCGCCGAGGTGCGTTCGACCGCGACCCGCTCGGCGCTGACCGCCGACCAGGTGCGGGGCCTCTACGCGGACGGCTCGGAGGGCCGCCGGATCCAGGCGCTCGCGCTGATGCAGGGCGACCCGTCGCTGGCCGACCTGCCGAGCGTGCTGGACGCGATCGAACGCCCGCGCTCGGGCTTCGAGCAGTACCACGCCCTGCTGGCCGCCCGGGGCCTGCTCTCCCGGCTGACCGACCCCGACGCGCAGCGCCTGCGGGACGCGGTGGCGGCGCAGTTGGTCGACCCACGGGGGATCCCGTACGGGTCGGACCGCAGCTGGCTGGCGGAGAAGATCCTGTCCCGGCTGCAGGTGGCGGCCTTCGTTCCGGCCCGGCCCGCCGCCCCGGTCCCGGCCGCGGCTGCGGCCGCGTCGGCTTTGGCAACCGTTCCGGTCCAGCCGGCCGAGTCGGTCCCTCCGGCCCGCGACGACGCGCCTTAGACGGTGAAGCGCAGTTCGGGCTGTTCCCAGGGGGTCTTGGGCTGGGGCGGGCGGGTGCCGGTGCGTTGGGCGCCCATCTGGAGGTAGAAGCCCTCTGCGGGCGGGTGGGAGACGACCTTGACCGTGGCGATCCCGGCCTCGCGGGCGCGGGCGAGCATGTCGGTGATCAACCGGCGGCCGATGCCGAGGCCTTGGGCCTCGTCCGCGACGAACATCAGGTCCAGTTCGGCCGGGTCGCGGATCAGCGCGTAGAAGCCGAGCAGCCGGTCGTCGGCGGCGTCGACGGCCATCCGTACCTGGTGGCGCTCGACGTAGTCGGGTGTCACCTCGTAGCCGTCGACCATCGCGAAGTACGCGCCGCGGTAAGCGCTGGAGGCCTGGATCAGTGCCGTGAGCCGGGAGGCGTCGGCCGGCTGGGCGGGCCGGACCGTGGTCTCGCTCATGGCGTCCGAGTATATGGGCAATGCCGACTAGTGACTATTACCGATTCGGACTTCGCCGAGCGTCCGGGCGGCGCCGGTCGGCGGCTCGTAGTACCAGCATCCGGCGGGTGCGGCCGTCCTCGCGGGGGACGCTGCGGATCTCGCTGGAGATCCGGTGCCTGCCGAGCGCGTACCGCAGCCGGTCGAGGTGGCCGCAGCGGCGTCCGTACCCGTCGTGCAGCGGATGGACGCGGACCTCGCCGTCCGGGGCGGTGACCCGGACCAGCTCGATGAGCGCCGCCAACTGGCGCTCGGGGCGGAACAGTTCGGGGTAGGCGAAGAGCAGGTAGCCGCTCAGGGTGAGGGCGAAGGTGCCGTCGGCGAAGGGCAGTCGGGGCAGCGCGGCGGCCACGTACCGCTGCGGGTGGGCGGCCGAGTCGGCGGTGAACAGCCGCCGGGCGCGGTCCCAGCTGCGCAGGTAGCGCTCGGGCCGGCGGCGGCCGGAGGCGGGGTAGAGGTGCGGGCGGGCCGCCATGGCGACGGCCATCGACTTCCGGGCGGCCACCGCGTGGGCCGCGACCTGGGGCAGTGGCAGGGCGTACGCCGGGTCGGCGGCGATCACCCGGCAGCCCAGCGCGCGGGCCTCGGCGGCCAGGCCCGCCGCGCCGCCCGGGCAGTCCAGCAGCGGCCCCGGTAGGGCGGCCAGTCCGGCGCGGGTGAGGCCGAACAGGGCGCAGTACTCGTCCAGCGGACGGGAGGTGACCAGGACGTCGGGGTCCGGTGCGGGGGTGGGGGCGTCGGCCACGCGGCCATCCGAACACGGAGCGGCCCCGTCCGCATCCGGGGTGCATCCGGAGAGCGGCCGGAGCGCATCCGGGGCGCATCGCCCCTTGGGCGGAGCCGTCAGCGGCCGAGCAGGCCGACCGCGGCGGCCCGGTTGACGTTCGTCAGACCGCGGACCAGCTGTGCGGTGAGGAAGACCAGCAGCAGCCCGACCGCCGAGAAAGCGGCGATCTGCCAGGCGCCCTCGATGTAGTAGACGTGCCGGACGTGCTGGCTGTCGGTGTAGTCGAACACCCGGTATCCGGGCCAGTTCGTGAAGGTCGGGAAGACCCAGTGGTAGACCGGGTAGAGCGCCATCGTCCAGCCGAGCAGCAGGAACACCAGCGTCATGCTGAAGCTGAACACCGCCCACGGGAACATCACCACCTGGTACAGCACGCCCTTCCAGCCCGCCGCGTCCGCCAGCCGGGCGGTGATCGCGCCCCAGCTGCCCGGGCGGACCTGCCGTACCGGCGCCGGGCCGGGCACGTCCACGCCGAGCATTCCGCGCACCCGGGCCCGCTCGAGCCGGCCGAAGCCGCGGGCGGCGGCGGTCAGGCCGGCCAGCACGGGCAGGCCGAGGACGGTGACGAAGGTGCCGAGGCCGAAGCAGAACATGGTGATCGCGACGGTGAAGGCGACGATGGCCACCGGCAGGCCGGTCAGCGCGAAGCCGATCTCGCGGACGTGGTACGCGGAGAACGGCGACCGCCAGGCGGACGGCGGCCACTCCGTCCGGCGGACCCCGGCGCGGGGTCCCTTCTCGTCGTCGTAGCCGCCCAGGGTGTCCCACTCCTGGTCCAGCGTGCTTCGGCTGCTGCTCATGTCCCGGCTCCCGGCCCTTCGGTCCCTCGTGCTCTTCGACCCGACGTCCTCGAGTCTGGCCGAGCCGCCGCCGCGGGGGCATCCGGGGGACCGGCGGATCGGAGGTGGGGTTAACCCCCCGTCCCGGCCTCCTGCGTGCCGGTCCGGCCGGGCCACTCGTCGACGAGAAGCGAGTACTGGTGGGAGTCGGACCCACACGCCGCCCCGGTACACGTCGTGCCGGATCCGCCCCTCCAGCCGGAAGCCGAGTCTGGTGAGCACCCGGGCGGCGGCCGGGTTGTCCACATCGGTCCGGGCGGCCAGCCGGTGCAGTCCGAGCGGCCCGAAGGCGCACCCGCAGAGCAACTCCGCGATCTCGGTCGCGTAGCCGCGGCCCCACACCTCGGGGCGCAGCACGCAGCCGAGTTCGGCGGAGCGGAACCCGCCGAGGGTCAGGCCGGCCTGCCCGACCGGCACCGCGTCCGCCCGGTCCGCCGGGTACTCCCCGTCCCGCATGCCCGCCGCGCCTGCCGCGCCCGCCGCCTCCCCCGCGTCCTCGCGGCGGCAGACGGCGAGCCGGTAGGTGTCCCGCTCCTCCGCCATCGCCTCCTCCAGGTACAGCTCGATCTGGTCGGCGCAGTCCTCGCGGTCGCGCGGGCCGAAGGTGAGGCGGCGGGTCACCTCGGGGTCGCCGAACAGCGCGTGCAACGCGTCCACGTCCTCCGGGGTGTGGTGGTACTCGGATGGTGAGCCGGGGGCCGGTGAGTCGTACGGGGACCATGGGGGCCGACCCTGCCCGCGCCCGGCGGCTACCGTTCGGGACATGAACGACGATGACCTGCGGCTCGCTCCGCGCACCAAGGCCGCCGAGCTGCTCGCCTGGGCGGCCGAGCAGGGCCGCGCGCCGGTGGCCGAGGCGCCGCTGCGCACGGTGCTGGCGCTGCTGGAGCTGGGCGAGGGCAGGATGCACGACGGCTGGCCCGAACTGACCTCCGACGCGGTGGAGCACCTGCTGTACGAGCGGCTCCACCTGTACGTCCAACCGGCGCCGGACGCCGATCCGCTCGCCTACGGGAACGCCGTGCGGCTGCTGGTCGACCACCAGCGGGCGGTGAAGCGGCTCAATGCGAAGCGCCAGGAGCGGCTGCACGCCGAGGCCGAGTGGCAGGGCGAGGTCGCGGCCGGGCTGCTGCGCCGCGCCGATCTGGTCACCTGGCCGCGGCTGTACGCGGTGCTGCTGCACGCCCACGGGGTGGACACGGCCGACGGGGCGGCGGTGCGGGACTGGCTGACGGGCTTCGCCGCACTGGGCGAGGCGGAACGGCTGGCCGGGTACGAGGCGCTGGTGCCGGCCGGCTGGCTGGACGAACCCGATGAGCAGGGTTGGGGGCCGGGCCGGGTGCTGTCCGTCGGCATGGCCACCGACGGCGCGCGGCGGCTGCTGGAGCAGGGCCTGATGCGGCGCAGCTACCGCAACCTGGCCGAGCTGACCGCGCTGGGGCGGCCGATGCCGGAGGAACTGGCCGGGGATTTCGGGGCGTTCGAGGCGGCGGCGGCCGGGGTCGCGCTCGACCTGTTGGGCCAGTGGACGGTGCCCGGCCTGCCGCGGCTGCTGGTCGAGGAGTTCGCCGAGCTCGCGCCGGAGCCGGGGCCGGAGGAGATCGACGCCTATCTGGCGCAGTTGCCGGCGGAGTGAGGGACCGGAGGCGGGCTCCGGGCGCGCCCGGGGGCCCGCCCGTCGGGGGCCGTTGCGGCCGTCGGGGCCGTTACGGGTTGAGGCCGCGCTGCTGGAGCCAGCTCTCGGGGTCGACCGGGGCGCCGCCGCCGGGGCGGACCTCCAGGTGCAGGTGCGGGCCGGTGACGTTGCCGGTCGCGCCGACCTTGCCGATCTGCTGGCCGGGGCCGACCTTGCCGGAGCCCGTGATGATCGAGGAGAGGTGGCAGTACCAGATCTCGGTGCCGTCGGGCAGGGTCTCGACGATCCGGTAGCCGTACGCGCCGGACCAGCCCGCCGAGGTGATGGTGCCCTGGCCGACCGCGTACACCGGGGTGCCGGTGTCGGCGGCGAAGTCCAGGCCGGTGTGCAGGTGGGCCCAGTAGCGGGCGCTCTGGCCGTAGTGGGCGGACAGGTTGTAGTCCTTCACCGGCAGGGTGAGGGCGGCGGCCTTGGCGCGCTCGGTCTCCTCGGCGGCGCGCTTGGCGTCGGCCTCCTTGGCGGCGGCCTTGGCCTCGGCCTCCTGGGCGGCCTGGAGGCGGGCGTTCTCCTCGGCGGCGGTGCGCTGGCTGTCGGCCTGCTGCTGGATGCGGGCGGCGAGCGCGAGGCCGGGGTCGGCGGCGAGGGCGACCGGCGTCTCGTCCGCGGCCTCGACGGCGGGCGCGGCGGCCGGGGTGGCGGAGGCGAAGCCGGTGGCGCCCAGGGTGGCGGCGACGGCGGTGACGCCGAGGAGCGGGGAGGCCCCGCGGGTCTGACGCGGCATCCAGTGGCGGTTGGTCTCGGCTTCCGGGGCGAACTCGTCGGTGCCGAGAGACTCGGCACCGTCCGGGCCGGGGTGGTCGAGGAGCTGGGTACCGGCTGCGGGGCCGCCCGGGTGTGCCGGGGTGTGCGTCGACGCCACGGAGGCGCGCTCCTTTCCTTCCTTCGCGCCTACCGGGTTAGCTGACGGGTTCGGAGCAGGAAGGTCTCCTACGGCCGGGCCGGGGCCCCGCCGATTCACCCCAGGGAACGTGGTTCCCCGGCTCCCTGACCTGCCCGGAGGCCGGCCGGTGGGATTAGGCGACGGCGCACGGTGCCGTCTGGGTACGGCGTTGACGACCGCGCTGCGTTATCAAACGTTAATCCTAGGAGCCCCTGATTCCAAGCCATCCGTCCGGGACGGCTGGGGGCCGGGTGATCGGACGTCAACGAACGACCCGTCATTCACCTGGGTCCATCTGAGTACTCCTACTCATGTGTGACCCGACAGCGCCGTCGCATCCTGTCGCCATGACCGCACCGATGCAGACCCGCACCACGGCCGCGTACTACGCCCAGGCCGTCCTCTCCTTCACCATCTCCGGCGTGGCCCTCGCCGCCGGGATCGCCTGTCTGCCCGTCGCCGGATGGACCCGGGCGTTCCTCGGGATCGGCCTCCTCTACACCGTCACGTCCGCGTTCACGCTGGCCAAGGTCATCCGGGACCGGCAGGAGTCCGCGGACACCGTCGCCCGGGTCGACCAGGCCCGACTGGAGAAGCTGCTGGCGGAGCACGACCCGTTCAGGGTCGAGGGAGTCTGAGCCCTCGCCCGGCCGGTCGGGGGGGGCGAAGGGGGCCGGAACGAGGGGCTTGACGGCTAAGGCTATTAGCCGTAGCTTCTTGGCTATCGGCAGCAGCGCCCCCGTGGAGGACCACCGTGAACGGCACCAGCACCCCGAGCACCCAGTACCTCGACGTCTCCGGCGGCCGGATCGCCTTCGACGACACCCGAGAGGGCGCCGGCGCCCCCGTCGTCCTGCTCCCCGGCATGCTCGACACCCGACGGGCGTACCGGCACCTGCACCCGCTGCTCACCGCGGCCGGACACCGGGTCATCACCATGGACCTGCGCGGCTTCGGTGAGTCCTCGATCGTCTGGGACGACTACAGCCCGGCCGCCATCGCCACCGACGTCCTCGCCCTGCTGAACCGCCTCGGCATCGAACGGGCCGTCCTGGTCGGCCAGTCCTACACCGGGGCCACGGTGGTCAAGCTCGCCGGGGACGCACCCCAGCGGATCGCCGGGATCGCGCTCATCGACGCCTTCGTCGAGCACCGGTCCAACGCCCTGATGCGGGGCGTGATGGCCGTGACGGGCACCGCGCTGGTCCACTGGCCCGCCTCCTGGGGCCTCTACCTGCGCAAGATGGCCTTCCCCGGCCCCCGACCCGCCGACCTCGACGCGTACGTCGCCGGACTCGTCGCCGACCTGCGCACCCCGGGGCGCAAGACCGCCACCCGCGGGCACGTCACCGGGGACTCCGCGCCGATCGGCTGGTGCGCGGCCGTCCGCTGCCCCTCGCTCGTCCTGATGGGCAGCAAGGACCCCGACTTCCCGGACCCGGCGGCCGTCGCCGACCGGCAGGCCGCGGCGCTCGGCAGCCGGAAGGTGATGATCGAGGGCTCAGGGCACTACCCGATGGCCGACAACCCGCAGGCCGTGGCGGACGCCCTGCTGCCCTTCCTCGCCGAACGCGCCTGACGCCGCCGGCCCCGCATCCCTACGGAGAAAACCGAAGCCATGCCCCGAGTAGGACTGACCCCGGACCAGGTCGTCGGCTACGCCCTCGCCCTCATCGACGAGCAGGGCACCGAGGCCCTCACCCTGGCCTCCGTCGCCGCCCGCGCCGGGGTCGCCACCCCCTCCCTGTACAAGCACGTCAGCGGCGGTCTCACCGAACTGCGCCGGCTGATCGCCGTACGGGTCACCGAGGAACTGGCGGACCGGCTCGCCGACGCCGCGGTCGGCCGCAGCGGCGACGACGCCGTCACCGCCGTCCTGCGCGCCTACCAGGCCTACGCCACCGAGCACCCCCACCGCTACACCGCCCTCCCCCAGGCCCCACGACCCGACGACGACCTCACCCGCGCGGCCACCCGACTCCTCGGCGTGATCCTCGCCGTCCTCCGCTCCTACGGCCTCGACGGGCCCGAAGCCGTTCATGCCGCCCGCACCGTCCGCTCCCTCGCCCACGGCTTCGCCTCCCTCTCCACCACCGGCGCCTTCCAACTCGCCGAGGACCTCACCACCACCCATGACCGCCTCGTCACCACCCTGACCACCAGCCTTCGCAGTTGGCCGAAGCCGGCGCAGGAGGAAGTGGACGAGGAATAGGAAGCAGGGGGAAGGCGAGCGAACGCGGCCATCGGCCCGAGGAGCCGCGCGAGAAGTCGGACGGACCGACTTCCGGCGATCAGCGGGTGACAGCCCTCCGGCGGAAAGCAAGATGAAGGGCCGGCGAAAGCGGGGTGGAAGGGGCGGATCGAGTCACCCCCGCGCGCGAGAAGTCGGGCGGGCCGACTTCTCGCGAGTGCGGCGCAGCGGCTGGTGCACGCGGTGGGGCTGCTCGGTGCGGACGACCGAACCCTGGTGCCGGTACGGCGGCCGGGCGCCGGGTGGCACCGGTACGCCGGGCGGCCGCGGCCCGTTCCGTGACGCCGTGCGCACAGCTTCCCCACAACCGGGGACGGGAATCAGCCATCGACCGACCCGTCGACCGGGATCGGAAGTGCCTGGACGAACGGTCGCCGCCCTCCTCGGCCCCCTGCGGTCGGGGCCGAACCATGCGGGATTGGCGGCGTATTGACGGGATTTTGACGAGATCCAGTCACTTGGCGAGATCCGTTCACACCTACGTAGGATCATCACCCTAGAATTCGCGGCGTGACGATGACTCAGTGGTCCGTAACGGCAACCGGCGTGCTCGCCGTCCTCGCCCTCGTGGCCGCCGCCCGGTACCGTGCCGTGTCCGTCACCCAGCGCGTCCGGGCCGACCGGCTGCAGGACGAACTCGCCCGGCTCCAGGACCAGCTGACCGCCGAACTCTCCCGCCGGGGCGCCGACCTGGCCGCCGTCCAGCAGGAGCAGGAGCTCACCGCCTCCACCCAGCGGGCCTTCCTCAGCGTCGCCCGCCGCATCCTCGTCATGGCCCACGACCAGCAGGCCCTGCTCGACGACATGGAGCGCACCCACGACGACCCGACCCTGCTGGAAGGCCTGCTCAAGGCCGACCACGCCGCCGCCCAACAGGCCCGGCTGGCCCAGACCCTGGCCGTCCTGTGCGGCGCCCGGGCCGGACGGCACTGGCCGGAACCGGTGACCCTGGAGGACGTGGTGCGCGGCGCCCAGTCGCGGATCCTGCCGTTCCAGCGGGTGGTGGTCCGCAGCCGGATCGAGACCGCCGTGGTGGGCGCCGCCGCCGAGGCGCTGATCCACGCCATCGCCGAGCTGCTGGACAACGCCACCCGCTACTCCCCGCCCAGCACCCAGGTGTTCGTCACCTTGATGCCGGTGCACAACGGCGCGGTGATCGAGATCGACGACGGCGGCGTCGGCATGCCGGAGCAGGCCGTCGCCAAGGCCGCCGCCGCACTCGCCGGGGGCAGCACCCTGGAGATCTCCCGGCTGGGCGAAGTGCCGCAGTTGGGCCTGGCCGCCGTCGGCCGGCTCGCCGAGCAGTACGGCTTCCGGGTCACCCTCAGCTCGGCGCCCTCGCCGTACGGCGGGGTCCGTGTCGTGGTGCTGCTGCCGAACGCCCTGCTCACCGAGCCGCTGCCGCCCACCGTTCCCGGCCTCGGTCCGGACGACCGGGCGTTCACCCCAGACCCGCGCCCGGTCGCCGGCCACCCGCACCTCGGCAACTCGCGCAGCGGCCACCCACACAGCGGCCACCCGCACGCCGGCCACCCGATGGTGGAGACCCCGCCCACCGGCCGGCCCCCCGCGGGCGGCGACACCCCGCCGCCGCTGCCCCGCCGGAGCCACCGCCGCGACCGCGCGAACCGGCCCGCCCAGCACGCCGCTCCCCCGCCGCCGGCCCCGCCGTACCGCTCCGCGCAGGACGCGCAGGCGTTCATGGCGATGTTCCAGGCCGGCACCGCCAGCGGCCGATCGGCGGCCCGGGGCCAGGCCCAGACCCCGCCCGGCCACCACTGACCGTCCCCCCTCCCCGACTTCCCTGCCCCCCGGAGAGTTCCATGACCACCACCCCCGACCTCGGCTGGCTGCTCGCCGACATCATCGCCGTCCCGCAGGTGCAGCACGCCGTCGTCGTCTCCAACGACGGCCTGGAGATCGGCCGCAGCGCCGACATCCCGCGCGAGGACGCCGAGCGGCTCGCCGCCGCGTGCTCCGGCTTGCAGTCGCTGGCCCGCGGCGTCGCGACGGGCTTCGGCGGGCCGGGCAGTGCCACCCGCCAGATCATCATCGAGTACGGCGGCGGCTACCTGTTCATCGTCGCCGCCGGGGCGGGGGCGCACCTGGCCGTGGTGGCCGGCGAGGCGGTGGACGCCGGGCTGGTCGCCTACCAGATGCAGGTCCTGGTCGAGCGGATCGGCACCCACCTCACCAGTCCGCCACGGGTCGACCACGGGGCCGGGAGCCAGCGGTGAGCGGGCCCGTCCGGCCCTACGTCATCACCGGCGGCCGCAGCCGCCCCTCCCGGGCGGACCTGGCCGTCGAGAGCCTGGTCAGCGCGTTATCCGAGCCCCCGGAACTGCCCGAGGACGTCCTGCTCAACCGCGAGCACCGGCGCATCCTCGGGCTCTGCCACAGCCTGCTGTCGGTCGCCGAGGTGGCGGCCCACCTGGGGCTGCCGCTCGGCGTCGTCAAGGTGCTGGTCGGCGACCTCCGGGACCTCGGCGCCGTGCAGGTGCTCCCGCCCGTCCCGCAGGCCGAACGCCTGCCCGCAACCCTCCTGGAAGAGGTGCTCGTTGGCCTCCGCCAACTCCGCTGAAGCCCCCGTCGACCTGCCGTCCGAGCCGCAGTACCTGCCGTCCTCGGTGCAGGGCGCGGTCAAGATCCTGGTCACCGGCCCGTTCGGGGTGGGCAAGACCACCCTGGTCGGCTCGCTCAGCGAGATCACCCCGCTGCGCACCGAGGAGACCATGACCGCCGCCAGCAGCGGCGTGGACGACCTCACCGGGCGCAGCGGCAAGACCACCACGACGGTCGCGCTGGACTTCGGCCGGATCACCCTCAACTCCCGGCTCGCGCTCTACCTGTTCGGCACGCCCGGGCAGCAGCGGTTCTGGCCGCTGTGGGACGACCTGTCGCGCGGTGCGCTCGGCGCCATCGCGATGGTGGACCTGCGGCGGCCGGACGAGAGCTTCGACGTGCTGGGCCGGCTGGAGGAGCAGCGCATCCCCTTCGCGGTGGCGGTCAACACCTTCCCGGACACGCCGAGTTACCCGGAGGAGGAGCTGCGCTCCGCGCTGGACGTGCTGCCGGACGTGCCGATCCTGTACGCCGACGCGCGCGACCGGCGGCAGGCCTACGACCTGCTGATCGACTTCGTGGACCACCTGCACCGCAGCTCGCTCCTGGAGCTGCAGCGGTGACCGCCCCCGAGCCGCCGCGGGCCGCCGGCTGCCCGGTCGCGCACGGCGGAACGGGCTACGGCGGGGCCGGGTACGGCCAGGCGGGGCACGGCGGGCCCGGACCCGGCGGGCCCGGACAGGGCGGACCCGGACACCGCGCGCCGCTGACCCCGCTGTACGGGCAGGCCGTCGCCGACGACCCGCACGGCCTGTACGCCCGGCTGCGCGAGCGCTACGGCCCGGTCGCGCCGATCGAGCTGGAGCCGGGTGTCGAGGCCTGGCTCGTCATCGGCTACCCCGAGCTGCTCGAACTCACCCGCAACGAGGCGCTGTTCTCCAAGGACTCGCGGCACTGGCGGGTGCCCGCCGAGGGCCGGCTCGCCCCGGACTCCCGGCTGCAGCCGATGACCGCCTGGCGGCCCACCCTGCTCAACCTGGACGGCGCCGAGCACCAGCGGCTGCGCGCCGCCGTCTCGGACACCCTCGCGCAGATCGACCACCGGCAGCTGCGCGAGACCACCGAGGCCGCCGCCGACGGCCTGATCGACAGCTGGGGCCCGGACGGCACCGCCGACCTGATCGGCCAGTACGCCCGGGCGCTGCCGCTGCTGGTCTCCACCCAGCTGATCGGCCTGCCCATCGGGGCCGGGCCGCGGATGGTCGAGCTGATCAGCCACTTCGTGGACAGCGGGCCCGAATCGGTGCGCGCCGCCGGGGAGTTCCAGGCGACCCTGGCCGACCTGGTGCGCCGCCGCCGGGCCGAGCCCAGCGCCGACCTCACCTCCTGGCTGCTCGCCCACCCGGCCGGGCTGAGCGACGAGGAGGCGGTGCACCACCTCGTGGTGCTGATGGTCGCGGGCAACGAGACCTGCATCAACTGGATCGGCAACACGCTGCGGCTGCTGCTGACCGACCGGCGCTTCCGGGCCACCCTCACCGGCGGGCGGCTGACCGTCTCCGACGCCCTGGAGGAGGTGCTCTGGCGCGACCCGCCGACGCAGAACTTCCCCGGCCGCTGGGCCACCGGCGACACCGTGCTCGGCGGCCAGTACATCAGCGCCGGCGACATGCTGGTGCTCGGCCTGGCCGCGGCCAACGCGGATCCGGCCGCCCAGGGCGCCGCCTCCGCCGCGCAGGGCTCGCTCGGCGGCAACCGGGCGCACCTCGCCTGGGGCGCCGGCCGGCACGTCTGCCCGGCCCAGCACCCCGCCCGGATCATCGTCGAGACCGCCGTCGAGACCCTGCTGCACCGCCTGCCGGACCTCCAACTCGCCGTGCCGGCGGGCGAGCTGGCCTGGCGGCCGTCCCCGTGGTCGCGGGCGCTGGTCGCCCTGCCCGTGCTGTACAGCGCCTTCACCCCGCCCCGCCCGCCCGCCCCCGAGAGGCCCGCATGGTCACCGCCGCAGACTCCGCCGGAAGCCGCCCCGAGCCCCTCCGGCTCGACCCCTTCGGACGCGACCAGCACCGGGAGAACGCCCGACTCCGGGCAGCCGGGCCAGCGGTCCTGGTGGAACTCCCTGGTGGGGTGGTGGTCTGGGCGGTGACCCACCACGACACCCTGCAGTCGCTGCTGGCCGATCCGCGGGTCGGCAAGAACGCCGGGCTGTGGACCACGTTCCGGGAGGGGCGGCTGCCGGAGGGCTGGCCGCTGCTCAACTTCGTCACCGTTCCCGGCATGGTCACCGCCGACGGCGAGGACCACCGGCGGCTGCGCGGGCTGGTCAGCCAGGCCTTCACGCCGCGCCGGATAGCCGCGCTGGCCCCCGCGATCGAGGCCCGGACGGTCGCGCTGCTGGACGCCGTGGCCGAAGTGGCCGAGCGGGACGGGGAGTTCGACCTGCGCGAGCACTTCGCCTACCCGCTGCCGATGCAGGTGATCGGCGAACTGCTCGGGCTGGCGGTGGAGCAGCAGGACGAGTTGCACGCGCTCTCCGACACCCTGGTCTCCAGCTCGGCCACCCCGGCGGCGGCCGTCGCCGCCCAGCGGGGCCTGAACGCGCTGCTGGCCTCGGTGGTGGCGGCCAAGCGGGCCCGGCCCGGCGACGACCTGACCACCGACCTGATCGCCGTTCGGGAGGCCGGGGAGGGGCTCAGCGAGGCCGAACTCGTCGGCACCCTGCTGCTGATGCTGGTGGCCGGGCACGAGACCACGCTCAACCTGATCACCAACGCGGTACGGGCCCTGCTCGCCCACCCCGACCAGCTGCGGCTGGTCCTGGACGGTGCGCAGCCGTGGTCGGCGGTGGTGGAGGAGACCCTGCGCTACGACTCGCCGGTCGGGCAGTTCCCGCTGCGCTACGCGGTCGAGGACATCGAGGTCGGCGACGTGGTGATCCGGCGCGGCGAGGCGCTGCTCGCCTCGTACGCGGCGGCCGGGCGCGACGCGGGGCACTACCCGGACGCCGACCGCTTCGACGTGACCCGGCGGCCGCTGCGGCACCTGTCGCTGGGACACGGCCCGCACTTCTGCCTCGGCTCGGGGCTGGCCCGGCTGGAGGCGGAGACGGCGCTGCGGCACCTGTTCGCGCGGTTCCCGGGCCTGGCGCCGGCCCCCGGGCGGGTGGACGAACCGATCGGTTCGTTCGTCAGCAACAGCGTACGGACCCTGTGGGTGACGGTCTGAGGTGAAGGCCTGAGGAGACGGCCGGGGCGGGCGGCCGGGGCGGGCGGCCGGAGCGGGGCGCTCGGAGAGTGGCGGTCGGGGGGAGTGACGGCCGGGAGGAGTGACGGTCCGGGCCTGCCGGTTACCTGAGGGCGGCCCCGGTCGTTCGGCAGGGCATGAAGAAACTCGCCACCCTCGCCGCCCTCACCATGGCGGGCCTCGCCCTCGCCGCGCCGGCGGCGTCCGCCGCCACCCAGACCGCCGCCTCGCCGGACGCCACCGGCGGCCTCACCGACGGTCTCAACCTCTCCCCCGCCGACATCGCCCTCAAGACGGCGGGCAAGCTCCCGGTGGTCGGGCACACCGCCGATGAGGTGGAGGCCATCGGCACCAACCAGATGACCCACCCGGGGCTCAGCGGGCAGATCGGCTGACTCCCCCGCTCGACGGCCGACCCGCCGCCCCACTGACCCGCCGGCCCGCTGGTCGGCCCGACCGGCTGACCGACCCCCGTACGGCCAGCCGGTCGACGCGGGGCTCAGTCCGCGCAGAGTTCGTTGAGCTCCTGGTACGTCAGTCCGCCGTCCAGGGAGGTGTACGTGCCACTGGCGTACACCTCCTCGGCCGCGCGGCGGACCGCCGCGTACGCCGCCTTGGCCAGGCCGGGGCCCAGGCTGATCCGGGCCACGCCGAGCTTCGCCAGTTCGGCGACGGTCGGGGAGCCGGGGCCGGCGAGCACGTTCAGCGGCGCGGGCACGGCCGCGACCAGGGCGGCGATGGTCTCCGGATCGGCGACGCCGGGGACGAACACGCCGTCCGCGCCCGCCTCGACGTACATCCGCAGCCGGCGGACGGCCTCGTCGAGCCGGCCCTCGGGCTCGCCGAGGCCGCGCAGGAAGACGTCGGTGCGGCCGTTGACGAAGAGGTGCACGCCCGCCGCGCCGGCGGCCGACCGGGCGGCCGCGATCCGCTCGGCGGCCGTCTCCGGGGCGTCCTCGGCGTCCTCCAGGTTCACGCCCACCGCACCGGTGGCGAGCAGCGCGGCGATGGTCTCGCCGACCCCGGCGGGGGTGTCCGCGTAGCCGGTCTCCAGGTCCGCGGTGACCGGCAGGCCGACCGAGCGGACCACCTCCGCGGTCCGGGCCAGCACCTGCGCGCGGTCGGCACCGCCGCCGTCCGGGCTGCCGAGCGACCAGGAGACGCCGGCGCTGGCCGTCGCCACCGCCGGCGCCCCGGCGGCGGCCACCAGCCGGGCGCTCGCCGCGTCCCACACGTTGGCCAGTACCAGCGGCCGGCCCGGGCGGTGCAGGTCCTTGAGCAGCCGGGCCCGGTCCCGCCGGGTGGTCATGGCCGTCTCCGGCCCGTTCACTTCGCCGCCGGGCTCAGCCGGGTGGCCACGCCGAGCCGGTTCCAGGCGTTGATGGTGGCGATCAGCGCGATCAGCTGGGCGAGTTCGGTCTCGTCGAACTGCGCGGCGGCCTCCTGGTACACCGCGTCCGGTACGTGTCCCTGGGTGAGCAGGGTGACCGACTCGGTGAGAGCCAGCGCGGCGCGCTCCCGGGCGGTGAACCAGGGGGTCTCGCGCCAGGCCGGGAGGGAGAGCAGACGGTGGTCCTGCTCGCCGTTCTTGCGGGCGTCGGTGGCGTGCATGTCGATGCAGAAGGCGCAGCCGTTGATCATCGACGCGTGCACCTTGACCAGTTCGGCGAGCACCGGGTCGACGCCCTGCCGGGAGGCCCGGTCCACGGCGATCATGGCCTGGTAGTAGGCGGGGGCGAGGTCCGGGATCGCGAGGCGCTGCTCCGGCGCCGGCACCGGGCCCCCGGTCGTGGTGGCGGTCTCGTTCGTCGTCGTCATGACTGCCAGCGTAGAAGCGCGGTGGCCTGCCGCCCTGGTGCATTCGGCACCGTTTTCCTTGGGCCATTTCCGCCGAGCGAACAGGAGTGCGAGGATCGCTGAGGGGGCCGCCGGGACTCCGCCAGGCCGAGACTAGGGGGAGACGGGACCGTGTGCACGGCGTTCGTCAGCATCGAGCCGGGGGCGGCGGCACCCGTGCTGCTGCTGTCCGTCCGGGACGAGTACCTCGGGCGCGGCTGGCTGCCGCCCGACCACCACTGGCCGGACCGGCCCGGACTGCTGGGCGGCCTCGACCTCGCGGCCGGCGGCACCTGGCTGGCCGTCGACCCGGACCGGCGCACCGCCGCCTGTCTGCTGAACGGCTTCGGCCCGTCCGCGCCCGCCCACGCCCGGCTCAGCCGCGGCGAACTGCCGCTCACCGCCGTCCGGGACGGCGGGATCGGACACCTCGACCTCGCCCCGTACGATCCCTTCCACCTCGTCCAGGTCAGCCCCGACGGCGCCCTGGTCACCAGCTGGAGCGGCGAACGGCTGGAGCAGCGCCGACTGCCCACCGGACTCAGCGTGGTGCTCAACGACGGGCTGGAGGGCGCGGACGCCGACCGCACCGCCTCGGCACGGATCCGGACCCTGCTGGCCGCGCGCGCCGCCCACTTCCGGGCCCGGTTCGCCGCCGTGCCCCGGCCGCAGCCGACCGCCGACGGGACGGCCGCCGCGGCCTGGGGCGGCTGGCTCCCGGTCGTCACCGGCGACGGGCTGGCGCCGGACGAGGACGCCGCGCTGATCCAGCGGCGGGACTTCGGCGACGGGCGGATCTGGGGCTCCTCCTCGATCTCCCTGCTGGCGATCGGACCGGGGCTGCTGCGCTACGACTTCGCGGCGGCGCCGGTCCCGGCGGACGGGTCCGGGTGGCGGCGGGTGGCCGCGAGGACCTGAGCCTGACCGCGACGCGGGCCGTGACCGCCACTTGAGCCTGACCGCGCCTTGAGCGTGCCGACGCCTTGAAGCCCGGCGGACTTGAACCTGACGCTGCGGGAGGCGGCATGGTGGGCGTCCGTCGCCCACCCGCCCCGAAGGAGTCCGCGATGCCCGCGCTGCCCGCGCCGGACCGGCCCCGCGCCCGCCTCCGCCCCCGTCGCCGCCGCCCGTCCGCGCTGCTGCCCGCCGCCCTGGCCGTCGCCCTGCCGCTGCTGGGCACGCCCCTCGCGGTGACCGCCGGAGTGCTGCTCGGCGACGCCGTGCACCGGGCGCTCCCGGCCACCGCCGTACCCGGCGCCCTGCCGGGGGTCGTGTCCGGCACGGTGGCCGGGGTGCTGGTCCGGGGACTCGGGGCCGGTGTCGCCCAGGCGTACGGTCGATGAACTTCCGGCGGCAGGGCTGCCGGGTGTCTACATGCCCGTAGTAGCTTCGCGGAGGCCACCGGGATCGGCCGGCCGCAGACCCCCGAGCGAAGGTGCGCGATGTCCACCCTGACCTACCCGGAAGCGATAGGCGTCGGCCTGCTGCAGGGTGTGACGGAACTCTTCCCGGTCTCCAGCCTCGGCCACAGCATCCTGCTGCCGGCCCTGATCGGCGGCAAGATCCAGCAGGACCTCGACATGACCGCTGACGGCTCCTCCTACCTCGCCGCCCTGGTCGCCCTCCACCTGGCCACCGCGCTCGCCCTGGTGGTGTTCTTCTGGCGGGACTGGGTCCGCGTGGTCAGCGGCCTGATCAGCTCCGCCCGCTACCGCCGGGTGCGGACCCGGGACGAGAAGCTCGCCTGGCTGCTGATCATCTCCACCATCCCGGTCGGGGTGGCCGGACTCGTCCTGGAGAAGGCGCTGCGGCACGCGCTCGGCAAGCCCGTCCCGGCCGCCGTCTTCCTCGCCCTCAACGGGCTGGTGCTGCTCGGCGCCGAGCGGCTCAAGCGCGGTGGCACCGGCCGCCGGCGGGCCGGGCACGCCGCCCCGGTGGACGAGCCGGGCATGGACCCGGCGATCGCCTCCGACCACCGGCTGACCAGGCTCGGCTACGGCCAGGGCGCCTGGATCGGCGCCGCCCAGATCCTCGCGCTGTTCCCCGGCATCAGCCGCTCCGGCGTCACCATGAGCGCCGGCATCCTGCGCGGCCTGCACCACGAGGACGCGGCCCGGTTCTCCTTCCTCCTCGCCACCCCGGTCATCCTGGCCGCGTCGGTGCTGAAGGTGCCGGAGCTGTTCAAGCCGGAGAACTCCGCCGTGCTCGGCCCGGTCGCCGCGGGCAGCGTCGCGGCCTTCGTGGCGGGCTACGTCTCGGTGCGCTTCCTCACCAAGTACTTCGAGACCCGCAGCCTGACGCCGTTCGCGGTGTACTGCTTCCTGGCCGGCGTCGCCAGCGCGGTCTACCTGTCGGTCTGAGCCGCCGGAGCCCCTGAGCCGCCGAGCCGCTCAGAGGCTCGCCACGGCCGCGAGGATCACCTCGGCGACGGCCGCCGGCTGCTCGACCAGGACGAGGTGGCCGGCGTTCGGGACCGTCACCATGGTCACCTGCGGGCAGGCCTCCAGGGCCTCCCGCTCGGCCGGCTGGAGGCCGATCTCGTCGTGGTCGCCGCGGACGATCCAGGTCGGCAGGCCGGTGGCGCAGAGCCGGTCGACCAGGTTGCCGTACCGGTCCAGGTACTCGTAGTACCGCCGGACGACCTGCCGCGCGAAGGCCGGGTCGGTCGTGCCGACGTCACCGGACAGCGCCTGCGCCCGGGCCGGCGGCAGACTGTGCTTCATGGCCGTCGGCATGGCCTTCATCATCCCGGCCCAGGCCAGCGCCCCCAGCCCGGGCACGTGGCCCACGTGGTCCATGACGGTGAGGAACGTCGCCTCGTCACGCCGGGAGAAGGTCGGCGACAGCAGCACCAGGGGACCGGAGAACAGGCCGGCTGCGGCCGTCTCCAGCACGACGTTCGCCCCGAGGCTGTGGCCCACCAGGACGTCGCAGCCGCGCTCGGCGGCGAACCCGGCCATCAGGCGGGCGTAGTTGTCCATCGACAGGTCCTCGGGCGGGGTCGTCCTTCCGAAGCCCGGCTGCGTCACCGCCGTCAGGCCCACCCCCGAGGAGGCGAGGGCGGGCTCGGCCATCACGTCCTCGTACCAGACCGCGCTGCACATCCCGCCGGGCAGCAGCATCACCCGGTGCGGGGCGTCGGCCGGACCGGCCTCCCGGACCTCCCAGCCGTCGCCCCGGTGCCCGTCGCGCTTCCCGTCCACGTGCTCGTCCATGCGGCAGAGTCTGGGCTCGCGCCCCGGCCCCGGCGGGGACTGTGCTCCGATCGGAGTGTGTCGGCCGCCGGGGCCGGGCCGGTGGGGGCGGACCGTCAGGCCGTGAGGCCCAGGGCGGCCAGCCGGGCCGGGTCGGTGAGGATGTCCATCGCAGTGATCCGGCCGTCGTGGATGGTGAACGACATGACCGACAGCGGCAGGCCCTCGGCGAAGGAGACCACCCCGGGCGAGCCGTTGACCAGCACCAGGCGCCCCTCGGCGGCGAAGCGGGCGAAGATGATGGCCTGCGCGGCGACGTCGGCGGCGCCCCGGCGCAGCACGCTCGGCACCAGCGTGCCGCCGTCGGAACGGGCCACCACGTCCGGGTCCAGCAGTCTCAGCAGCGCCTCGAAGTCGCCGCCCCGGGCGGCCGTCAGGAAGGCCTCCACCACCTCGCGCTTGCGGGTGTCGTCGGAGTCCGCGGCCGGGGTGGCGCCGTGCACCCGGCGGCGGGCGCGGGAGGCCAGCTGACGGGTGGAGGCGGAGGTGCGGCCGAGCACCTCGGCGATGCCGTCGAAGGGCACGTCGAACATGTCGTGCAACACGAAGGCCACCCGCTCCGCCGGGGAGAGCGTCTCCAGGATCACCATCAGCGCGATCCCGACCGAGTCGGCGACGAGGATCTCGTGCACCGGGTCCGGCGCCGCCAGTCCGCTGACCACCGGGTCCGGCAGCCGCACCTGCCCGTCCTGCTCGGGCATCGGGTCCTCCCGGCGGGATGCGCGGGAGCGCAGTTGGTCCAGGCAGATCCGGCCGACCACGGTGGTCAGCCAGGCCCCGAGGTTCCTGACCCCGCTCACGTCGCTGCGGCTCAGCTTCAGCCACGTCTCCTGCACGGCGTCCTCGGCCTCCGCGACCGATCCGAGCATCCGGTAGGCCACGGTCCGCAGTTGGGGGCGCTCCGCCTCGAAGCGCTCGGCCAGTACGTCGGCCGGCACCCCGGCCGGCACGTCGGCCGGAGCTTCGGTCCGGGAACTTTCCTCGCTCACGTGTCACATCCTCGCGTCGGGATCCGTCGGATCACTGACGGACGCTAACCCAACCGGAGGAGGCCACGGTGACCACCGTCGCCCCCAGCACCCCCGGCTCGCCCGTACCGCCCGCACGGTCGGCGCCGCCCGTACGGAGCACCCGGCGATGGTCCTGCGCGTCGGCCGCGACCGGCCGGCGGCAGGCGAGAATGAGGCCCGTGAACGGCTCCTGGACCTCCTTCGGCGGCGACCTGCACCTGGACCTCACCGAGCGCCGTGCCGCCGGCGCCGGGCTCCGGGCCGCCCTGGAGGACGCGCTGCGGCAGGCCGTGCAGGACGGCCGGCTCGCCCCCGGCACCCGGCTGCCGTCCTCCCGGGCCCTCGGCGAGGACCTCGGGATCGCCCGCAACACCGTCGTCGAGGCCTACGGCCAGCTCACCGCGGAGGGCTGGCTCAGCTCCCGGCAGGGCTCGGGCACCACCGTCGCCCGGCGGCCGCTGCCCGCGCCCGTCGGGCGGGACGCCCGTCCGCAGCGGCAGCCGAGGCCCCGACCACGGGCCGTCCGGCACGACCTGACGCCCGGACGGCCCGACCTCTCGCTCTTCCCCCGCACCGCCTGGCTCGCCGCCGCCCGCCGGGCCCTGGCCACCGCCCCGCACGAGGCCCTCGGCTACGGCAGCCCGCTGGGCCGGATCGAGCTGCGGGAGGCGCTCGTCCACTACCTGGCCCGGGTCCGCGGCGTGCGCACCGACCCCGACCACCTGCTCGTCTGCACCGGCGTCCAACAGGGCCTGGGCCTGGTCTGCGCGGCCCTGCGGGATGGCGGGGCACGCTCGCTCGCGGTCGAGGCGTACGGGCTGCCCCCGCAGCACGCCGTGGTGCGGGCCGCCGGGCTGGCCACCGTCCCGCTGCCGCTGGACCGCGAGGGCGCCCGGACCGACCGGCTCGGCCACCCCGAAGAGCTCGGCCGCCCGCACGCCGACAGCGCCGCCGTACTGCTCACTCCCGCCCACCAGTACCCCACCGGCGCACCGCTGTCCGCCGACCGCCGGGCGGCCGCCGTGCGGTGGGCGCGCGAGCAGGACCGGTACGTCGTCGAGGACGACTACGACGGGGAGTTCCGCTACGACCGGCAGCCGCTCGGCGCGATGCAGGCGCTCGACCCGGAGCGGGTGGTGTACGCGGGCACCGCCGCCAAGAGCCTCGCGCCGGGCCTGCGGCTGGCCTGGCTGGCCCTGCCGGACGCGCTGGTCGAACCGGTCGCCCGGCTGAAGACGCTGGCCGACAGCATGTCCCCGGTGCTCGACCAGCTGACCCTGGCCGAGCTGATCACCTCGGGGACGTACGACCGGCACGTGCGGCGCTGCCGCCTGCACTACCGGCGCCGCCGCGACCGCCTGGTCGCCGCCCTGGCCGAACACGCCCCGCACGTGCGGGTCACCGGCATCGCCGCCGGCCTGCACGCCTTCCTCGAGCTCCCGCCCGGCTCCACGCCCGAAGCCGAACTCCTGGCCCGCGCCGAGGCCGCCGGGCTCGCCCTCAGCGGCCTCGCCTGGCACCGGGTCGCCCCGTCCGACGAGAGCGCCCCACCCGCCCTGGTGATCGGCTACGCCACCCCGCCGGAACACGCCTTCCCGGCGGCCCTGGCGGCGCTCTGCGACCTGCTGCGCGGGGCCTGACGGGCGGGGGGCGGAGCAGCCGGGCGCCCGCCTCCCACGGGGGTGGGGGCGGGCGCTTCGGGGCCGGCGCTGCGGGGCGGGCCGGGTCGGCTACTTGTTCCGGCTGCCCAGTTCGAACAGCAGCATGATGAAGCCGGCGAAGGCGTGGATGCCGGCGGTGTAGATCACCAGGCGGAGGTAGACCCGCTTGTTGGCCCACTTGCCGGCGTCCATGGTCTTCGGGCCGGCGGCGGTGTCAGCGGCGCCGGTGGTGGCGGTGGGATCGGCCACGGGGATCTCCTCCGGGGGGTCTGACGGCGGGCCAGAGGTCTGACGGCTGGTCAGTGGGCGGCGGCGGGGCCGCCGCCGAGGCAGAGCTCGCCGCCGGGGCTCTGCAGCAGGGTGTGGATGAAGAGCAGTTCGACGCCGTTCTCGGATTCGGCGGCGATGCAGTGCGGGGTGAGCGAGTCGTAGTGGGCGGAGTCGCCGGGGGCGAGGTGGTGGACGCGCTCGCCGAGGGTCAGCCGGAGCCCGCCGCGCAGGACGTACAGCCATTCCTCGCCGGGGTGCACCCGGACCACCGCGTCCTGGACGCCCGGCGGGACGTGCACCCGCAGAGCCTGCATGGCGCGCCCGGGGGCGCCGGCGCGGCGGTAGCCCCAGCCGCCGGCCCGGCCGGGCTCTATGGCGCCGCCGCGGACCACCGGGTCCGGCTCGGCCATGGTCTCGCCGAGCAGGCCGGAGACGGAGGTGCCGTAGGCGCGGGCGAGGCCGAGCAGGACGGGCAGGGAGGGCTGACGGCGGCCGGTCTCCAGCCGGGACAGATAGGCTGGGGAGAGTCCGACCCGCGCCGCGGCGACCTCCAGGGTGAGGCGGCTGCTGAGCCGGTGCTCGCGGAGGCGGGCGGCGAGGCCGGCGGCTTCCTGGTCGTCGAGCGGTACGGCCTGCTCGACCCGCTCGGCCTGCTCGCTCCGCTCGCCGGTGACGGGGGCGCCGGTGGGGCTGGTGGTCATGTGACCAGTGGACACCTCACGTGCCGGACGGGCAAGGAATTTGCCTCAGAGGCAAAACGCCCCCAGCACAGGCGCTGCGCTCACGGCCGGGGAATGTTGCGCAGGTTGCTGCGGGCCAGGTCGATCATCCGCCCGACGCCGCCGGAGAGCACCGTCCGCCCGGCCGCCAGGGCGAAGCCCTTCAGCTGGGCGGCGGTGATGTAGGGCGGGATGGACAGCGCGTTGGGGTCGGTGACGATGTCGACCAGCGCCGGCCCCGGCCGGTCCAGCGCCTCCGCCAGCACCTCCCGGACCCGGCCCGGTTCGGTGACCCGCTTGGCCGGGATGCCCATCGCCCGCGCGATGCCGGCGTAGTCCACGTCCCCGTTGTCGATCTCGGACTCGGGGTAGCCGGAGACCAGCATCTCCAGCTTGATCATGCCGAGCGCGCCGTTGTTTAAGACCACCGTCTTCACCGGCAGTCGGTACTTGGCCACCGTGAGCAGTTCGCCCAGCAGCATGCCGATCCCGCCGTCGCCCGCCATCGCGATCACCTGCCGTCCGGGGCAGGCGAGTTGGGCGCCGATGGCGTGCGGGAGGGCGTTGGCCATCGAGCCGTGCAGGAAGGAGCCGATCACCCGGCGGCGGCCGTTCGGCTGGAGGTAGCGGGCGGCCCAGACGTTGTTCATGCCGGTGTCCACCGTGAACACGGCGTCGGCGGCGGCCACGTCGTCCAGCACCGAGGCGACGTACTCGGGGTGGATCGGCAGGTGCTTGTCGATGTCCCGGGTGTAGGCGCCGACCACGTCCTCCAGCGCCCGGCAGTGCTTCCTGAGCATGGCGTCCAGGAAGCTGCGGTCGCCCTTCCCCTCGAGCAGCGGCAGGACGGCCCGCAGGGTGGCCGCGACGTCCCCGTGCACGGCCAGCTCCAGTGCGGTCCGCCGGCCCAGCCGGGTGGCGTCGTGGTCGACCTGGACGGTGCGGGTCTGCGGGAGGAAGGAGTCGTACGGGAAGTCGGTGCCCAGCAGCAGCACCAGGTCGGCGGAGTGCAGCGCCTCGTGGCAGGCCCCGTAGCCGAGCAGGCCGCTCATCCCGACGTCGTACGGGTTGTCGTACTGGATCCACTCCTTGCCGCGCAGCGAGTGCCCGACCGGCGCCTTCAGGACCTGCGCGGCCTCCATCACCTCGGCGTGCGCGCCGCGCACCCCGGCGCCGCAGAACAGCGCGACCTTGCGGGCGGCGTTGAGCAGCCGGGCCAGCTCCTGCACCTGGGACCAGGGCGGTGCGGCGACGGCCTGCTCGGTGAGGAAGTGGCTGGTGCCGGTCGGTCCGGCGGCGGAGTGGGCGGCGACGTCCCCGGGGAAGGCGAGCACCGAGACGCCGTGCGAGCCGAGCGCGTGCTGGATCGCGATCCGCAGCAGGCGGGGCAGTTGGGCGGGGGTGGTGAGCATCTCGCACCAGTTGCTGCAGTCGGTGAACACCCGCTCGGGGTGGGTCTCCTGGAAGAAGCCGGTGCCGATCTGCCCGGACGGGATGTGCGAGGCGAGGGCGAGCACCGGCAGGCCGCTGCGCTGGGCGTCGTACAGGCCCTGGATGAGATGGGTGTTGCCGGGGCCGCAGGAGCCGGCGCAGACCGCGAGGCGGCCGGAGAGTTCGGCCTCGGCGGCGGCCGCGAAGGCGCCGGCCTCCTCGTTGCGCACGTGCACCCAGCTGATCCCCTCGGCCCGGCGGATCGCGTCGACGACGGGATTGAGGCTGTCGCCGACGACGCCGTAGACCCGCTCCACCCCGGCCTGCCGGAGCACCTCCACCATCTGTTCGGCCACGCTCGCCACGGGTGCACTCCTTCGGTCGACGCAGTCCACCTGCACCCTCCGACGGGAGGGCGGTGCGCTGCACCCGGGGTGGGCCCAACGGGTGAGGGCCGCTCCACGGCGGGAGCGGCCCTCGACCGGCCCGGGCGGCTACTCCGCCGCCAGGTGGTCGGTCTGCCCCAGCTTGCCGGCGGCCAGGCCCGCCTGCGGCTGGCGGCGGGCGGGTTCCCGGCCGGGGGGCTGGGCGCAGCGTTCCTGGGCGGGCGGGGCGGTGGTCGGCAGGGTGACCGGGGCGCCGGCCTTGACCTGCACCAGTTCGCCGTCGTGCCACAGGTGCATCACCTCGCCGCGGCGCAGCGTGTAGGTCGTCCCGTCGTGGCTGATCCGCACGCCGAGCAGGTTGTCGCGCGCCAGCAGCGAGAAGCTGAGCCGCATCAGCCCGGGGGGCAGCCGGGGGCGGAAGGAGAGGGTCTCGGTGTGATCGCGCAGGCCGCCGAAGCCGGCCACCAGGGCGATGCAGGCCCCGGCGAGCGAGGCCATGTGCAGGCCGTCGCGGGTGTTGCCGCCGAGGTCGTGCAGGTCCATCAGGGCGGCTTCGGCGGTGTAGTCGTACGCGAGGTCGAGTTGGCCGACCTCGGCGGCGATGACGGCCTGGGTGCAGGCGGAGAGCGAGGAGTCGCGGACGGTGAGGCGCTCGTAGTAGGCGAAGTTGCGGGTCTTCTGCTCGTCGGTGAAGGCGTCGCCGCGGACCTGCATGGCGAGCACCAGGTCGGCCTGCTTGACCACCTGCTTGCGGTAGAGGTCGAAGTACGGGTAGTGCAGCAGCAGCGGGTAGTTCTCGGGCGGGGTGTTCTCGAAGTCCCAGATCTGGTGGTGGGTGAAGCCGTCGGCCTGCGGGTGGACGCCGAGGTCCTCGTCGTAGGGGACGTACATCGCGGCGGCGGCGTCGCGCCAGGCGGCGGTCTCCTCGGTGTCGACGCCGAGGGCGGCGGCCTCGCGCGGATGGCGGACGGCGGCCTCGGCCGCCTCGCGCAGGTTGCTCTGCGCCATCAGGTTGGTGAACACGTTGTTGTCGGCGACGGCGCTGTACTCGTCGGGGCCGGTGACGCCCTCGATCCGGAACTTCCCGGCGACGTCGTGGTGGCCGAGCGAGCGCCACATCCGGGCGGTCTCCACCAGGATCTCCAGGCCGTAGACGCGCTCGAACTCCGCGTCCCCGGTGGCCCGGACGTACCGGGCGACGGCGGCGGCGATGTCCGCGCCGATGTGGAAGGCGGCGGTGCCGGCCGGCCAGTAGCCGGAGCACTCCTCGCCGCGGATCGTGCGCCAGGGGAACACCGCTCCGGCGAGGCCGAGTTGGGCGGCGCGGTCACGGGCGAGCGGCAGCGTGGTGTGCCGCCAGCGCAGCGCCTGGTTGACGGCCCCGGGCAGGCAGTAGGTGAGCACCGGCAGGACGAAGGTCTCGGTGTCCCAGAAGCTGTGCCCGTCGTAGCCGGGGCCGGTCAACCCCTTGGCGGGGATGGCGCGTTCCTCACTGCGGGCGCCGGCCTGCAGCACGTGGAAGACGGCGAACCGGACGGCCTGCTGGAGTTCGACGTCGCCCTCGATCTCGATGTCGCTGGTGTTCCAGAACTCCTTGAGGAACTCCAGCTGTTCGGCGACCAGGCCGTCCCAGCCGGTGTACCGGGCGGCGGTCAGCGCGGCCTCCACCTGGTCCCGGACGGCGGGCAGCGAGCGGGTGGCGGACCAGCCGTAGGACATGAACTTGACCAGCCGCAGCCGCTGCCCGGCCCCCAGCACCGTGGTGACGCTGATCCGGCAGTGGTCGGCCTCGGCCTCGGCGACGGTGTCGAGCCGCTCCGGCCCCTCGATGACGTGGTCCATCCCGGCCGCGACCCGGATGCCGCTGAAGCGGGTGCGGTGCACCAGCACGGCCTTGGTGCCGCTGGCGTGGTGCGCCTCGGCCTGGAGGGGCGCCTCCAGTACGGCGGCGGCGCGCGGGTCCCCCTCGGGGCCGCCGGGCAGCTGCTCGTTGGCGACCAGCTCGGACTGGAGCACGATCCGCACCGGCCCGTCCACCGCCTCGACGCTGTACTCCACGGCGGCGATGGCGCGCTGGGTGAGCGAGACGAGCCGGGAGGAGCGCACCCGGATCGTCCGCCCGGCCGGGGAGCACCACTCGGCCTCGCGGTGCAGCATGCCCTCGCGGAAGTCCAGCCACCGTTTGTGGCTGATGAGTTCGCCGTAGCGCAGGTCGAAGGGCTCGTCGTCGACCAGCAGCCGGATGATCTTGCCGTTGGTGACGTTGATGACGCTCTGGCTGGACTCCGGGTAGCCGTAGCCGCCCTCGCCGTAGGGCAGCGGGCGGAGTTCGAAGACACCGTTCAGGTAGGTGCCGGGCAGGCCGTGCGGCTCGCCCTCGTCCAGGTTGGCGCGCAGGCCGATGTGCCCGTTGGAGAGGGCGAAGACGGACTCGGCGCGGGCCAGCCCGCCCAGGTCCAGGCCTTGTTCGGCGATCTGCCAGGGATCGATCGTGAAGTTGTCCGCAGGACTCATGCGTCCCCGCCCCCCAGCAGTTCGGAAAGGTCGTCCACCACCACGGTGGCGCCGTCGCGGCGGAGTTCGTCGGCCTGGCCGGTGCGGTTGACCCCGACCACCGCGCCGAAGCCGCCGGCCCGGCCGGAGGCGACCCCGGCGAGCGCGTCCTCGAAGACGGCGGCGTGCGCGGGGTCGACGCCGAGCTCCCGGGCCGCGAACAGGTAGGTGTCGGGGGCGGGCTTGCCCGGCAGGCCCTGCTCCTTGGCGACCACGCCGTCCACGATCACGTCGAAGAGCTCCAGGATGCCCGCCGAGCGCAGCACGTCCCGGCAGTTGGCGCTGGAGGAGACCACCGCGCTGGGCAGCCCGAGCGCGCGAAGCCGGTGCACGTAGGCGACGGAGCCGTCGTAGGGCTGCACGCCCCGCTCGCGGATCAGCCGCAGCACGGTGTCGTTCTTGGCCCGGCTGATCCCCTGCACGGTACGGGCGTTCGGCGGGTCGTCCGCCGTCCCCTCGGGCAGGTCGATGCCCCGGCTGTGCAGGAAGGCCCGGGTGCCGTCCAGGCGTGGTCGGCCGTCCACGTAGGTGTCGTAGTCGGTGACGGCGTCGAAGGGGACGAACTGCCCGCCGCTGCGGGCGGCTTCGGCGCGCAGGAAGGCGTCGAAGGTGTCCTTCCAGGCCGCGGCGTGCACCGTTGCGGTCTGGGTGAGCACCCCGTCGAGGTCGAAGAGGAATGCGCGGATGTCGTCCGGTAGGCCCAGCATGGGTGCAGTCTTACCCGGATCGCGGGGGGATACCGCCCATTCCCGGCGGCGCGTCGCGGGAAGGGCGGCGTCCGGCTGCCGTACCGTCGGCCCGGCTCCGGGCCGTCGTCGCCACGGCCGTCACTACGGCGAGTCGGGCATCTGCGCCTCGGGCGCCTGGATCACCGCGAAGGCGGCGCCCTGCGGGTCCCGGACCACGGCCATCCGGCCGGACTGCATGTCGAACGGCGGCTGGATGACCGAGCCGCCCGCCTTGACCACGGCGTCCACCACGGAGTCGGTGTCATCCACCGAGAAGTAGGTCATCCAGTGCGAGGGCGTGTCGCCCGACAGGTACCCGGGGATCTTCTGCATGCCGCCGACCGTGCGGTCCGCGACGTTCAGCGAGTAGTAGCCGTCCATGCCCTGGATCGTGGCCGGGCGCAGCCCCAGAGCGGGCTGGTAGAAGCGGCCGGCCGCCTCGGTGTCGGAGGTGTTGAGCTCGTTCCAGACCAGCGCGCCGGGCTCGTTGACCACACCCGCGCCGATGAAGTCCATGGCCTGCCAGACGCCGAACACCGCGCCGGTCGGGTCGGCGGCGACCAGCATCCGGCCGAGCGTGCCGACGTCCGCCGGGTCGAAGAGGATCGTGCCGCCGGCGGCGGCGATGGACTCCTTGGCCGCGTCGACGTCGTCCGAGGCGATGTGGGTGGTCCAGGCGACGGGCGGCACCGGCTGGCCCTCGGGCGCCGACTGCCCCATGATCCCGGCGACCGGCCGGTCGTTGAGCGTGCACACGGCGTAGCCGCCGAACTCGGCCGGGCCGACCTCGCCCTGCCAGCCGAACAGGTCGCGGTAGAAGTCGAGCGCGGCCTGCTGGTCGCTCGCCATCAGATCGGTCCAGCACGGGGTGCCGGGCTTGTACGGATCGGTCACTACGGGCATTGCTGGGCCTCCCGGAGGCGGTGGTGGCCGGCTGTGGTCGTCAGGCGGGCGGCGGCCCGGCCCGACCGGTGGAGCCGTCCGCGCGGACGGCCGTACGACGGGGTCACACCGCCCACCTTCGGTCCGCCGTCGCGGATCCGCCACCGGACGGCACCCTGGCGGGCGACCGGTTGCGGGGCGGCACCGGGCGCTCACTCGCCGTCGTGCCGCCTGGCGGTGACGAAGTACGGCTGCACCTTGCCGCTCTGCGCGTAGTCCTTCAGCCGGACGAGGAGTTCCGCCCAGGTGCCGGCCACCGCCGGGACGCCCTCCTCGCTGCCCGGCTGCCAGCCGCCGTGCCGGAACAGCAGCCGGGTGCGCTCGGGTGCGCCGGGCTGGTCGGCGAGGTCCCAGCTGATCCAGGTGCCGGCCCAGTGCGGCGGGAAGGCGCCGGCGTTGGCCCACACCACCCGGTCCTGGTCGGCCCGCTCGCGGCGCAGCCGGAAGGGCTCGGGGACGTCGGGGAAGTCGAGGAGCAGGACGTCGCCCTCGCGGTCCACGGCGGTGGTCCACCAGCCGGTCAGCCCGTCGTGGGTGTCGAGCGCGTCGAGCACGACGGCCCGGGGCGCGGCGATGTCGAGCCGCATGGCGATCTCGGGCATGGGGTCCGCCTTTCGGACAGCGTCTTCGGTGCCGCGGGGCCCCCACCGGGGCACGGGCCCCAGGGCCACCATGGCACGGCCCCCGGGCCGACGCGCCCCGGCGGGCGGTCGGCCCGGGGGCCGTCCCCGTGCCGTCCGGTGGCGGGGGTCAGCCGCCGCTGCCGTAGGTGGTGTTCGCGCAGATGTCGTCGTCCGCCGAGCGGGCGTCGTTGGTGACAGTGGTCGGCAGCGGCTGCGGGGGCGTCGGGGTGCCGGGGGTGGCGGCGGAGGCCGACCCGCCGGTGGCGCCGGTTCCGAGGCCCATGGCCGCCGCGAAGTCCTGGCCGACGATCACCGAGATGCCGCGCGCGCCGCTCGGCTCCAGGCTGGCGCCCGGGAACAGGGCGGCGACCTTCTCGGCGTTCGCCTTCAGGCTGGAGCTGTACTCGATCGTGGTGGTCTTGTACTTGGTGCTCGCCGCCTGGCCCGCCGTGCTGGCGGTGAACTTGGCGCCCTTGAGCTGCTCGGTCGCCTTTCCGGCCAGGCCGTTGACGACGGTGCCGTTGTAGACCGCCACCTTGATCGCGGAGTTGGCGGGGTCCCCGGCCGAGGCGGGCGGGGTGCCGGGCGCGGCCTGCGACGGCGCGGCGCTCGGGCTGGCGGGGGCGTCGGGCTGCTGGCCGGTGGCGTTCTGGCCGTCGATGGTCTGGTCGGCCTTGAGGGTCTCCCAGAGCTTGTTGGAGTCCGGCTGGACCAGGTCGATGTTGGCGTCCTGGGTGCGGTAGCGCCAGGGCACGGTGACGAACTTGAGGTCGTGCATGTCGATGTTCTTCAGCGACAGGCCGAAGGAGAGCAGCTTGTCCGCGGAGTTCAGCCCCGGGTCGACGGTCAGCGACTTGGTCGCGGCGTCGGCCAGCGGCAGCAGGTTGGTGGGGTTCAGCCCGTCCTTCTTCATCTTGGTGGCGAGCGAACTCATGAAGGCCTGCTGGCGCTTCATCCGGCCGATGTCGGAGCCGTCGCCGATGCCGTGCCGCAGCCGGACGTAGTCGAGCGCCTTCTGGCCGTCCACGGTCTGTTTGCCCTGCGGGAGGACGAGGTCGCCCTTCTTCTTCAGGTTGGGGTTGATGTCGCCCTCGTAGATCGGCTTCGGCAGGCAGACGTCGACGCCGTTGACGGCCTTGGTCATGGCGGCGAAGCCGTTGAAGTCGACCACGATGGTGTGGTCGACCCGGATCCCGGTGAGCTTCTCCACCGTGTTCTGGGTGCAGGCCGGGTTGCCGTTGTCGCTGCCGCCGACCGAGAAGGCGGCGTTGAACAGGTCGTTGCCGCCCTTGGTCCACTTGCCGTTGGGCAGCTTGCAGGACGGTATCTGGACCACCGCGTTGCGCGGGATCGAGATGCCCACGGCGTGCTTGTGGTCGGCGTAGACGTGCAGCAGGATCGTGGTGTCCGAGCGGGCGCCGCCGTCCTCGCCGCCGCCGAGGTCGGAGTTGTTGCCGCCCCGGCTGTCGGAGCCGATGAGCAGCAGGTTGACCGGCTTGTTGCCGTCCGCGTCGGCCTTGGACTCCGGGGGGCGGTCGGCGGCGATCGCATCCGCGTCGAAGGACTTGATGTTGGCGTTCAGCTTGAAGTAGATCGCGCCGCCGGTGCCCGCGATCAGCACCAGCACGCCGGCCGCCGACCAGGCGACGATCTTCTTCACGTTCTTCTTGGGCTTGGCGTTCTTGCGCGCCGCCGCCCGTCCGCCGGTGGTGGCGGCGCCGCCGTCCCGGGCGTCCGCCCGGCCGCCGCCCTTGCCCTGCGCGGCCCGGCGGGCCTCCGCCCGGCCGCCGCTGCGGGGCCCGGGCACCGTGCCCGTCGCGTCTTCCGTCGTGGGCACGTCCTCGCCCCGAGCCGGGCTCTCGCCCCTCCGACCTGACATGCGCGTACCTTTCACCGACGGAAGCGACGCCCCGGACGATCTGGCGCACCGCACACAGAAGAGACGGACGAGGCCTCTCCCGGGTTGCACGTACGAAGGTCGGTAGAGACCGACCATCGTGGCTTCCGATCATATGGAGAGCGAAGGCGATCACGGCCCTCAGGTACACCTACGGTCCCGGGGCCGCAGGGGGTTGCCCGACATAACGCCCGAAACCGCCCGATTCGTTGGTCCCCGGGGCAGCCAGGCGTCCACCGTGGCGGGGACGGCCGTCACGGAGGGTGCGCGGGCCTTCCGCCGGTACCAGGAATCGTCGGATGCGCCCTACAGCCAGCCGCGGCGTCCGGCCAGCAGGCCGGCCTCGAAGCGGCTGCGGGCGCCGAGGCGGTCCATCAGGTCGGCCATCATGCGGCGGGCGGTGCGCAGGGAGAGACCCAGGTGCTTGCCGGCCGCCTCGTCGGTGTAGCCCTGGCCGAGCAGGCGGAGGAGTTCCTGTTCCTGGCGGGTGAGGCCCTGCTCGTCACGCTCGCGCGGGGCGCCGAAGGGCGTCGCGTCGGCCCAGGTCTGCTCGAACAGGGACACCAGGGCGGTGAGGACGCCCGGGGAGGAGATCTGGACCGCGCCCTTGAGGGTGTTCGCCGGGTCGATCGGGACCAGTGCCACCCGCCGGTCGATGACCAGCATCCGCAGCGGCAGCGCGGGCACCGTCCGCACCTCGCAGCCCAGCCCGGTCAGCCACTCGGCGTGCTGGACGGTGGCCCGGTCCTTGCGGACCGAGTCCAGGTAGACGGTGCGCATGGTCACGCCCCGGGCGAGCAGCGCCTCGTTGTCGGGTCGGCTGGCTTGGAGGGAGGCGGCGGACTGGGCGCCGCCGGGGCTGAAGGTGAGCAGTTCGTCGCGGACCGAGCCGACCAGCTCCTCCATCCGCGCCTGCACGGTGGCCATCCCGATCAGCCGCTCCAGCCGGGCGTCCTCGTTCGCCGACTCGTCGCGGAACTGGGCGAGCATGCTGGTGATCTCGGCCTGGCGCTGCTCGAATTCCAGTTGGGCCTGCTGCTGGACCGATTCGTAGTACCGCAACAGGGCGGGTAGTCCGACCCTCGGATCCACCGGCCGCAGGCCGCCGGGCGGTTCGCCGGGGACCTCCTCGGTGGGGCGGAGCAGGCGGAGGTCGGCGAGCTGGTCCAGGGCCGCGCGGACCTGCTGCTCGGTCAGGCCGAGCTTCTCGGCCAGCCCATGCGCAGGCAGTTGATGATCGGTCAGCATCAACCGGTAGACCGCCTGCGCGGAGTCGTCGATCCCCCGCATCATCGGCGCAGCACCCCCCGCAGCGTGTCCCGATTCCCGCACTTCGGCGGACAAGTCCGGGCCCGATCATGCCAGGGTGGGGTGGTCGAGACAACCGCGGTGACGCTCCGTTTACGGCCGCCGGAGAGGCTCGCCACAAACGAGGTCACGGGAAGGTAATGGCACCAAGGTGCCACGGCGATCTTCCTGCCGCCCCGAACACCTTCCGATACCTCTCGGCGTCCTCCAGACTTTCCGTTGTCGGGGAGCCGCGAGCTCCCCCGCCGGGCCCGCCGATGACCACGCACCGTCATCACCGACGGTCGACCGACGAGGTCGTGGAAATGGCCGGCACCTGCTTCCGAAACACATGTCCTGGGGGATGTCATGCTGCTTTCCTGCCGTAAGTTCACCTGTACCGCCGCGGCCGCGCTGGCCGTCGCCTGTGGCGTCCTGGCCGGGTCCGCGCACGCCGCGTCGGGCTCCGCGCCCTCCGCCGGCGCCACCGTCTCGGTCCCCGGTGCGGTGCACCACTTCGCCGGCAACCTCTCCAACCAGCTCCGCGAGTCGCAGCTGCTCATGCTGGCCGGAGCGGCCACTCCGGCCGACTGGCGCTGGGGCTGACCGTCGCTCACCGCGACGGCACCTGCCGCCGCCTCACCGCCGCCGGCCGCCGGGCAGTCCCGCCGGGCGGTGACGGCGGCACCGGGGCCGCAGTCCCCACCCGGCCGGCTGCGGCCGGGGGAACTCCGGACCGCCCCACAATTTGAATGTGCAACAAACCTGTCAGGAGCGACAGTGCCGGTTATCGAGCCGATTGTGCTGGACTTCTTCGGCATCGAGATCGCCCTCGTCCAGGCCGACCGAGACGAGATCTCGTTCCAATTCGGGCCGCACCTCACCGGGATTTCCCGGGACCCCGACCAACTGCGGGTGGAATTCTCGCCCACCCCGGGGAAGGACGCGCCCGGCGATTTCCTGGTGCGGCGCAGCGACGGCACGCCATTGCTGCGCCGGGCCTTTCGGGGCTGGGGCAACGTGCCCCCGGCGGTACCGCCGTTCGCGGCCCTGCAGGACCGGTTCTGCCTGGCCCGGGCGGTGGTGCTGGCGAAGGGCGGTGCCACCGTCGCGCTGATCGGCGGTCCGTACGCGGAACAGGCCAACGTGGGCGCCGCCTTGGCGCAGCGCTCCTGGGAGTTCGTCTCCGGACGGCTGCTGGTCCTGGACCGCCGCACCGGGCACGCACTGCCCTACCTCGCCCCGCTGGAGGCGCGCGGCCCGGCCGCCGCCCGGCTGCGCGGCGCCGGCCTGCCGGAGGGGATGTGGCGCACCGTCACCTCGCCGGCCGGCGGCGAGGTGCTGCAGGTGCGGCCGGAGTGCCTCGGCCCGACGGTGCCGGTGCGCGCCCGGCTCGCCCCGCCGGCGCTGGTCCGGCTGTGTCGCAGTGCCGACGAGGAAGTCCGGCTGGCACGATGGGAGTTCACTGCCCAGACCTGGCCGGCCGGGTCCGCCGGGCTGCTCTCCGGGGCGCCGACCCATTGCCTGTACCTGCCCGGCGTGAGCGGGGCGGAGGAGGCGGCGGGTCTGATCGATCACGCAATGACCAAGGAGAAGGACGAGTCGTGCCTCGACGTACCCGCTATGCCATCGGCGCACCGTGCTGGGCTGACTGCATCACTCCCGATCTGAGCGGAAGCCGGGAGTTCTACTCGGCGCTGCTGGGCTGGGAGTTCGTCACCGAGTCGCCGGACTACCAGCTGGCGGTGCTGCGCGGGGAGGTCATCGGCGGCTTCGGCGCCGCCCCGGCGGGGCTGCCGCCGCAGGCCTCCTGGAACGTCTACCTGGCGACGAAGGACGCGGACCACAGCTGCGCGCAGGTCGGGCTGCTGGGCGGGCGGGTGGTGATGCCGCCGGTGCCCGCCGGGGACAACGGGCGGCTGTTCCTCGCCGTCGACCCGTCGGAGGTCACGGTGGGCTTCTGGGAGGGCCGCCGGGCCGAGGGGGTGGTGCTGGCCGACGAGCCGGGCGCGATCTGCGGCCATGAGCTGCGGGTGCCGGACGCCTCGCGCGCCGAGTCCTTCTACGGCGCCCTGTTCGGCTACCGGATCGCCCCGGACGGCGGGTTCGAGCTGGACGGTGTCACCCACGCCCGGGTGGTGGTGAGCGACCAGGGCCGTCCGCTCTGGCTGCCGCACTTCGGCGCGGCCGACCCGGTGGACGCCGTCCGCCGGGCGGTGGACCTGGGCGCCCGGCTGATCCGGCCCGGCCGGGAGCAGCCGCCGGTGCTGCGCGACCCGTGGGGCGCGGAGTTCGGCGTGCTGCCCGCGTAGGCGCCGCGTTCGCCGGGGCGCTGCGTTCACAGGGACGCTATGTCCACAGGGACGGTGTGTCCACGTGGCCGCCGCGTTCACAGCGCCTTGACGGCGGCGCCGAGTTCGGGTCTGCCCTTGATCGCCAGCTTGCGGTAGATCCGCCCCAGGTGGGTGTCCACGGTGCGCTTGCTGAGGCAGAGCCGTTCGGCGACCTCCAGGTTGCTCAGGCCCTGCAGCACCAGTTCGGTGACCCGGCGCTCGCTCGGGGTCAGCCGGACCGGCCCGGCGTCCCGGGTGCCGATGGCCGGCCCGGTGCGTTCCTCGGCCGGGCGCGGCCGGGCGTCGCCGCCGGGCAGCGGGTCGGCGGCGATGGTCCGGGCGGCGGCGTGCTCGCCGAGCGCCTGGTAGGCCTGCGCCGCGTGGGCGCGCCAGGGCACGCAGGCCGGGTTGGCGACGCCCCGGGCGGCCAGCTGGTGCCCGCATTCCAGGAAGAGCCGCAGCGCCTGCTGGTGGTCGCCGCGGTGGGCGGCGACCAGTCCGCGGGCCTCCAGCACGACCGCGCGCAGCAGCGGGTGGGCCTCGGCGGGCAGGTCGACCGCGGCCAGGTCGGCGACCACCGGTCCGGCGGAGTCCGCCGGCAGGCCGCGGCGCAGCCGGGCCCGCACCACCAGGGCCGTGGCGGCCCCGGCCAGTTCCTCGGCCCGGACCTGCCGGGCCAGTTCGGCGGCCAGCTCGGCGTCGGCCAGCGCGGCGTCCAGCCGGCCCTGGCGGTGGGCGATGTCGGAGCGGGCCAGCAGGGCGAGGGCGAGTTCGCCGCGGTGGTTCCAGCGCTGGGCGGAGCGGACGGCGCGGCCGGCCCAGGCGGCCGCCTCGTCCAGCCGTCCGGTCCAGGCGTAGGCCATCGCGGCGCCGAGGACGTCCGGCCCGGCTTCGGCGGGCGAGACCCGGCGCACGCAGCGCGCCGCCAGCCGTACCGCCGCGCGGGGCAGGCCCCCGGCGGCGGCCAGGGCGGCGAGGGCTCCGAGCATGGCGGGAGCGGCGGGTTCCGCGGCGTTGCCGCGCAGCGCGGCGAGCGCGGGCCGCAGGGCGGTGCGCCGGCCGGTCAGCAGGGTCTGGGCGGCGAGCGGCAGCAGCAGGTCGGCGGGGGCTGCGGGGGTGGCCGCGACGGCCCCGGCGGCCTCGGCGAAGGGGACGGCGGCGCCGGCCGCGCTGAGCGCGAGCACCGGGCCGGCGAACGGCCGCAGCAGCCGGGCCCGTTCGAGCGGGTCGGCGGCCTCCGCGAGTCCGGCGGCGCAGCGGGCGGCGGCGGCCACGTCGCGGTGGAGTTCGACGGCGCCGAGCTGCCCGGTGAGCGAGCGGACCAGCGCCGGGTCGGCGGCGTCGGCGAGGGCGCGCTGGAGGTAGCGGGCGGCGTCGTCCCAGTGGCCGTCGGCGGCGGCGTCCTTGGCGGCGGTGCGCAGCACCGGGACGGCCCAGTCCAGGCCGGTGGTGCCGGAGGACATCAGGTGTTCGGCGGTGCGGGCGGCCGGGGCGCCGAGCCGGACCAGCAGCGCGGCGGCCCGCTCGTGCAGGGCGACCAGGACCCGCGGGTCGGTGCGGGCGAGGACGGCGGTGCGGACCAGTTCGTGGCGGAAGGTCTCGGGCGGCCCGGGTTCGATCAGGTCGGTGCGGCGCAGCGCCTCGCGCGCGTCGTCGGCGAGCAGTTCGCCCTGGCCGGTGAGCAGGGCGGCGGTGGCGAGGTCGGCGTCGGCGCCGAGGACGGCGAGCCCGGTGAGCAGTTCGGCGGCCCCGGGGTGGCTGCGCCGCAGCCAGCTGAGGGTGGTGTCGGCGAGGGTGCCGGCGCCGATCCGCAGCACGGTGGCGAGGTCGGGGGAGCCGGCCGAGATCCGGGCGGCGACCAGGCGGGCGGTCAGTTCCTCGAGCACCAGCGGGTTCCCGCGGGAGAGGTCGTGGCAGACGGCGGCCAGTTCCGGGTCGACCGGCGCGTCGAACTCCTCGGCGACCCGTTCGGCCACGCAGCTGTCGCACAGCGGGCCGGGGGTGAGGGTGCGGGCGTGTCCAAGGGCGCCGAGTTCGGCGGCCAGTGGGTCGTCGGCCTCGTCGGCGGTGGTGGCGAGCAGGACGACGGGCAGGCCGTCGAGCCGGCGGGCGAGGTAGGAGAACCACTGCCGGGACTCCTCGTCGGCCAGGTGGAGATCGTCCACGGCCATCACCACCGGGGTCCGGGAGGTGAGTGAACGGGCCGCGTGGAAAAGGTTGTTCAGGACCCTTTCGCGCCCGTTGCCGGCGTTTTCGGCGTCCGCCGGGAGGGCTTCGGCGAGGAATTCGTCGGGCGATTCCCCGGGGAATTGCGGGGCGCCCGCCCGGTCGTTTGTCATGCGCATGAAGGGGTCGAAGAGCTGGCGCACCACGCCGTACGGAAAGTCCCGCTCGTTGTCGTGACATCGGGCCCGCAGCACCACCGCCTCGCCCGGTATCCGGGCCAGCGCGGCGCGCAGCAACGCACTCTTCCCGATCCCCCGCGAGCCCCTGACCAGCACGACCGCAGCCCGGCCGGCCGCCGCACCGGCCACCGCCCGGGCCAGCTCGGCCAGCTCCGTTTCCCGGTGCAGCAAAACTCCAGTCGGCACCGCAACCCCCCGTCGTCACCTGCGCGCGGACACACCAGTATCGCCCTCCCGACCCACCTGTCAACGCTCGGGGTGAATACGTACGGCCCTACGTACCGACGGCCCGGAATACGCAATTCCGCGCGATGCGTAACTCCGCCGCCCTGCCGCATATGCAGTATGTACATTCCTTTTGACGCCGTGTTCGAATATCTGCAACGAACTTGTGAACTCAGGGGGATGACTTATGGAGCGTCCGCGGCTCAAGGCCCATTTCCTCACCGAGACGGTGGGCGAAAAGGTCTTCCTGCTCGGAGAGGGGCAGGACTACCTCGTCCCGGGAGCCGCCGCGGTGCGCCTCCTGCCCTTCCTGGACGGACGGCGCACCGTCGCCGAGATCCTCCAGGAACTGGGCACCGAGGTCCCGCTCGGCCAGGCGCTGACCGCCCTGCGCCGCTACGAGGCGGCCGGGCACCTCGCCGAGGGCCGGCCCGACCTGCCCGACCACGTGCTCGCCTACTGGGACGCCCAGGGCGTCGACCCGGCCGTCGCCCTCGAGGCCGCCCGGGCCACCGAGCTGCTGGTACTGGCCCTCGGCGCCGCCGAGGCCGCCCCGCTGGTCGACGCACTGACCGGCACCGGCCTGCGGGCCCGCGCCGTCACCGAGGACGCGGCGGTCGCCGCCGGCCCGGACACCCTGGTGATCGCGCTGACCGACGACTACCTGGCCCCCGCCCTGGAGCGGCTGAACACCGCCCGGCTCGCCGACGGCCGCCCCTGGCTGCTCGCCAAGCCCACCGGCACCTCCCCCTGGCTCGGCCCGCTGCTGCGCCCCGGCGAGACCGGCTGCTGGACCTGCCTCGCCCAGCGCGTCAGCGGCAACCGCCAGGTCGAGCGCTACCTGGCCGGCAAGCGCGGCGAGACCGTGCCGCTGCACCCGATGCGCGCCGCGATCCCGGCCGGCCCGGCGATGGCCGCCCAGCTGCTGGCCACCGAGACCGCCCGCATCCTGGCCGACGGCTGCTGCTCCGCGCTGTCCGGCACCATGGTCAGCCTCGACCTCAACACCCTGCAGACGGCCGAGCACACCCTGGTCCGCCAGCCCCAGTGCCCCAGCTGCGGGGACCCGGCACTGCTCACCGAGCGCAGCCCCAAGGTCGTGCTGCAGCCCAGCCCCGCCCGGCACACCACCGACGGCGGCTACCGCGTCCAGGCCCCGCAGTTCACCTACGACCGGCTGAAGCACCACATCAGCCCGCACCTGGGCGCCATCACCCGCCTCGGCGCGCACGAGGACACCGGCAACGGCATCACGTACAGCTTCACCGCCGGCCACAACTTCGCCATGGTCAACGACAACATGGACCTGCTGCGCCGCAACATGCGCGGCCAGAGCGGCGGCAAGGGCCGCTCCGAGATCCAGGCCAAGGTCAGCGCGATCTGCGAGGCCATCGAACGCTACTCGGCCGTCTGGCGCGGCGAGGAGCCCGTCGTCCGCGCCGCCTACCGCGACCTCGACCCGGCCGTGGCCGTCCACATGGACGCCCTGCTGCAGTTCTCCGAGGCCCAGTTCGCCGGCCGCGCCGAGTGGAACGCCGACCCCAAGCACCGGCTGCACCTGGTGCCCGACCCCTTCCCGGTCGACGCCGAGCTGGACTGGTCGCGCGCCTGGTCGCTCACCCACGACGAGGAGCGGCTCGTCCCCTCCGGCTACGCCTGGTACGGCCACCCGGACCTCCAGCAGCACTTCTACTGCGTCGGCGACTCCAACGGCTGCGCCAGCGGCAACACGCTGGAGGAGGCGATCCTCCAGGGCTTCTGCGAGGTCGTCGAGCGCGACGCGGTCGCCCTGTGGTGGTACAACCGGCTCGCCCAGCCCGAGTTCGACCTCGACTCGCTGAACGACCCGTACGTGGACACCATGCGCGCCTTCTACGCCTCGGTGGACCGCGAGCTGTGGGTACTGGACCTCACCTCCGACCTCGGCGTGCCGGTGTTCGCCGCCGTGTCCCGGCGCAAGCACGAGGTCGAGGACATCATGGTCGGCTTCGGCGCCCACCCGGACCCGAGGATCGCCGCGATCCGCGCGCTCACCGAGGTCAACCAGTTCCTCCCGTTCGTGGACCGCCGCGACGAGAACGGCAACACCCTCTACCGCACCGACGACCTGGAGACCCTGGAGTGGTGCCGGACGGCGACGGTCGCCGGGGAGCCCTGGCTGCTGCCCGACCGCGCGCAGCCCGCCAGCACCCTCGCCGACTTCGACCCGCTGAGCGGTGACGACCTGGCCGGGCACGTCCGGGACTGCGTCGAGCGCGCCGCCAGGGCCGGCGTCGAGGTGATCGTGCTCGACCAGAGCCGCCCCGACCTCGACCTCGCCGTGGTCAAGGTGATCGCCCCCGGCATGCGCCACTTCTGGCGCCGGCTGGCCCCGGGCCGGCTGTACGACGTGCCGGTGCGCATGGGCCGCCTCGCCGCTCCGCACACCGAGGAGCAGCTCAACCCGAAGAACGTCTTCTTCTAGAACGGCCGGGTGCTGACGCCATGACCACCGAGACCACCGAGACCACCCGAACCGTCGCGAGCGCCGGGACCGTCGGGACCACCGGCCCCGACGGGATCCACCTGGCCGCGGCCGCCCGCACGGTGCGCCGGCTGCGGCTGCGCCCCGACGGCGCGTTCGCCCCGCTCGGCCCCAAGGCCGTCCGGCTGACCGCGCCGGTCGGCGCGCTGAACCTGCCCGACCTCGCACCCGGCGCCCTGGAAGCCGTCGCCGCGCTGGCCGCCGGGGAGCAGACCGAGGAGGAGCTGGCCGCCCTGGTCGCGGCCCGGGACGGCGACGCCGGACTGCTGCGCTGGCAGCTGACCCGCCGCCGGCTCGGGATGGCCGGGCTGCTGGAGCACTCCGTCCATCTGGTGACCGGCACCGCGGACGAGCCGCTGGCCCGGCTGCGGCCGGTCGGCCGGGGTGCCGCCGAACCGGGGCCCACCCCGGACCCGACCGGGCAGGTGAAGCTGTCCCGCTTCGCCTCCGCCGCGGTCGAGGACGGCGCCCTGCTGGTGCGCGCCCCCGGCAGCCCGCTGGCCGTTCAGCTGACCACCCGGGCGGCCGGCCTGCTGGCCGCGCTGGCCGGCTGGACCAGCCCCGCCGCGCTCGCCCAACTGCCCGGCGGCCTGCCGCTGGACGCCGTCCGGCAGACCCTGCGGCTGTTCGCCGCGGCCGGGCTGCTGGCGTACGGCGCGCCCGGCGCCGAGCCGGAGGCCGAGGAGCAGCGCTTCGCCCAGTGGCAGGCGGCCGACCTGGCCTTCCACTCCCGCACCCGCCGGCCGAGCACCGTCGCCGGGTACGGCGGCACCTACCGGTTCGGCGACCGCTTCGCCCCCGAGCCGGCCTCCCCGGCGCCCTTCCCGGGCCCGAAGGTCGCCCTTCCCGTCCCCGACCTGGACGAACTCGCCCGCGCCGACCGGCCGTTCACCGAGGTGCTGGAGCAGCGCCGCTCGGTGCGCGACCACGACGAGCAGGCGCCGATCACGCTGGCGCAGCTCGGCGAGCTGCTCTACCGCAGCGTGCGCCGGCGGCAGACCTTCACCGGCGGCGACGGCCAGGAGCTGGCCGACCGGCCGTACCCGAGCGGCGGCGCGGTGCACGAGCTGGAGGTGTACCCGCTGGTGACCTCCTGCGCCGGGCTGGAGCCGGGCCTGTGGCACTACGCGACCGACCGGCACGAACTGGAGCTGGTCAGCGCGCCCGGCCCGGCGACCGCCCAACTGGTGAAGCACGCCCGCGAGTCCAGCCTGATGCCGGCCGACCCCCAGGTGGTGCTGCTGGTCACCGCGCGCTTCGGCCGGGTGATGTGGAAGTACGAGACGGTCGCCTACCCGCTGATCCTCAAGCACGTCGGCGCGCTCTACCAGACCCTCTACCTCGTCGGCACCGCCATGGACCTCGCGGTCTGCGGCCTCGGCGGCGGCGACGCGGCCGACTTCGCCGCGGCCAGCGGCCTCGACTACTTCACCGAGGGCACCGTCGGTGAGCTGGTCATCGGCAGCCGTCCCCCGACGCTGCGCCAGGACGTCGGCGTCCCACGGAGAGAAGCCAGACGATGAAGTTCCGTTTCAAGGCCCTGCAGCGGATGCGCGAGCCGGACGAGCTCGACTCGCCCACCCTGCTCGCCGCGCCGCGGGGCTGGATCGCCCTGTTCGTCGTGATGATCACCATGGCGGCGGCGCTGCTGTGGACCTTCGCCGGGACGATCCCGATCACCGTGGACGCCCCCGGGCTGCTGACCCGCCCGCACGGCACCGCGATGATCCAGAGCCCGTACGGCGGGATGGTGCGCACCGTGCTGGCCAAGCCCTCCGACCAGGTCAAGCAGGGCCAGTCGGTGGCCCGGGTGGAGGACGCCGAGGGCCACAGCCGGGAGATCACCAGCCCCTTCGGCGGGCGGGTGGTCGGCCTGTCGGTCACCGACGGCCAGGTGGTCGCCCCCGGCTCGCCGGTGGTCTCGGTCGAGCGGATCGACGACCCCCAGGAAGGCGTGGTCGCGATGGTCTTCGTGCCCGCGACCCGCACCGTCGGGCTGGAGCCCGGCGACCAGGTGGACCTCAACGTGTCCACCACCCCGGCCGGCGCCTTCGGCCTGCTGCGCGGCACCGTCAGCTCGGTCAGCCCGTACGCGCTCACCAAGGAGGCCGTCTCCGGCCTGGTCGGCGGCGAGCTCGCCGCCCAGCGCTTCCTCGGCAAGGACGCGCCCCGGCTGGTCGTCGTCGAGCTGACGCCCGACCCGAACACCCCGACCGGCTACTCCTGGACCTCGCAGAGCGGCCCGCCGAACCCGCTCGGCACCCAGGTCGCCGTCACCGCCACGATCAACGTGGGCAAGCAGACGCCGTTCAACCTGATCCTCGGCCGCTGAGGGGGGCTCCGATGACAGCCACGATCCCGGAGACCGCTCCGAAGACCGCTCCGGAAGCCGGACCGGCCAAGAACAAGCGCCGCCGCGGCCGCCCCACCCGGGCGGCCGCGCCGCGGCGCTGGCGGCACGTCGTTCCCACCGTCCTGCAGATGGAGTCGGTGGAGTGCGGCGCCGCCAGCCTCGCCATGATCCTCGCCTACCACGGCCGTTGGGTGCCGCTGGAGGACCTGCGCGGCGTCTGCGGCGTCTCCCGCGACGGCGCCCGCGCCTCCACCCTGCTGGGCGCAGCCCGGACGTACGGGCTGAAGGCGCGCGGCTACCAGACCGAGGCCGAGAACCTCCGCGACCTCGACGGCCCGGTGATCATCTTCTGGGCCTTCCAGCACTTCATGGTGGTCGAGGGCATCCGCACCCGGTACGGCCGCACCGTCGTCGCGGTCAACGACCCGGCCAGCGGCCCGCGCCTGATGGAGTGGGACGAGTTCGACTCCGGCTTCACCGGCATCGTGCTCTCCTTCGAGAAGGGCCCCGACTTCCGGACCGGCGGCGACCGCGGCGGCATCGGCCGCGCCCTGCTGGAGCGCCGGCTGCCCACCGGGCGCGCCATGCCGCTGGTGCTGCTCGCCAGCCTGCTGCTGGTGCTGCCCGGCATCGCCATCCCCGCGTACACCCGGGTGTTCATCGACCGGGTCCTGGCCGGCAGCGGGAGCGGATACCTCCTCCCGCTGCTGGCCGCCATGGCCGCCACCGCCGTGGTGGTGTTCGTCCTGACCTCCGTCCAACGGCACTACCTGCTGCGGATCGAGATCCGGATGGGGCTGGTCAGCTCCGCCCGCTTCTTCCGGCACCTGCTGCGGCTGCCGGTCGACTTCTTCCTCCAGCGCCGCCCGGCCGAGGTGGCCAAGCGGGTGTCCGGCAACGACGTCGTCGCCGAGATCCTCTCCCGCGACCTCGCGCTCACCGTGATCAACCTCGGCCTGGTGCTGTTCTACGCGGCCGTGCTGATCCGCTACGACATCCTGCTCGGCGTGGTCGGCGTCGGCATGGCCCTGCTCAACGTGGTCGTGCTGCAGGCCGTCGCCCGGGCCCGCACCGACGCCGTCGCCGCACTGCGCACCGACCGCGGCAACCTCACCGCGACCACCTTCACCACGCTCGCGCTGATCGAGACCGTCAAGGCCACCGGCGCCGAGCAGGACGCGTTCAGCCGCTGGGCCGGCTTCCTGGCCAAGGTCGTCACCGCCAAGCAGAAGCTGGGCATCCCCAGCGCCGTGCTCACCGTCGTGCCGCCGATGCTGGCCGCGCTCAACAGCGGGCTGATCCTGCTGGTCGGCGGCCAGCGGGTGGTCGACGGCGCGATGAGCGTCGGCATCCTGGTCTCCTTCCAGACCCTGCTGGCCGCGCTCAGCCGCCCCGTCACCCAGCTCACCAACCTGGGCGGCCGGCTCCAGGACGTCACCGCCGACATCAAGCGGCTGTACGACGTCGAGCGCTACCCGGTGGCCGCCGCCTTCGCCAAGCCCGAGCCGCCGGCCGGGCCCAAGCTGGACGGCAACCTGGAGTTCGAGAGCGTCCGCTTCGGCTACAGCCCGCTCTCCGAGCCGATCATCAAGGACCTCAGCCTCACCGTCGTCCCCGGCCGCCGGATCGCCGTCGTCGGCGGCTCCGGCAGCGGCAAGTCCACCCTGGGCCGGCTGCTCACCGGCCTCTACACGCCGTGGTCGGGCCGGATCCTGCTGGACGGGCGCCCGCGCGAGGAGATCTCCCGCACGGTGCTGGCCGCCTCCCTCGCCTACGTGGACCAGGACATCTCACTGTTCGAGGGCACCGTCCGGGACAACCTGACACTCTGGAACGACGACGTGCCGGACGAGGCCGTCACCGCCGCGCTGCGCGACGCCGCCGTCTTCGACACCGTGATGACCCGCCCCGGCGGCATCCACAGCCCGGTCCTGGAGGGCGGCCGCAACTTCAGCGGCGGCCAGCGCCAACGCCTGGAGCTGGCCAGGGCGTTGGCCACCGAGCCGACCCTGCTGGTGCTGGACGAGGCCACCAGCGCGCTCGACCCGGAGACCGAGCGCGTGATCATGGACAACCTGCGCCGCCGCGGCTGCGCCTGCCTGATCATCGCGCACCGCCTCTCCACCGTCCGCGACGCCGACGAGATCATCGTGCTGCACGAAGGCGACATCGTCGAACGCGGCACCCACGAAGAGCTGTTGGCGCTCGGCGGCCACTACACCGCGCTCATCGAGTCGGCGCGCCGCGAGGAGGAGGACGAACTGTGAGCCTGACCGTGGAAGTCTTCTCACCGTTCTTCACCGAGGCGGCCGAGCCGGTCGAGCCGCTCACCGACCGCTACCTCGTGCTGGACGACCCCGGGCGGATGCTGCTGGTCCGCTCGGGCGCCGTCGACCTGTTCGCCGTCCGGCTCGACGCCGGTGCACCGCAAGGCCGTTGGCACTTCCTCTGCCGGATCGAGGCGGGCACCCTGGTGCCCGGCGCGGCCGCCGGGCCGTGGCGCGGCATCGTCGCCCGCCCGGTGCTCGGCGCCGAGCTGTCCTACCTCGCCACCTCCTGGGTCGAGGGCCTGTCCGCCCGCGGCCGGGAGTGCGGCACCGCGGCCGGCGCGGCCGTCCGGGCCCTGCCCGAGAGCGAACAACAGCTCGCCGCCGACCAGTTCCTGGCCGGGCTCGGCCGAGGCCTCACCGCGCTCGCCGGCGCCCTGCGCGACACCCTGCCGCCGCGCGAGTTCACCCCGCTCGACCCCGCTGGGCCGACCGCCCTCAAGCGCGGCCAGGCGCTGCGCTCGGTGGACGGCCTCCAGTGGGTGCGGATCGAGGAGGGCACCGTCGAGGCCCCCGAGGGCTCGGCGGGCGAACTCACCGAAGGCGCCGAGATCTGCCTGACCGAACGGGACTGGCTGGTCGCGGCCGGACCAGCGGTCGTCCGGGCCCGCTCCCCCCGCTCACTGCTCGACGAGGGCGGCCTCTGGGAACGCCTCGCCGCCCACTGCGGACGGCTGCTGGACGCCGTCGACCGCCGGATCGAAGCCCGCCGCAGCACCGAGACCGACCTCATCACCACCCGGCGCGAGCGCGACGCCGGGACCCTCGCCCATTCCGCGCGCGGCTTCGAGACCATCCTGCGCGACACCGCCTCCCGGCTGCGGATCGGCGACGCCACCGGCGACGAGCCGACCCTCGCCGCCGCCCGGCTGGTCGCCGCGCACGAGGGCTTCACCGTCACCGCCCCGGTCCACGGCACCGGCCACGACCGGCGGCTGGACCGGCTCCAGGCCATCGCGCTCGCCTCCAACGTCCGCACCCGGGCCGTCCGGCTGGACGGCGCCTGGTGGCGCAACGACCTCGGCGCGATGGTCGGCTACCGCAAGGCCGGCGCCCCCGTCGCCCTGCTCCCGCTGGGCAACGGCTACGTCCTCGCCGAGGGCGGCAAGGTCACCCCGCTGACCCCGAAGCTGGCCGCCGAGCTGCAGAACAAGGCCACCGTGCTGTACCGGCCGCTGCCGGCGACCGTCCGCTCCGTCGGCGGGCTGCTCCGCTTCGGCCTGCGCAACAACCGGCAGGACCTGTGGATGTTCACCGGCATGGCCGCCCTGGTCGCGCTGATCGGCCTGCTCGTCCCGGTGATGACCGGCGAGGTGCTCGGCACCTTCGTCGCCCACGCCGAGCGCAACCTGATCACCGAAGGCGCACTGGTGGTGATCGGCTCCGCGATGGCCGTGGCCGCCCTGTCCATCGTGCAGAACATCGCGGTGCTGCGGATCGAGAGCCGCTCCACCGCCGCGATGCAGGTCGGCGTCTGGACCAGGCTGCTGTCCCTGCCCGCGCCGTTCTTCGCCAACTACTCCACCGGGGAGCTCGGCACCACGGTGCTCGGCGTCAGCGCCGCCCAGGAGACCCTCTCCGGGATGATGACCACGGCGACCCTCGGGCTGCTCACCGGTCTGGCCAACCTGGTGCTGGTCTTCTTCTACGACCTGCGGCTGGCCGGCCTCGCCACCCTGCTGGTGCTGGTCGGCGTCGGCGTCGGCCTGGCCGCCGGGCGGCTGGAGATCCGCTGGCAGCGCAAGCTGTACGCGCACGAGCAGACCATGTCCGCGCGGGTCTTCCAACTGCTCACCGCCGTCCCCAAGTTGCGGGTCACCGCGGCCGAGGACCGGGTGTTCGGGGTGTGGGCCGCCGAACTCGGCAAAGGGCGCGGCCTCGCCGCCTCCTCGCGCCGGATCCAGAACGCCGTCACCACCTTCAACGCGGGCTTCCCGCTGGTCTGCTCGGTGGTGATCTTCGGCGTCATCGCCGGCCCGCTGGACGGCGCCGTGCCGATCCCCGTCTTCCTCTCCTTCTTCACCGCCTTCAACCTGCTCATCGCCTCCAGCCTGCAGTTCACCTCCGCCGCGGTCACCGCACTCGGCGTGGTGCCGATGCTGGAGCGGCTGCGGCCGATCCTCGAGGAGAAGCCCGAGGTCGACGACAGCAAGGCGGACCCGGGCGACCTCTCCGGCCGCCTCGGCCTCAGCCACGTCACCTTCCGCTACGGCGAGGACGGGCCGGCGGCGCTGCAGGACGTCACGCTCAGCATCGAACCCGGTGAGTTCGTGGCCATCGTCGGCCCCTCCGGCAGCGGCAAGTCCACCGTGCTGCGCCTGCTGCTCGGCTTCGAACGGCCGGAGAGCGGCACCGTCCTCTACGACGGCCAGGACCTCGGCGAACTCGAGGTCTCGGCGGTACGGCGCCAGTGCGGCGTGGTCCTCCAGAACGGCGCGCTGCTGGCCGGCGACATCAAGGCCAACATCGTCGGCTCCACCAACCACACCCTGGACGACGCCTGGGCCGCCGCCGAGATGGCCGGCATCGACAAGGACATCGCGGCCATGCCGATGGGTATGAACACCGTGCTCTCCGAAGGCACCAGCACCCTCAGCGGCGGCCAGCGGCAACGCCTGATGATCGCCCGCGCGCTGGTCTCCCGGCCCCGCATCGTCTTCTTCGACGAGGCGACGAGTGCGCTGGACAACCCCACCCAGCGGCTGGTCACCGAATCCACCCGCCGGCTCAACGCCACCCGGGTGGTGATCGCCCACCGGCTGTCGACCGTCGCCGAGGCCGACCGGATCATCGTGATGGACCAGGGCCGGGTGGTGCAGCAGGGCCGCTACGAGGAACTGCTGGCCGACCGCGACGGGCTGTTCGCCCGCCTGGCGCACCGGCAGATGTGAGGCGACCTCCGCTTCGGGGAGGGGACATTTCGGGGAGGGGACATGGAGTACGCACTGCTCGTCTTCGGCCAGGAGACCGACTGGGACCGCATGACGCCCGAGGAGCGCGAGGCCCGGTTCACCGCCAACCGCGCCTTCGGCCGGGAGCTGGCCGGGGCCGGGGTGCGGATCGCCTACGGCGCCCGGCTGGCCCGGCCGGCGGCCGCCGAGAGCGAGGCCCGGGCGGCGGATGGCGTGCTGGAGGTCGGCGGCCTCTGGATCATCGACGTGCCCTCCGAGGAGGAGGCGCTGCGCTGGGCGGCGAAACTGCCGGTCAGCGAATCGGGTCGGGTGGAGGTCCGTCGCTGCGACGGGCCTCCGCGCACCGACCGGCCGGTGCGAACGGAGAACTGAGAACCATGGAATACACCCTGCTCATTCACGGCGACGAGCGGGTCTGGAACGGACTGAGCGCGGCCGAGGAGGCCGAACTCGACGCCGCCCACGCACGGTTCGGCCGCGCGATGCACGAGGCCGGCGTCACCGTCCGGTACGGCGGCGGCCTGCGGCGCAGTTGCAGCGCCCGCCTGGTGGTCCCGGGCCCGGACACCCCGGTCTCCGACGGCCCGTACCGGGAGGGCCACGAACACCTCGGCGGCCTCTGGGTCATCGACGTCCCCGACGAGGCCACCGCCGTCGCCTGGGCCCGCCGCATGCCCGCGGCCCCCGGCGACCTGGTCGAGGTCCGCCCGGTGCGGGTGACCTGAGCGGGCGCGCGGTTGAGGAGGGGGGGGGGGGGGGGGGGGGAGCTCCCCCCCCCCCCCCTGTGGGGGGGTGCCCCGCTCTTGTTGGGGAATGGCGTGTTTTTCTCTAGCAAAGTAATACCTTTCTCCCCCCTCCC